>NZ_CP170706.1:0-15396 GCF_047900555.1 Clostridium sp. HCS.1 | reverse complement strand
ATTTTATTATTATTTCGCTAAATTGAATTTTTACGAATAAATGATACGTATATAAAAACCATATTTTTCATAATTTATATTATGGAAATGTGATTTAAATTTATTTTAAATAAATTATTCATTAATTATTTTATGAATTAATCCTACATATATTGAAGATATTATAATAACAAACTACAAAAATACAATATATTTATATATTTATATATTGTAAAAATATTTAAATGGTGTAAAATATTGTATGAGGATGGTGATATTATATGCTTAAATTTATTAAAGGTATTACAGCTACAGTTTTAAGTTTTCTTTTTATTTTAACAATACCAACATATGCTAGTATTAATACTAAAATTAATGCGGATGAGGTTTTATTAAATACAGGTGCACCTAAAGAACTTGTAGAAAAATTATCAGATTTACAAAAGGAGGACATAGCATCATTTATAATCAAAGGAAATGCTATTTATTCTGGATCAGAAACTAGTAGATATTACATTGATGAGGAAAGTCAAGAACTTAAATTAATAAATCCTCTAATGAGGGGTGAAATTAGTAAAGCTGATTTACAACTTTCTACTGATGTATGGACATCTACAACAGGTACTACAGCTGGAAATAGCTATGTTACAGGAACATACGAGTGGCTTACTAAAAAACTTCAAATTCAAGATCATTTATTTACAATTTCTATGCCAAGTGGTTGGAATGTAGATTCTTCAACAGTTAAAAAAGTTACATGGAAAAAGCAAGATTATTTGTATCAATGGGAAATCATTGACAATGTTAATGGTAGATCGTTTAGTAATTCAGATAATTCTGTAACATGGTCTAGTCTATCTGATAAAGTACTTAATTCTCCTTTAATGTTCTTTAGAGGATCTTGTACATTTGTAGCCAGAAAAACAAGTTCAACAGCAAGTAATCAAGTTAAACTTCAATATGGTTATGCTACAGGAATAGGGTCTATTGGAGTAACATAAAAACCAGTAATGTATATTATTGGTTTTTATTTTTAACTTTTTTAATATTATTAATATTGGATAGGAGGCGTTGCCATTGAGAAAATATATTGTTGGGATAATAGCACTAAGTTTATCATTAATTATTCTTTTTATTATTAAAGTTGATAATAATAAAAATTTTTATTTAGTAGATAAAGAAATAAAAGAATATGGATTAAATTCAGAAAAAGTTATTTACAGTAAAAATAACTATTATAAAGTAAAGAATAACAGTTTGATTGAAAGTAAATATGGCGATGATCAAATAAATTTAATTATAAATAGCACTGTAATAGATGAAGATGAAAATAATAATATAAAATTAATAATTAGCTATGAATGGATAAAAAAAGTAAAAATTAAATCATTTATAGTTAGTGTGAATTTTTTAGTGGAGCCAACTAATATGAAAATAGATATACTAAGAAATAGATTTGAAAGAAATAAAATTAATGATGAATGGCTCTTCAAAGAAGCTAATAAAAACCGTTCATATGATATGAATTGGAAGAGAGGATATATTTGGACTAATATAGATGGAGAAAATAATTTATATAATAAAAAGGATATATTTACCATAGTATTAAGTAAGGATATGATAGATAAATTTAATATACAATTTGCTTATTCTAAAAATGAAAATATAAATATAATTTATAATGAAGATAATAATGAACTTAGTTTTGAAGGAAATAAACATATAAGCGATGTAAAAATTGATAATACCAAATATATAGAGAATAAATAAAATAAGTAGTATTTAAGTAGAAAAATTATAAATTACACCATGTAAATATTCAAACAACTATTATATTTCACAAAAAAAAGAATTTTTGACTTCGCTAAATCTAATTTTCACGAAGAAATAAAAATTGACGGTTTTAAGCCATTTATAGACTATTAAAAATTAAAAAAATCATAGTTTTTGGTTTAATATAAATAAACTTCTATGAAAAAAGGTACTATTTCGCAATGATAGTTACGAAATAGTACCTTTTTTCAATTTCTCAATTAAAGAAAAGAAGCATCCATCCTAGCTAATGCTTTTCTATTCTTAAATCAAATTTACTAAAGCAATATTTAGGTGGTGGCCTAAATATCACTTATATTATATCATATTCTCTATTAATATAATCATTTATCATAAATCTTCTCTATCTGATCTTAAGTATTTTTCTGTTATTTCGTCTATTAAACTATTTAGTACCGTCTGATAGCTTAAATGAGGAAACTTCTCTTTAACTTTATCAATCTTATCCCAAACTTCTTTATATAATCTTACAGTTTTAGCTGTAGGTTTATCTTCACTATAGTATATCTTTAATCCTAAGTCATTTGTAACTTCTTTAGAACTACCTTGTATACACATCATTTCTTTAAATGCTTTCTCCAGCATATCAACCTTTTTACTTAAAAGTAAAAATTCTTGATTTTGCATTAAATCAATAGTATTGCTGGAACTTATTTTCTCAATAGCTGGCTCAGTTACTTGCTTTTTAACTAGTTCGGGCTTTTTATAACCATCTTTTAATACAAATTGTCCGTTTATCTTTTTAACATTTTTTCTAGCTAATCTTTTAGCAATAACCCTTTCATTAACATTAAAATCATTTTCCTCAATATCCTTCATAGTTCTACCTTTTAGCAATTCAGTATTAATATATTCAATAATCTGATCTAAACTCATATCTTCATAAATCATAACTAACCACCTTATAATCAAATTGTATCTAATATTAATATATCATTTAAGTTGGTATATCTGAATAAAAAAATTAAAATCTCTTATAAAACAACAACAAATTCTCTGTTGTTGTTTTATATGTTTTATTTAAAACTTTGTTTTAAATGTTTAAGGAACCATTTAACTGTTGATATAACTAGCTTTCAAAATTTAAATAATACATTTGCATACCTAAATAATACATTTGCATACCTAAATTGAATTTAAATAATACATTTGCATACCTAAATAATACATTTGCATACCTAAATAATACTAATACATTTTGTTGTATTAGTATTATTATTATAGTAAAATATTTCTAGGGGGGAGAATAATATGAATGAGAATTATTTAGTTACTAAAGCTAATACTTTGATAACATCTAACTATGATTTAAGTTTAGAAGAGCAAAGAATAATATTAACTTTAGCAAGTACAGTGCAACCAAATGATGAAGATTTTAAACCTTATAAGTTTAAAATTTCTGATTTCATGGAATTATTAGGTGTTGAAGATAAATCTAAATATGCTGTAATACCAAAAGTAACAAAGGAACTTATGAAGAAGGTTTTCGAGATAGAAAATGGAAATAAGATAACACAAATATCATGGCTTTCTAGTGCTGAATATGAAAAGGGAACTGGAATAGTTGAATTAGAATTTAGTCCTAAGTTAAAACCTTTTATGCTAGGGTTAAAGGAGTTTTATACAAGTTATAGGCTTAAAAACATATTAGAACTCAAAGGAAAATATTCAATTAGAATGTATGAAATTTTGAAATCTAATGAATTTAAAAGGGGTGCTGAAATAACAGTTGATGGGTTAAGAAAAATATTGAAAGCTGATAAAGATTCCTATAAAGTATATCAAAACTTTAAAAATAGAATTATAATACAAGCTCAAAAAGAACTTAAAGAAAAAACAGATATAAAATTTGATTTTGAAGAAATAAAAACAGGTAGAAAAGTAACTTCAATAAAATTTTATATTCACTCAAATAAAGCTAAGAATACAACTAAAATTAATAGTATTCAGGCTATAGATGAGGTATCAGCAACAATTGAAGAAGATATTCAAGATGATATAAGTTCAAAAGTAAAAAATATAATAAAGCGTGTATGTAATAAAAATATAAGTGATAAATCAGCAAATGAAATTTATAAAGCTGCAAGTAAACACAAAGAATATGCTAACAAGACATTAGAGTTAATAGAGGAAGTAGCACATTATTCTCTAACACAAAATGTAAGGAATGGGTTAGTAGGTTGGTTTAAAACTACTGCTGAAAATTATGAAAAGCCAATAAAAACAGCAAAGCAACTTAAATTTAATAATTTTAAGGGTCGAGATTATGATTATGATGATCTTGAAAAGAAGCTTTTAGGATGGGATCAATAAAAAAATCCTTATACTCAAATATTAAAAATGAGTATAAGGATTTTTTTATTTGTCAGAAGATATAAATAAACTAATACATTTCCATACCCTAGACGTTGAAATTGCTATATTTTAGAAATTATCATTAGACATAAAAAATACCCCATATTTTTGTGAAATTAATTAGATTTTAAGCTCTTAATTAAGTTATCAATGGCTTCTTTATCTTTTCTTTTAATAGATTTAGTACTACTAGATATAAACTCCATATACTTTTTCATATAAAAGAAATCATCTCTAGTTTCAACTTCAAAGTCAGGAGTATTATCATATATTTTTTGAGCAGCTATATAAAAATCAGATTTGTTTGAGGCATTATCAGTGTGTAAATTGAAATTTTTCATTGTTCTTTGAGCCTTTACTTTGGCTTCTTTAGCTTTTATAAATTCATTGTATAAGTTATAGGCCCTATGCTCTGCATAGCTATATATAATTATCTTTATTTTTTCAAATTCAAGATCTAATGCATTTATCGAATTAATTTGTTTTAAATATCCATATGCTGATTTAAAGTTTCCAGTATCAAAAATAATAAATTCTAAGGTCTTATCTTTGATTCTAGCTATAACTTTTGATATGTTATATAAATTCTCAAATACTTTTTGAACTTCTTTAACCTTTGGAAGTGTTATTTCGTTTACTGAGGTATTTATTTTATTGAATGTTTTTTCAGTTTCAAGAAGTTCATTTTGCTTAATAGAGATTTTTTCATTAAAATCTTTTGCTATATTATTTATGTTACCTATTGCTGAATTTTTAATTAAAAAGTTTTTATAAGCTAAACTCCTAAGTTTTTTTAAGTATTCAATTTCTAAATTTAATTCTTTGATTCCAGTTTTTAAAATTTTTTGAGATTTTTCATTTAATTCATCTTTAAAACTATTATATTTTGTATCTAAGGTAAGATATTCATTATATTCTTTAGATGAACTTAAAAGATCTATCCCATTATTAATTTTATTTATATTATCTGCGAATTTCTCTTTTTCATTTTTTAATGTTTCAATTTCAAGCTTTAAGTTTTTTATTTTTTCCTCAGTTTTTTTATACCAGTTATTATACATTTCAGTACTTCCATTATGATTTTTAAGAAAAATAATATCCTCCAAGGATTTCATAATAGATTCTTTATCAATTAACTCTTCACCTTGTGTTAGTAAATGAAATTTATATGCAGAAGATAATAATTGCTTCTCTGTTGGATTTTTTTCAACTTTTTTAACACTTATCCTATTCTTCTTAACCTTTGAGAAATCTTCTTCACTATCTCTTAAATATAAGTATTTCATTGCAGTATCAGAAAGATAGATGTATTTATAGTTTTTATTTATATTTTCCATGCCTATTAGATTGTTTTCTATCATTCCATTAACTATAGCTTGTCCACTAGGTATAAGTTTTTTAAATTGATCTAGAAAACAGTAATTTCCTGCTTTCATTATCATTTCTAAATAAGCTTTATACTTAAATTCAGCAGCTACAAAACTATCTAAGGAAATAATATCATCTCTTACTATAGCTTTCATTAAAAACACTCCATTCTTGAGCAACCAAGACTAGTTGCTATTTCTTGCTTAAGTTCAATTTCAACTCCAGTGTAACTAGCCCCAATACTTTCAATAGCAATTAATTCTCCATTAACTTCAATGGCAGCATCAATGCAAGTCTTAAGTTCTCCAGCTCTATCAGGATACATTTCATAATACCTATCTATTAATTCTCTTTCATGCTTCCAGGTATCTTGAATATTAGTATCTAGCTTATGATAAACTTCTGTAAGTTTTATATCATGTTCAAGATGATTGGTTTGTGCTGCACAAAAACTTGTAATTCCAAATTCTTGCCTACAGTAGTCCTTCCCCATTTTATCAAGCTGAATTATAAGGTTGTTTTCGCCCCGAACAATATGTTCGGAAGTTTTTATATATCCACTTTTCTCTAGTTTTTTAAGTCTATCCATACTAATGCCACAATACTCCTTAGCTTGACTTGAATTACATAATCCAGTCTTACTAAGCTGCTTAATAAGATCTCTATCTCTTCCAGTAACAACTTTTACAGTTGATGCCTTTCTTCCTCTAGCCATTAGCAAGCCTCCTTATAATAAGCTTTTCTTTATAAATTTTCTTATCAAGTATTTCGAATTCTTCACTATTTTCTATAGTTTCAGCTATACATTTAAATTCATACGGCCTAATTTGCCCATTTTTAGCTTCATAGAACGGTTTTTGAGTTTCTATAATACAAAAAGTCTTTGTAACACGTAAAAGCTCATATAAAACGAATTTGAGGTTATCTGGAGATATGAACATTAATACAAAGTTACAAAGCACTATATCAAATTCTTTATCTTCATAAGGCAATCCATAATTTATATCATGCTTTATAAAATTAACATTAAGTTTATTAGGTTTGGGACTAGGTTTAGGATCCAGTTTATCAATACCATATAAATTTTTAAAACCTATCTTGTAAAAGAAATATAAATTCCTATAATGACCACACCCAACATCCAGTATTTTATTATTTAAATTAATTTCTTGGTGATATTTTTTTAAGAATAATAAATTATAATTACTATAACCTTCCTTTAGATGGTTACTTATGAGAAAGGACATACTCACTTCTCCCTTACATTTTGATTTAAATTTTCAAATTGGGATTAACTTGTTTTCGAGTCGTAGCCATTAAAACCAATCTTTGATTGGCTTGTTTTTGCGTAAAGCAAAAATTTTCATGGCCATTTCATTCGTTAGAATGTAATAGACCGAAAACAAGTTAATCTAGATAGAATTTAATACAAATTCTATCTAGATATTTATATTAATTAATTTATTTATAAATAGCATATGTAAATCTTAGTATATTATAATAATTTATAATAATATATTTTACTTACACATATTATATACTACTCCTTTTTAATATAAAAGCATTTAATAAAGGAATATATAAACTACTTCTTCAAAATTCCTACTAGTACCTGTCACTTTTTCTTTACTCTATTTTATCTATTAACGTTGTAAATGCTCATTTTAACAATATTGTTGGAAAGTTATTTAATCCTATTTTTTATAATTTAAATTATAAAAAATAGGATTTGTCTTATAAATTATTTTTTTATATAGATTTAAAAAAAAAAATTAGTGTGCATTATGATTATAAATACATTTAAATATATTCCAGTCCCCCAGTAAATGGGCCTGTACCATCTACTTGTGAGGTCCATTCATTGGATAACTTATAGTATATGGTTTAATACAAGCATCTCTATCTTTTGGTACCAAAATTTGAACTTCACCAAAACTTTGAGTAGGTATATGATAAACATCAGAATACATAGAGCTCTTACTATAACAGTGATATCCTAGTCCACCAAATTGAGATGGAGATAAATATCCGCATTGGTTCCCATTAATAGGAACAACTCTAATTTTAACTGTTCCATTAGATATATCTTCATCAATTTTAGCTTTTTCTTCATCAGTCATGTTTTCAATTAATAAAATTTCAAATTTATTATTCATAATAACGCTCCTTTATATATAAATTGAGAGACTTAATTTATATATAAAGGAGCGTTATTGTAAACAAATTAATAGAATTATCTCATATTATATCCTTTTATCTTGAGTTTATCATAGTATACTCCTTCAATAATAAATTTTTATATATTTATATTCCAAAAAAGGTTAAAAAATATAAAAAAGTATATTATTTACATATTTATGTTTACAATAATATTTAAATTTCTCTTATTAATTTAGGGGGATTTAAATATGGAGATTTGTATATATGAGAAGCTAATTAAAGCTAAAAATGGTGATAGGTATTGTTTAGAAGAAATAATAAAAATATTCGATCCTTTGATAAGTAAATATTCTAGACTATTAGATGGGGAGGATACAAAACAGGCACTTTCTTTACACTTGCTAATAGTTGTAAATAAGATTCCGGTTGAATATGATTATTTAAAAAAAGATAAGATTATAGTAGGGTATATATAAAAATCAATAAGAAATGAATATATAAGATTATCAAAATTAAAAAATAAAAAAGATAGTAATGAAACAGAATTAAAATTGGATATAGGAATAGATTCTGAAAAATTTGATTCAAATATTGAATTACTAGATTTATTCAATAAATTGAGCAAAAAGGAATATAAAATAATGAAGTTATTATATATTAATAATTTATCTATATCTGAAATAGCTAATTTAATGAAGATATCACGACAAGCAGTAAATCAATGTAAGAATAGAGCTTTAAATAAAATAAGAAGCATATACTTAACATAATAAAAAATAAAATTAAATAAACTGAACTAATGATATTTTATAGTAATAATAGTTTACTATTTCTTAAGAAAGTCCTTTATATTTATTGAAAGGAGAGCTTTTATGGATACGGAACTATTTAATTTTCTAACTTCTCAAGGAATTTTTGCTTTGTTATTTGGGTATCTCTTACTTTATGTTTTAAAGCAAAATCAAATAAGAGAAGAAAACTATCAAAAAATAATACAACAACTTAGTAACACTCTTCCTGAAATTCAAAATGATGTTGAAGATATAAAAAAGCATATATTTAAATAATTAAATATATGCTTTTCATTATTCATCTAAATATAATTTTAAAATTTTTTAGTTTACAAAACCTGTTAAATTGCATTTATAATTAATGACTAGTCAATCAAGCCGGCAATCTAAATAAAAAAGGGGTTGTCTTTTTATGACAGAAACAATAATTAATACGTATCCTGAAGATGGAATATGTTATCCAAGAATGAGCCTTAACATAAGGAACATACCATGTGCTTCAACAGGAACTATTTTAGACCAATATAATTTAGGTGAATCTGTTATCTATGACCAAGTGGTTATAACTAACAGTTATGTATGGATAAGTTGGCTATCAGTAAGTGGTAGAAGAGTTTATATGGCAATTAAAGATCAAGCTACAGGTGAAAGATTAGGTGACTGTGATGATATTCCTAATTCTTCTGTAGGTGCTGAAACAATAATTCAAGAGTATTCAGAGAGTGGTATTTGTTATCCAAGAATGACTATGAATATAAGAGACTTGCCATGTGCATCAACAGGAAATATCTTCGATCAGTATTATCAAGGTGAATATGTTATATATGACTATGTAGTCATAACAAATGAATATGTATGGATAAGTTGGCTATCTAGAAGTGGTGCTAGGAGATATATGGCTGTCAAGGATCAAACTACTGGAGAAAGATTTGGAGACTGTGGAGATTTACCAGGTGGATATGGTGAATCAAATACACCTACAGGAGCTGAAACAATAGTTAATGAATACTCTGAGAGTGGTATTTGTTATCCTCAAATGACCACAAGTATATTAAATATACCATGTTCAACTAATGGAGTTGTATTAGATTATTATTACGTTGGTGAATCAGTTATATATGATTATGTAGTTATAACAAATAAGTATGTTTGGATAAGCTGGACTAGTGTAAGTGGTAGAAGGGTTTATATGACAGTTAAAGATCAAGTTACAGGTGAAAGATGGGGTAATTGTGAAGATTTACCTGGAGGATCAGGTAACTATAGTGGTATTGGAATGCCTGGAATACAAAAAATATTTATTGATGCAGGTCATGGAGGAAGTGATCCAGGTGCTTTAGGCAACGGTCTAAAAGAAAAAGATGTAGTTCTTAATATTGCACAAAAACTAACAGGATTGTTTAACTCCAGAGGAATTCAAGTCTCACACTCAAGATACTCAGATAATAATGTAGGACTAGCTGAAAGAGCTGAAATGGCAAACGAATGGGGAGCAGATCTTTTCATATCAATTCATGCTAACGCTCTTGATGGAAGTGGTAGTGCATATGGAACAGAGTGTTATACTTATCCAAATAGTACAGACGAAAATAAGAGATTAGCAGTAGATATTGCTTCTTCTATTTCAAGTAAGCTAGGGACTTACAACAGAGGCCACAAGGAAGCTGATTTTGTAGTACTTAGATTAACAAGTATGCCAGCAGTATTAGTTGAAACTGCATTTATTGATAATGTAGGAGATGCATCTCTATTAAAGAACAGGCAGGATGATTTCGCAAATGCTATCTTTACAGCAGTAATAGGAACAGAGAACTCAACCCCTGATCCCAGTGAGCCAGATATTACACTAGATGAAATTAATAATTTTGGATTTGCCAAAGATTTAGGAGTATCATTTACACAGATAAATCAACAACTATCACTAGGGCAGTATGGACCTATCCGTATTAAACTTTCTAATACAAGTAGTGGCAAAGCTGAAGGAAAAGTAGTGGCAAACTTTACAGATGGCAAATTCGTTGGTGGATCTTTTAAAGATGAAATTTCAAAACTTTTCACATCATTATCTAAAAATGGTATATCAATATCAACTCAGTTAGGTAAGTTAGGTAATGATAGCTTTTCTATATCAGTATCAGATAATACTAAAACTTTTACTGTTTCATTAACAAAAACTTTATCCAAAAATAATACGAGCATAAATCAAATATTATCTTTTGAATTTGATAAAGATAGTTTGGAAGATGCTTATGAAGCAGTCATAAATTTTATTGAGGATTTAACAGATGTTTTAAAAGAAATTTTAGGTCCTATTATCTTATTAGTTGCAATTGTATTATTTTGGAAGCTCGGACTTATAGAAACATTAATCTCAAGTGGTATTATATTTCTTGGTAAGATAGGTCTTGCTTTATATAAAATAATTGAATACCTTATTACCCAACTTAACAAAGTAATATAAATTATAATAAAATTAAATATGTCATATAAAAGTTATCAGATAGCTTCTTATATGACATTTTAGTTTTAATTATTAATATTTAATTTTAATAAATTAATAAATTCTTCTTTTTCTTCATTTTTAAATACGTTAGTTGGAATTATTAACTTTTTCTTATATCCTTTTTCTTCTATATCTATTATTAATATATACTCTTCAAGTACATCAATTATAGTATTTTTATTTAATTCTAGCTCTAAACTTGTACTCTCATATGTTACAGTAATTAAATTGTTATCTATATTTAAATATTTTTCTATTGAAAAATATTTTTCACTATTAAATTTTTTGATTGCTTCTTTTTGAGTAACTTTTTTTATATATCTAGGTTCTGATTTAATTAGAACATAAGGTACAATTATTGTTAGTGCTACAGAATTAGTAAAAAAATATAATATAGTATTTTTTTTATAAGAAGAATATATTCCACTAGAAAAAAGTATTACAATGCAAATAAAGTATAATAGATAAAAATAAGGTTTTAAAAACCTTGAAGTAAAATAACCTAACAAAAATTCAATATCTTCAACTGTATTTTTATATTTAATTTCCATAATATCAGCTCCTATATTCAGTATATCATAATAAATTTATTTATTTTTCAAATAAATACTTTAAATACATATAAAGAATTAAAACTTTTAAATTTATCTACATTCTTACTAAAAAAATTATATAACATACAAGTTCTTTATTTACAATTATTAATAAAATATATTCTAAATATACTATCTTTTTATATTACTTTACTAACACATAATTATTAATACTTATAATGAAATTCTTTAAATCTTTGGATTATATATCAATTTATAATAGCAATTATTATTTTCTATCCTAATTATTTCATATCTATCCTCATCTATCTTATTAAAAAATACTTTATCTCTGTCTATCCTATTATTAATTATATCTTTAATATATTTATCTACTTTATCAAAACTTAATTCACTATTTTCTATTAACATACTTCTAAATTCATTTAACTTAGATTCTTTAAAATTAAAATTCTCATTTATATTTGTATATGAATAATAAAGAATTAAGTCAAATTGGACTTGAAGAAAAAGCGGCAAATGCTAAAAAACTAATACTTAGCAAACTAAAAGAAATAGGAATTAATAGTGAAGAATAATTAGAATCTATTATACATGATCAAAAATTTTGAAAAAAACGTAGGTTGGCCTATAGCTATCATATTTGCTATATTCAAATTTATTAAAGTTCAAATTGATTTAAAAGCAAATATACAAAGTATAAATGATAAGTTGGATAAATTTAATAAAAAAATAAAAACCCTAATTTAGGGTTTTTATTTTTTTATTCTTACACTAAAGTAACTCCCGTCATTATGATCCTGTATTTTCTAAATTTTAATATATTACTTACTGCCGTACATGCAGTATATCTGAGAATTTGTAGCACTTCTTATATTTGTTCTCACGAAACCATGATAAGGATAAAATGTACCTGTATAACTACCTACCCCTTGAAAATCAAGCCAGTATCCAGCTATTTGTGCTAAACTAGGATTTGAAATTCCAGCTTTAAAACCAGCGAACACCTTAATATGATTTGGTTTAACACAATCTTTGTCATCTATCCAACCTAACCTAGCATCATTTAAATCTGATATTTCTACATAACTACCTCTAATTTTTAAACAAAAATCGAAATGTCCTAATACTAAATCATCTAAATGTATTAATCTAGATGAACTTTGGGGAATATAATCTTCTCCAAAAGTACCATTTGATTTTAATATTAAAACTCTATCTCCACCCTCATACCATACACATCTTTCAGCCGGATATAACACATCCCCATATGTTGTAGATATTATTGAACTCATATTGTTACAGCTATGATATCCATCACCAGCTGCTCTAACTTGTCTTAAATTATTCAAAGTTTCTAAATTAATTTCCTTCTCTAATTTTTCAATTGCCTTAAACTTTTCTGACTTTTCATATTCTTGAATTGGTTCTAGTTCAGTACTTCTTGCTTTAGAATGTCTTACTTTTAATGAAAATTCTTTCGGATATCTTATCTCATTATACTCTTCAATACTATTGATTCCTATGCTTTTTAGTTTAGATAAAAATAAATTTTCAGCTTTTTGTTGTTTTTCTAAAAGACCTTTAAAAACAAGTTCTTTTTCACCATTTTCATTTACAATTTCAACCATTTCTTCTGTAACAATTTCTTTTGATCCATCAGGTTTAATTAATTCAACTTTTTTTAAAATTTTTTCCATATATTTCACCATGTACATATACTCGGTATGTACCCTTTCTTAGCGTTAATGAAGATTATTCATTACATATATATAGAAGTGCTGAATTAATTTTTTGTAAACTTAACTTTAAAAATTTTATATAATTACCTTAAATAATATTTTTATGTTAGATTAATAAATTTAATATAGAGGATTAAAAATGATTTTATAGTAGCAAGTATTTTCGGAAATTACAATAGTTTCATATAAATTTTCATCAATTTTATTTAAATATACTGAATTACTGCTAAGTTTATCAGAAATGATATTTGAAATATAATCATCTACTAAAGTATAATCCAAGGAATTATCATTAATTAACATATTTCTAAATTCATTTATTTTAGAATTTTTAAAGTTAAACTCACTGTCAATGTTTTCAATTGAGGCTTTATAAATTATTGGACTATACGTCTCTCCAACATGTATCATATCCTTTTGAGAAATTACTTCCTTATTTCCTATACTTAAATCAATGTTTAATCCTTCTTCATCTGTAAAATAGTTTACTGTTTCTACGCCTAAGTTATATAGATTTTCTAATAATATGCTTACTTCTCCTCCAGAAATATCTTTAAATTTAGAAATTCTATCTTCTATAGGTTCTATATAAGTTAAATTTAATGAGTTTTCATTGGCAAAACTTTTAAACACCTTGACTGCTCTTGCATATTCTTTAGACATAATATTATTCCTAGATTCAATATTAGTAGTAAACATTGAATTATCTTCAATAATAGTTTCATGTTTATCATTTATTATTTTATTTCTAAAATTTTCTGATATTTCTTCATTATTAATATCTTTATTTAAGTTATTACTTATATTATCTAAATCCGAAGTTAAATTGTTATTTTTAAAAATAATTATAATTGTAAGTAAAACTAAAATTAATATTATAAAAATTTTGTTTTTAAAAAACTTAAAAATAGAACATCACCCCTTTTAAATAAATTGTAACACAAAATTCCCAAAAAGGTAATTATTGTAAATATTTTACTTTATTTTTTGTATCAATTTAGATTGGATTATCACTAGTTTAATATAACCATATATATTTCATATTGAAGAAAAAATTATACTACTCTACTAAAGTTTGTGAAATGAAAAAACTATATGCATATTTACCAAACCCGTAAAATAAAATACAATTTATTATTGTTAATATCTATATATTTCAACTTTTCATAACTTTTTTTGCTTAATATAATAATTACGCTAAATTCAACTTTAGTGAATAACTAAATCCAATGATCTATGATCATTGGATTTTCAACTACGCTAAATACAGTTTTAACGAATATAATAAAAGAGAGATAGATTTAAATCTATCTCTCTTATTCAAGTTGGCAATTAAGCCTTAAAATTCAAGTTGGCAATTAAGCCGAATTTAATTCAAGTTGGCAATTAAGCCGAATTCTAATTCAAATCGTATAGCTCTTCTATACACCTATATTATATGCTATCTTTTTATCTGTTGCAACACCTAATATTTTATATTTCTTTTATTTTTTGCTCACTTAAAGATTTTATCCCTTCAAATACTAATTTCATTTGGTCTGCATTTAGATGTAATTTTATAAATTTACCTTTATATTTATAATCACTAAGTCTTTGTTTACTAACAGTTCTTATCTGGCTAATAACTGCATAACAATCTCTTTTCTCTTCTGGGAATCCGTCTATTTTCCCTATTGGTATATATAAATTTTTTGCAGTTTTATATTCAGAATCATCATTTTTATCTGATGATATAGGTACTACTATTGCAGTTTTGTTAAACTCTTTTATAACTACACAAAAATGTGGAAAATTAAATTCCGTTCCTATATTAAATCCAAAATCTATCCAGTATACATTTTGTCTAACTCTGTTAACTTCTTCTTTTTTGGGATTAACCTTAATAATTTGATTTTTTATTATTATTTCTTTAATCCAATTAGTCATTTCTTGAATATATAAGTCTTTATCACTCTCACTATCAAAGCTTATATTATTTATTTTTTTTAATTCTTTTTCAATATTATTACATATTGACTTTATATCTATATCTTTCATTATTTCCCCTCCATTACTTATATAAACATTTTATCATTATATTTGTATTTGATAAATTATTTAAATTTAACTTA
>NZ_CP170705.1:0-16399 GCF_047900555.1 Clostridium sp. HCS.1 | reverse complement strand
ATATTGTATAAATATAATAGCTCGAAAGCTAAAATTAGAAATTTAGAGTTAGATATAGAAAATGTAAAAAATGAATTCAATGGTCCAGGATCTATAAGGTATGAAGAAAGAACTCAATCCACGAATCGTTTCAATTCTAGTGTGGAAAATGAAATTATTAGTAAGGAAAAAAAAATAAATGAGCTTTTAAAATATAAAAAGCAAAAAGAAATAGAAGTTTTAAAAGTTGAAAATTCATTAAATGTCTTAACTGAAAGGGATCAAGAAATCATTAAATTAAGATATTTTAATAAATGTAACAATAGAGAGATAGCAGCTAAGCTAAATTTAGCTGAAGAATACATATCTAGGCTTAAAAAAGAAGCTATAAATAGAATAATAGATTTTTTTTAATGAATAAAATGATGATATAATATAAACAATATATTGAGATAGGGAGTGTTTATATTGCAAATTGTAACTATAAAAGATAGGGAGCAATACTCAAAATATGAATTAAATGAATTCAATAATTTATCGGACAAGCCAACTGAATTCATTCTATTTGTGGGGTTTTTATGTAGGAAATACAAATTAGGCGTATCTAAGATAGCTAAATGCAATTCTGAGGAAAGAAATTTAGGGGTAGGCTTATTAGGAAATGATATGTTGGTCCAGTTCTTTTATGAATATGATACTAATACATTAGAGCTTGCAATTATTTGTGATTCTGAAATATTAGAGAACAATATTAAAAAAGATATATTGACTTACGTTAAAACAGTAAATTATAAAAAAGGTGATAGAGTTGTAGATAGCTATGGAGAAAAGTATATTATTCAAGAAGATGTAACTCCATCTAATACGTTGAAAAGTTATAAGGCTATTAGAGTTTGTGATAATGAGGAATGTAAGGTTTATAATAGTTATATTTGTCCAGATTTAGATTAAACTTAAATATTATTTATAAAGACATAACATATTTTTTTATAATATATGGGCGAGATTTATTCTCGTCTTATTTTTTTGCCTGTAAAATTAGTGCTTTACTATGTTAATTAACTCGATAAAAATGTGATAGCTGGATTTATTGACACTATAAAAAGAGAATGTGAAAGTGATATTTAGTGACACTACAAAATAGATAATTATTTATAGGCTAAGGTTGACAAACGTTGACAGGAGCCTTGAATTATAATTATATAATAAAACAGTGTAAATATTTGAGGCGGTGAGCTTTTATAACTGTTAATTTTATTGTTTTAAAGATAACTTTGTAAAGTAATTATTTAGGATCTTAGAAGGTTATTAGGTATGGAATTAATTGATGTGAAAGGAATCTATGTTGACTCGATAAAAGTGGTCTATGTGAATTCGTTAAAGGTGTAGTTTAATAAAGGGGATTTCAAAAGGATATTAAGGATAAGTTTATCGGCTCGATAAAAAGATGTGTAAGTAAGGTTGATTACCTCAATAAAAGTAACTATAGCTGGGTAGATAAGCAAGAAATACAACAAACTAATAAGACTATAGAGGTTACATTAGAGGGTTAAAATGATATAATAATACTATAATAATACGAAATTAAATGTGATATTTAATAGTATTTCGCAACTACAACTACGAAATGGTACCTTTTTAAGGGAAAGTTTATTAATAGTAAACAAAAAATGATAATTTCGTATCTTGGAAATGGCTTATATAGGTGATTTTAAATGACTTCGTGAAAACATCATTTAGCGAAATTAGAAAAGCAGTGCTGGATTAGGTACTGTTATTTTTTTATGATGATAGGTGGGGGTACATTCTAAAATAGAAAGCGCTTCAGCTCCAGCTGACCGACAACATATTTTTTTCAACTAAAATGGAAAATCGGATTGAAAATACAAAGCAAAACTCAAACCATACTCATTATTAGGCTTGTAGAAGCAATTTTATTTAAAAAAGGTATAAACTTACATATTAAATAAAAAGCTCTTAAAATGGCTAATTTAATCAATATAGATGATGCTATATAAATTAATATTATTCTTAATATATTTTTTAAAATAATTTTAATATTAATTTTGCCTATAAAAATGTAATATACATAATTTAACAAATGGCTTATTTACTATGATTTAAGGTAATGAATAAAAAAATATTACATTTTAAATTTCAATTTGTAATACAAATGTAATAAAAATGTAACATAAAGAAATGGCTTATTTACTAGCTTTAGAGTATATAATATATATAAATATTACAATATTACATAAATATAAATATATATAGTTACGTACGAGATATTTAATTTATATTATTTCTCTATATATACTACATAGATTTTTTAAAAGTGTAATATTGTAACAAATGCTCTTAAAGTCAGTAGTACCAATGCTTACAGGGATTACATTTTAAATATAGAAATGTAATAAATGTAATATACATAAATTGGGACTGTGGTTAAAACTAGTAATACTGTCATTCTTATATTTTTTAATATTACATTTTTTTATTACAAAAGTGTAATAATCTTTAATATTACATATTTTAATCATAAAAGTGCAATAATTATATAAAATATCTACATCAAACTTTTTTCAATAAAATATTAAACTTTTATCAACTTTTATGATTTCATTCAGAATATAATTGTAATATAGGAAAATAGGTTAAATTAAATTAATCTAAGTTAAATTATAGCAAGGTGCTTACTAGCGTAAGTGCTTTTTTTTATATTTATTTTTAAAAGGGGTGATTTTATGGAATTTTTTACAGTAGCAGAAGTTTCTCAGAAATTAAAGGTTAATAAAACAAAAGTTTATGAATTGATTAATCTTGGATTAATAAAAGCTACTAAGTTAGGAAGTCTAAAAGTATCTTCAGTAGAATTAGAAAGATTTATTTCTGGATCTATAGGTAAAGATTTTAGTAATCTAGAAAAAGTTAAAGAATTGAATAAGTATGTATAGAAAGAGAGGTGATAATAATGGAGGAAAGTATTAAGGAATTACAAGCTGAGGTATCAGAATTAAAAAATTCATTAAAAATGAGTATTGAATTAAATGAAAAATTAGTAGGAGCAGTAGATGATTTAAGAAATCAAATTACTTCTATGGATAGTAATAAGGTTTTATCTGAAGAAGATAAAATGAGAGATGAAGTAATGAAGGGATTTGGATTAAGTTAATACCAGGAGCATTAGGATCTTAGGAATAAGGTTCTTTTTTTATATTTGAAAATAAGAAAGGATGATGAAAAATGATAAAAATTAATGGAGTAGAATTAGGGGAATTAGATATTTATGATTTAGAAGTAGCTGAAAAAGTGGATAAAGAGCTTAAGGTTGTTGGTGATGTAGGTGAAAAATTGATTGGCCTATCTACACCAGAAGTTATTAGAACTCAATGTAATGCTATTTTTAAATTTTTCAATGCATTATTTGGTGAAGGTACTGATAAAAAGATATTTGGAGATAAAGTTAATCTAGTAACTTGCTTAAAATCTTTAGATGAATTCGTAACACAAGTTCGTAATCAAAAAGAGAAAATTGAAGAAATATCAAATAAATATTCTCCTAATAGAGCTCAACGTAGAAAAAAATAGTAGATCTAAAAATTAAAAAGAAAGGAGTTGAGAAAAATAGCTGATGGAAGGATTATAATCGATACTGAAATTGACAGTAAAGGTGCTGAAGGTGGAATTAAAAGCTTAAGTGGGAAATTAGGTAGTTTAGCAAAAACTGGAGCTACTGCAATAACAGGATTAGTTGCTGCTGCTAGTGCTGCAGTAGGAGCTTTAGCTACTTTATCTATAAAACAGTATGCAGAGTATGAGCAATTAATCGGAGGAGTTGAAACTCTATTTAAAGAGAGTAGCGACACAGTCAAGAAATATGCTGATAATGCTTATAAGACTGCTGGATTATCTGCCAACGATTATATGAGTACTATAACTGGATTTACTGCATCATTACTACAAGGATTGGGTGGAGACACTAAAAAGGCTGCTGAAATAGGTAATCAAGCAGTTACAGATATGAGTGATAATGCTAATAAAATGGGAACAGCTATGGAAAGTATTCAAAATGCTTATCAAGGATTCGCTAAACAAAATTATACTATGCTAGATAACCTTAAATTAGGTTATGGTGGAACTAAGGAAGAAATGCAAAGGCTTTTGACTGATGCAAGTAAACTAAGTGGAATGGAATATAGCATAGGTAATTTTAGTGATATAATTGAGGCTATTCATGTAGTACAAACAGAATTAGGCATAACAGGGACAACTGCACTAGAGGCATCTACAACTATAGAAGGTAGCTTTAACTCCATGAAATCAGCTTGGACTAATGTACTTACTGGAATGTCTGATGATACTGCTGATTTTGATACTTTAGTAGGAAACTTAGTTGATAGTATAGGAACATTTGGAGACAATATTTTACCAAGAGTGAAAATAGCTATAGGTGGAATTACAAAATTATTTAATGGTCTAGTACAAGAATTACCTTCACTAATAAATAATGTATTACCTGAGTTGTTGAATAGTGGAATTGATGTAATTAAAAATTTAATTGGTGGAGTACAAGCGGGGTTACCTTTATTAATAAATACAACTATAGATATAGTTATGTCTTTAGTTAATGGAATAATAGAAATATTACCTATGCTCTTAGAGGTTGGATTGCAAGCTTTGATAACTTTAGGGCAAGGAATAGCAGAAAATCTACCTACATTAATTCCAGTAATAGTGGACCTTATAATATCTATGTGTGATATGATCATTGAAAATTTACCTTTGATTCTAGATGTAGCAATAGATATTATACTTGCTTTAGTAGAAGGACTTGTTACTGCATTACCTACATTAATTCAAGAGGTACCAAGAATTATAAATAGTTTCTCAGAGGCTATATATAATGCTTTACCTCAAATTTTAAAAGCTGGTGTGGATATAATAATTATGCTAGTTAAAGGGCTTATAGATAGTATTCCTATCATAATTCAAAATTTACCGCAGATAATTATGGCCATAGTGAATGTATTTACATTGATGAACTGGGCAAGCTTAGGAGAAAATCTTATAAAGGGAATAGGCAAAGGCATAACTTCAATGGTTTCAAATATAAAAACTATTGCTAGTTTTACAGCTGAAAGTGTTATAAATGGAATTAAAGGTATATTTTCAGCTGGTGGTAATATAGGTAAGAATTTAATAAGCTATGTTGCTAATGGTATAAGTTCATCTATAGGGAATCTACTTCAAGCAGCAAAAAACGTTGCTATATCAGCTTTACAAGGAATACAAAATATTTTTGGTTGGGACAATGCAGCCAGTATAGGTAAGAATTTAATAAAAGGTATTTGGGCCGGTATATCTAATATGAGTGGTTGGATATTAAATTTAATAGGTGGATTTGCTAAAAGTGTTATTAGTAGTATTAAGGGTTTCTTTGGAATACACAGTCCATCGAAAATAATGGAGCAACTTATTGGGGTTAATTTAGTAAAAGGGATTGGAGTAGGTATTGATGTAGAAACTCCAAACTTAGAAAAAGACATAGATGCAAATATGAGTGACCTAGTTGCTAAAATGCAAGGAACTGTAGACTATGAAACTAAAATGACTACTTTAAGAGTAGCGGCTCATAATAATGCTTTAAGTGGTGGAGTGGAAGACAGTGATAGCAAATCAAGTAAGCAAGTAGTGGAAAATCATATACATGTTGATATAGAGGGTAGAGAAGTTGCCTATGCTTTAGCACCACATCAAGATGTTTTGAATGAGTATTACGAAGGGAGATAGCCTTGGATAGTTCCAGGGTTATTTTTATATTTAAAATTAGGAGGATTTATGAGTTCAGATATAGAGAAATTAGTTAAAGAATTAAGTAAAAAGATAAAAGAATTAGAAAATAGGGTTTCTCTCCTTGAGGATCCTATGAAGGATGTACCAGCAATTAACCTTATAAAAACTAAGATAGGAGCAATTGAGGAGGAATAGTTATGGAAAACATGATGGAAAATATAATTGCTAAAAATGAAAAGAAATATAATGACTTTAAGGGTGAATTAGAAGGAATTTTTAAAAGTTCTAATTCTGAATATAATTCAATGTTAAATGACTATAATAGTCAAATTAATTATATAAAAAATGATAATGGATATTCAGCTGAAGGTAAGTCTAGAGAAAATAAAAAAATTAATGATATATTCTATAAGAAAGTAAGTAGTAAAGCTAATGAATATTATGATAAATTAATATCTAAAATTGATGAAGAGTTAAATAAAAGAGAAAAAGAAGAATCAGAATCATATATTGATGAAAAGGATGAGAATTATTATAATAAAAAAATTTTAAATGAGATAACTAAGCAGCATTTAAATAGTAATATGATGGTTCAATTAATGTACGTAAATTCAATGCTTAATTCAATTAATAGCATAGATGATGCTGATATGCTTGAATATGTATATAAATATGCTTGCATAGATAAGAATTTTAGTGATGAAATTATAAATATGATATATCTAAAAGCTAGAAATATTATTAATGCTCCAATAGAAAAGAAAGAATATCCTGTTCCAGCAAAAAGTTCTGATGGGTCTATGGTTGTAGGAACTAATGAGACTATGCAGCAGGAATATGCTATAAAATTAGGACATAATAGGACAAAGGTTTCAAAAATAATTAATGATTTTGAGAAATATAATTATGACTACTTAGCCGATATTAATAATTTTAAAAAGAGTTTCTTAGTTAGCAAAGCAAGAGGAAATTATCCAGGGGGATTATATACTTCTATTGATTTTAAAAGGGATTTTAATAAAAATATAGTTGGTACTTGGGGAGATATTAAGAAGTCAAATGATCCATGGAATAGGTAGGTGTATTATGATAAATAAAGAACAATCTGATATGATAGATATGTTAATCGAGGGGAAAACAATTTCTGATATATCAAAATTGTTAAATAAGTCAAGACCTACTATTTATGCTTGGTTAAAGCTTGAATTTATTAATGAAGAATTAGAAAAAAGAAAATTAGAACTAATAAGATCTGCAAGAGATAAGGTTAGTTCTAAGATTGAAAATTATATTGATAATGTTATTGAATTAGCCAATAATTGCAGTGATAGCAGGGTTAGATTACAGGCTAACAGGTATTTAATAGATAGGGTACTTGGATCTCCAACAGCTATGAAAATCGATATTTACAATGCTGAAAATAATGATAAAGAGAAGGATGTAAATGCATTAAAGGCTGAAATGGAAGAAATAAAGAGAATTAGTTTAGTTAAATAGAAGGACCAGCAGTTATTGCTGGTCCTTTTTTTCTTTAGGAAATATATCTTCATTATCTTTATATTCTTCATATAATTCCATTAATACTTTTATAACTAATCTTGTAGCTTCTTCAGTTTCTTCACATATTAAGTTGTAATACATTCATATACCTCCAAAATTTAAAATATACTATATTGATTAGGCATTATAGTATATGTCAATACTTTATAAGGATATACGGTGAATTTGTATGAGAATGTAACAGATTGGATATATTTCACTTAAAAGGGGGAGAATAATATCAATTAAAGAGAAAATTTAGATTTTGCTTTTTTTTGAAATTATTATTATAATAAAACCGTAAACCTTATTAAAGTTTACGGTTACTTTGAGAAAAAATATTTATATAAGCTTAGATAATATTATTGTGGTGATTATACTATCTAAACTAAAGCCAGAAACTCTTATTAATTCAGTTAATTTTTCAATTACTGATGTAAGGATTTCTGGTTTTTGCATTACTATGAAAAAAAATAATACAAAAGTCAATATAATACAAATAAGTCTCTCGAATGCTTTTGTAAGCATTTTAAAATTGTTCTGATCATTGTTGTCCATATAGCATTCCTCCTTTCAAAGAATTTTCTTATACATACTTAATATTAAATAGATATAAGAAAATCCTTTGAGGGAAAAATATTATATGGATATAATATGCACAAAATTTAATATACAAAAAAATTTAATATAAATTTACAAACGTAAATACTTTAAACATAGTAATCAAATTGTTAATTATTTTGTTTAAAGCCCTCCATATAAACATCACCACTATTTAATTCTACTACAAAATTTGAAATTAATTTAATTAGTAAATAACCATATTATTTAAATAATATAAAGTTTTGTCAATAAATCTATTATTATCTCAGTATTTTATAGAAAGTTAATGTTTTTATTTATTATAATGTTGATGTAAAATATCAAAAGTCCTCAAAAATAAGGCATATATAAAAATGCCGAGAATATATCTTCTCGGCAATTTTTTTAAGAATATAGAATTTTAAAGGATTTAAAAAAAGCTAAAAATAAAATCGGCATTTTTTCAGCCTTTAAAACGGCAATATATAAAAATAGGTATATTTTTATATAATTATAAATAAACTTAAGGGTTAAAAATGTAAGTGTGTTTAATATTATATAAATTGTATAAAAATAATCAAAAAATTTATTATTAAAAGTAATAAACTTAAATTTATAGCTAAATCTATTCTAATAAAATCCTTCTTAATTTCAATCACCTCATTTTAAGTGATTGCCATATTATGTTAAAATATACTTATACAATAAAATTTTGTAAAGAAATTCAGGAATATTTAATATAATGTAAAGAGGTGATTTAATTGTGAAAAATAAGTTAAAGGAAATTAGGATGAAGGAATATATGATAGGTTCTTCTGAATTTGCTAATATGTTAGGTATTCATAGAAGTACCTATTCTCAGTGGGAAAATTCAACTAACAATCCACCTTTATACAAAGCCTTGGAGATTGCTAAAAAGCTAAATAAAACTGTTGAAGAAATATGGTTTTTATAAAAATCATATTTTTTTTTATTATATAAATGTTTAATATATAGGAAAAAATTTAAAATAAAAGGAAACATTTTTAAAATATAAACATATAGATAAATCATAAGCAAGTCAAAAACCTTCTAACAAATCAAATCTTTTTTCTAATAACAAGTTAATGCCAGTTAATGCAGATAAAAAATAAGTAACAAAAGGATTAGTGAACTAAAAATAAGACCAACTGTAATAGATCATGGGGCTTGAGTGAATGCTCGAATGAAGCTTGCGAAATGATGAGCATGAACGAAAGACACATTATCTATGAAAGGCGGTAGGCACTTTTAAGTAAGCATAATCAATTTTTCAATTACTTTATAGGAGGATTAAATGAAAGATAAGGTTATAAGAACAGGGGTAAGTCTTACAGGTGGAATTATAGTCTTAAAGCTAATGAAATCATCTTTAACTGCTACAAAAGGATTCCTAGCTGCAAATAGTAAGTATTTATTTATGAATACATTTGCTATTCCTAATTCAGTTATCATAATGCTTATATTAAGTGTTTTAGGTTTAATATACCTTTGGCACTTAGATATAAATAAATAATATCTATATAACTTGTTAGTAGCCGGATAATTCAAACAGAAGTAATTCAAAGGTCTAAAAATGTATAATCTAAAAATTATTAAAAGTGGAAAAAGAATAGAGATATACAAGATAAATAACTATGTGATAGACCAGGGGGAAAAGCATGAAGGAGCTAAAATTATTGAAGGAATACTTAAAGGTGATAAACCTAAGGCTAAAAAAGAAAAACAAAGTAAGAAGGCTAGAAAAGAAACTTTAAATAATGCTAGAAATAACATTATTAGGCTAGTAAAAGCTAATGATGATATGAATACTTTTATAACATTAACATTTTCTAAAGAACAGGATTATAAGGAGAGTAAGAAGAGTTTAAATATATTATTTACTAAGCTAAGAAAAGACTATATGTATTTAAAATATATTTGGGTTTTAGAGTACGGAGATTTAAATAATAGATTACATTATCATTTGCTATGCAATATACCAATTAAAGTTAAGTTAAGCACCAGCAAAGAGAAAAAGAGCAAGGAGCATAAAGATTTAGAAAATGAATTCAGTATTAAGTATTGGAAATATGGATTTGTAGATATAAGGCAGCTGAACCAAGAGGGTAATACTAATATAGCTTTATATGTTGCAACTTATATTACTAAGAGTATGGAAAACAAGGAATTAGAAGGATATAGAATATACGGATACAGTAATAAAACATTAAATAAGCCTATAGAAGAAAAGATATATACCAAAGATAGTATAGAAGAGATTTTAAGCCACTTTAAAGGCTACAATATAAGATTTACCAATAGTTATTCAATAGGTTATAGAGATTATAAAAGAGAGCATATAGGAACAGTTAATTATTATGATATGGAATTAAAGGAGAGTAAATAATGAAATTAAATAATATTGATGTTTTAGTTACTAAGGTTGAAGTAAAAGAAAATAAAGAAGGTAAAGGCTATTTAATAATTAATTTATTGGATTTAGCTTCAGGAGATAATTTTCAAATTATAAATAAGGAATTAGAGTTATTAGGAAAATTAAAGCCTATGACAAAATTTAAAATAGATTTTGATCTAACAAGTACAAAGTATGGATTGAAGTTAGATATAGATAAAATAGTTGAGGAAAAAGGGAATATCTAAAATATAAAATTTAGTTGGAGGTCTTTATGGAGCTTGTAGCAGTAGGAGGATTAGCATTAACAAGTATTTACTTAAGATTTACCATTGATTACAGAAAGAATAAAAAGGTTAAAAACTCATGGAGAGAATTAATGAATGAATTAAAGTTATGTACTAAAGAATCTAAAACAATTCCAGAAGTGAAAGAAGTTATATTTATAGAAAATGGTTTTATATTAAATGTGAAGATACCTACAGGCCTTGAAGTAAAAAAGCTTGAAGATATAAAAGAAGCTATTGAAAATAAATTTGAGGGATTAGCAGTAATAGAGAAAGAAAGATTTACAAATATAGTTAAGATAAAAATAGTTACAAAGGATATAGGTGATTTTATTTATGAGCCAGTAAAAACAGAAGCATTTGAAATATTTATTGGGAAAATATTTTCAGGTGATAACTATATAATTGATGTCAATAAAGATAGTCATATTTTAATTGGTGGAGCTACAGGAACAGGAAAGAGCTTTCTATTAAGTACTATGATTACTAACTTAATATATAACTCTAGTGATGAAATAGAGCTGCATTTAGGACAAATAGTAAAAGGTGAATTAGGATTATTTAAAAATTGTAAGCCTATTAAATTTGCAAGTGAGGATTTAAAGGAAATTGCAGATGATTTAATAAAGGTTGCTAAATTAATTGATATTA
The DNA here is from genome assembly GCF_047900555.1 of Clostridium sp. HCS.1. Classification (NCBI taxonomy): domain Bacteria; kingdom Bacillati; phylum Bacillota; class Clostridia; order Eubacteriales; family Clostridiaceae; genus Clostridium; species Clostridium sp. HCS.1. Next base: position 5,155 of record NZ_CP170705.1, on the reverse strand, counting down.
GAAGTAAGTACTTTTCTAAGTTAGGGGTTAAAAACTTAAAGCATTATAATAAGCACTTTAAGGACCAAAAGGCAAAAAGAATATTTTATGTAATAGAAGAACTATCTTTCTTTATGCCTTCATCTACTGATAGTGATGAAGTTAAAGAGTTAAAAAATAAATGTTGGGATAGTATATTAACTATAGTTAAAGCTGGAAGAAGTTCAGGGATTCATTTATTAGCATTAACTCAAAGAACTACAGTATCAAATTTACCAAGTGATGTTAAAAGTCAAATGTGTAGAATAAGCTTCAGACAAATAAGTTCAGTTGATAGCAAAAATATAATAGAGTGTGATGATGCTATAAATCTAGAGGATAGAGAGTGTTTAATTTATGGTACAAGTAAAGCTATGGAAATAGTGAAAATTCCTTTCTTAGATGAAGATTTTAAGGTTTTAAATAAGTATGTAAAGGAGATAGCAATTCCTAATGCTTATATGAATAGAAGTGATTTAAATAGGCTAGAGGGCCTATTAGATGAAATAGAAATTGAATCAGAAGAAGAAGCTCCAGGAGAAGAAGAAAAAAAAGAAGAAGTAAATGAGGAAAATACACAAGATAAAATTGAAGAAGTTATTTATGAAAGACCTATTAAAAAATCTTCTAAGAAGCCTAAAAAGGGAATGATAAAAGTTGATGATACCAAAAAATCTAAAGAATGAAGTTTTATATAAGTATATTGAATTTCTAGAAAATAATAATTGTAAAATTATAAATATAGATAAGGAACCGTTGTATTTAAATGGAGAAATTAGACCAGTTTGTTTTTTAGAATTCATATATGATGAGTATATATATTTAACATTGCTAGAAGTTAATTTTAAGGGGCGATTAAGTGCTTTAGTGATAAATAAGACCTATGAAGAATTATATAGGCAGAAGGGCAAATTTAAGGAGTTTAGAGGGGAGTTCCCTATTTTAATTATAGTATCAGAAAAGAATAATATTAGATATAACTCTAAGAATTTTGAAGTAATTTATACTAACTTAGATCTTTTAAACCTGGAGTATTTTTTATTCTAAATACTTTGGGTTTACATACCACTTTTCACACCAGCAAACTATTTATACAAAACATTAGAAAACACTTATACAAAACAAAAATAAAAAAGAGGTATGAATATAAACTAAAGGAGATAAAGAAATGTATAAATTACTTATGATAATGATTTTAATTGCTACAGTTAAAACATTTATTGCTTATTTAATTGCTAAATTGAAGAGTTGCAAGAAACAACCTATATCAGCAGAAGAAATTATTCAATTTAAGGGATTAACTAGAAAGCAATATGAAAAATTAGTAGCTCCTATTATGTGGGATAATGAAAGCTACTACGAACAATTAAAATTTAATATACATGATGATACTAAATATAATAAACTTAGCGAAAATAAGAGTAATATTAGAGTTAAAAAACCTAATATTATATCTATTGATGACTATCACAAACAAGTTGAAGAAGAATATGAATCACTTAAAGAATTGTTTAGAAATAAACATTCTAATATAAGCTGATTATATTCTTATAAATAGTTTGTGTTTCATTTAATTTTTTATTCCTAGAGTAGATTTAAACTTCTACTCTCTTTTTTAAAATTATAAAAGCATAATATTAAATTAATATAGGGAATTTGTGGTAGAATTTTAATAAGTTTTGAATTATATTATTACTATGGTATTACTATAGTATGACTTAATGGAGGGGTAAATATGTGGGCTGGAAATATCAATGATATAGAGCAAGTAGTTATTTATATAAATAAAGAATTAAGTAATGGCAGAACTTTAAAAGATATTGAAATCAATGACTTCAAAGTTAACGATAGAGTTATGGCTAAAAGACTTTCAAGAAAAGGCTATAAGAGAATAAATAATCAATATATTTTGAATGAGTATGAAGATAGTAATACTAAAGTAATTAAGCCTGAAAATATTAAGTATGACAATAGTAACACTAAAGTAATTAAGAATGAAGATGAAAAGTATGACAATGGTAATACTGAAATAATTATTGAAAAAAATAAAAAGTATGAAGATAGTAATACTCTAGTAATTAATCAAAAGGAAATTCAAAATAAATTAATTGGATTGGCTCAAAATTATGATAAGATATTAAATTTAATTCAGGAGTATGACAAAAAGTATGACGCCCGATATGACAAGGAGCAAGAGGGAATAGTTATTGAATTACCTATTGAAACTAAGAATGATTTTAGAGCAACTGTAAGAATAAATAACGTTATTTGGGAGCAATTTGGTGAATTTGCAAATAATCATAAAGAGTTTACCAAAAGAGATCTATTAAGTATGGCCTTAAAAGAATATATGGGAAAATATAAGTAATCTATTTAGATTACTTTTTTTTATTTTTATGAAAAAAGTATTGCATTATTGCAGTATCGCATTATAATTGAATTAAGGAGGTGAAAAAATTGGAAAAAGAAAAGACTATTACTATAAGAATAGATGAAGAACTTCATAGAAAAATAAAAATAAAGATAGCAAAAGAAGGAATTACATTAAAAGACTATTTAGTGGATCTTATAAAAGAAGATTTGAAAATAAATGATAAATAAAAAAAAGAGCCGCAACCTTAAAGGCTACAACTCATCCGCAAAATGATTATAATCTTTTTAGGTTGCTATGTAAATATAGAGGGGGAAGGTTATATGAAAAATAATAAAGTAATTATAAATACAATAGAAACAATGGTTAAAGGTGAAACAATTATAAAAGTGGTTGAAGATATTTTAGATAATGAAATTAATTCTATTCAAATGGAGCAAGATGATTCCAGTACTGCTTTAAGTGATGATATTATTAAATGCTATGAAAATTTATTATCAAAATTAGATGAAGAAGGTAAAAAAGCACTTTCAAATCTTGAATCATTGATGATTCAAGAAAGAGTAATTTCCGAAAAAACATATTTTGAAAAAGGTCTTAAAGCTGGATTATCAAATCTTAATTTCTTAAAGGATTTAGGAGCTGAATATATATTATAAAATTTGATATAAAAGTAGTAATTAGAAGTTAATTCAGCAGTTTATTTGTTGTTTAACTTCTAATTATTGTCTATTGGAAGAATTTAAAGTAAAATTATAGATATGCAGCTAAAGGGGAGGTGAGTGAGATAGGACAAGCATTAAAAAAAGGTGAGTACAAGGAACATAGTACATACATAGATACACTGCATCAGAATAGCAAAGGATGGATAACTAAGGCTGAAATAAATAGTGGATATAAACAATGGCATTATAAATATAATGAGTTATTAGAGCAGGATTTTGAGCAAGAAAATGTATATATAAGCGTGAATACTTTTTATAGTACATTTAGAAGGCTAGAATATTTAAAGGAGCTTAAAGCTCAATTCATAGATTTGGATATTTATAAAACTAAATTTACTAAAGAACAAATATTAATGCAGCTTGAAGAAGATTATTTCAATAAGAGCATTCCAACACCTAATCTTATAGTTGATTCAGGTAGAGGACTTTACTTAATATGGCTTATTAATTCAGTACCAGGTAAAGCATTACCTTTATGGAAAGCTGTTGAAGAGTATTTATATAGTGTTTTAAAACGATTTGGAGCTGATAGACAAGCATTAGATCCTACAAGAGTGTTAAGAGTACCAGGTAGTATTAATTCTAAATCTGGGACATATGTAAAAATTATAGATAATTATGATTATATTTATGATCTGAGGGAAATTCAAAGAGAATATTTACCTGATCTTGAAGAAAAAAAGGTTAAGAAAAAAGGTAGGCCAAGAAAAACAGTATTTATTCATAGAGAGAGAAGCCTTTACTATGCAAGAATACAAGACATAACTAAATTATGTGAACTTAGGGAATATGATTTAAGAGGACATAGAGAATTCATATTATTTTTATATAGATATTACTTATGTTACTTCTTAGAAGACACTCAGAAGGCTCTAGAAGATGTTTTAGACCTTAATAGACAGTTTGTATCACCATTAAGGGAAACAGAGGTTATAAGAGCAACTAGAAGTGCAGAAACAGTATATTTGAATAAGAATAAAGAGTATAAATATAAAAATGAAACTCTTATTGAAAAGCTAGATATTACAGAAGATGAAGAAATTCATATGCTTACTATAATTTCTAAAAGGGAATATAAGAGAAGAAATAATGAATATAATAAAAATAAGTATAAGGAAAAGTTAAAAGCAGCGGGAAAAATTACTAAAAGAGAAGAATTAGAGAAATTAAGGGCAAAAATAAAAACCCTTCGAGCAAAAGGGCTTTCAAATAAGGAAATCACAGAGCATTTAGATATTCCTATAAAAAGTTTAGAACGTCATATTACTTATATGAGAAAAAATGGGCTATTAGAGTAGCCTATTTTTTTTATTCATTTCTTCAAAAGAAATTATACACTATCTCTAAATAAAGTTCAATTTAGAAATTTAATATTATATACCCTCATTTTTTTTCAGCTTGTATTATAGGGTACGTAGTACCTGTTCTTTTTTTTGATGAGAGCAGAGGTATTTTTTTATATGTTTATTGGCATTTTATTAATAGAAAAGTATAAGGAGTTTTTATGAGAAAAAGAATTAACTATGATGAGTTCACTGTAAATTTTGAAAACAACTTAGAAGGAGAAGCTTTATCTAATTATTACTCAATTTTAATTAATTTTCTAATAGATAAGTTTGGAGAAGATTTAGTTAGAATTGCATTAGAGGAATTAATTCAAGAAGAATATGAGAAGTAATATTTTTAATAAAAATTATAGAATATTAATTAATATTTGGAGGTTGAATTTCTATGTATGACATAATTATGGTTTTGCCTAAAGATACTAAGGAACTGGAGAAGAAACTTGCAAAAGCATTAGCAAAAATAGCAAACAATAGATTAAATGAGGAAGAAAAGAGAGAGCTTTTAAAGAGATTACAAAATGAATAGGCTAGAAATTTAAAATAATTATTGAGAAAAGTCATTTTTCAAAGGTGTAGTTAAAAATGCATTATAAATATATATATTTCAATTTGGCTATAATTACGGTATAGGAGTATTTAGTAGAAAAATTAAGGGGGGTTTTATGGTGACAAATGAATTTAAGAAAGTAGAAGCT
>NZ_CP170704.1:3590000-3784213 GCF_047900555.1 Clostridium sp. HCS.1 | reverse complement strand
TTTATATCCTCCATAAATAAATTTTTTAATAAAAATATGTTAGTTAATAACATAATATCAACACAATTATTAACATACATTTTTATATGTTAATAAACTTAATATAGATATCCACATGTTAATAATTATGTTGAAAAAATAAATTGATTAAATTTATCCACAATAGAATTATGTACAGTTTTTCACATTATTAACATGGTCTAAAAGCATAAATTTAGCTAAAAATATATTATAACAGTTTAAAAACAAATAAAAAGCGAACAAGTTATTCACAATTTAGTCCACAGGTGTGGATAAGTTCACTTAAAAATAAAATTATTCACATTCATAACTTATAATAACACAAGTTAAATAGAGTATTCAATAAGTTATCCACAATTTGTGTGAGAATATTTATTATATTTATCAACAGCACTTGAAAATTATAGTGTATTGACATAAAAACCTGATATATATATAATGATAAGGTAAATCTAAAAATAGAAGTATAGTATTAACTATAGAAATTACAATTTAAAGGGGGTGTAGTGAAATGTTCATGACATACCAACCAAAAAAGAGACAAAGAAAAAAGGAACATGGCTTCAGAAAGAGAATGAAAACTTCATCAGGCAGAAATGTTCTTAAGAGAAGAAGACAAAAAGGTAGAAAAAGATTAACAGCATAAGGGCCGCAAATAGTGGCCTTTTTTCTGCAATAGCAGGAAAAAAAGGAGTTTAAAATTTCTAATGATATACAGGTTAAGAAAAAACAATGAATTTAAATTAGTTTATAGAAGAGGAAAGTCTTTAGCTAATAATCTTTTAGTTATTTATATATATAATAATAGAAGAAATAAAACAAAAGATGGAATTACTTATAATAAGGTAGGAATATCCGTAAGTAAGAAAGTTGGCAATAGTGTTGTCAGAAGTAGAAGTAAACGATTGATAACAGAAAGCTATAGACTGAATGAAAAAGATCTTAAAACTGGTTATGATTTTGTTTTTATAGCTAGAAATTCTATAGAGGGAAAGAGCTTCTTTGAGGTTGAGGAAGCAATGAAAAAACTCTTTTCAAAGGCAGGCTTATATAAGCAATGAAGAAATTAATGTTAAAATCTATAAATTTATATAGAAAATATATTTCGCCAATGAGACCACCAACATGCATTTATGTTCCCACATGTTCAGAATATGCAATTGAAGCAATAACCAAATATGGAGCTTTAAAAGGTGGTTTTTTAGCTATAAAGAGAATTTTAAGGTGTCACCCTTTTGCTAAGGGTGGATACGATCCGCTAAAATAAGGAGGCTGTGCTCAAAATATGATGAAGTTATTACAACCTATTACAAATTTTTTAACTATTATATTTGAAGGAATGCATGATGTAATACTAAACTTATTTAATTTAGAACCGAGTGGGGTATCTTATATATTAACTATAGCTTTATTTACATTAATAATAAGATTATTAATACTTCCTTTAAATATAAAAGCAAACAGATCAAATGCAAGAATGCAAGAAATTCAACCAGAATTAAATGCTATTCAAAAAAAGTATGCTAATGATCCTCAAAAGATGCAAGCTGAGTATTCAAAATGTATGAAGGATAATAATGTTAGTATGTTTGGAGGATGTCTTCCAACATTATTACCATTACCTATACTTTTTGCACTTTACTATGTATTTATGAACATAAATATAGAATCTGTAGTGCACCCATCATTCTTATGGATACCAAACGTATTTGAAAAAGATCCTTACTTCATATTACCAGTGTTAGCATTCTTAAGCACATATCTACCAAGTTTATTATTAACTAAGTCAATGCCTAAGAATGAAAATGGTGGTTCACAAATGAATATGGGATCAATGAACCTAATGATGGCAGGTATGATGGCAGTAATGGCTATTAATTTTAGTTCAATCCTAGTAATTTACTGGGTAATAGGTGGAGTTATTCAATTAATTCAAACTTATTTCTTAAATTACTTACCAGCCATGAAGAAAAAAGCTGCAAAAGAAGAAGAAGAAAAAAATAAAGTAATAGAAAATGCCAAGAAAGCAACACCAAAGACTAAGAAAAAGAATTAAATAATTTAGTATTACTAGGTGGTGATTAGGGTATGAAAACACTAGAAATGACAGGAAAAACTGTGAATGAAGCGTTAGAAAATGCTTTAAAAAGCCTAAATCTTACAGAAGATAGGGTTGAATATGAAGTTTTAGATGAAGGTTCCAAAGGATTTTTAAATCTTATAGGTGCAAAGCCTGCAAAGATATTAGTTAAAGTAAAGAAAGATTACAAGGACGAAGTAAAATTATTCTTAAGAAATATACTTAATAGTATGAAGGTACAAGCGGAAATAAGAATTAGAGAAGAAAATGATATAATTCATATTGATTTAACAGGGCCTAAAATGGGAATAATTATTGGATATAGGGGAGAGACATTAGATGCTCTGCAATACTTAACTTCATTAGTTGTAAATAAAGATCACAATATTCCTTATAAGAAAGTAGTATTAGATACTGAAAATTATAGGAAAAAGAGAGAAGAAACTTTAATTAGAGTTGCTGAAAAAACTGCATATAAAGTTAAAAAGATAAGAAGACCTTATAAACTAGAACCTATGAATCCTTATGAAAGAAGGATAATACATTCAGCTTTACAAGATAATGAATATGTCTATACTTTTAGTGAGGGGGAAGAACCTCACAGAAGAGTAGTAGTAGACATTAAGAAATAAAGGTGGGGAGGCCCTTTGGCTTTCTTGCCTTTTCTTTTTTGAAAAAAACTATATGTTTATTTATTTTGACTTACTATTAATTGTTTTGTAAAATGAATATTAGTTAAAAAGGATATACTATAAATATAGACTTAATTAAGTCAAGATAAGGAGGATAGAAGTTGAAAGAATTTGATACAATTTGTGCTATATCTACTGCTATAGGAGAAGGTGGAATCGCTATTATTAGAGTATCCGGTGATAATGCCTTAAATATTGTATCTAAGATATTTAGACCAAAGAATGGTAAAGATATTAAAGATATGAAGACTTATACTATGAGATATGGACATATAATTGATATAAATAATGAAGAATTAATAGATGAAGTAATTATAAGTTATATGAAGGGACCAAGAAGCTTTACAGCTGAGGATACCGTTGAAATAAATTGTCACGGAGGAGTAACATCCACAAATAAGGTTTTAGAAACTGTTATAAAAGCAGGTGCAAGACTTGCAGAACCTGGTGAGTTTACTAAGAGAGCATTTTTGAACGGAAGAATAGATTTATCTCAAGCAGAAGCTGTTATGGATTTAATAACGGCGAAGACTGAACTTGCCATGAAATCTGCATTGATGCAAAGTAATGGATCTCTATCACAAAGAATTAATAAGCTAAATGAATATCTATTAAATGTTTTAGCATTAATAGAATATGCAGTTGATTTTACTGAAGATGATGAGGAAATAGATCCAACTATACCTATTAGAGTAAAAGAAAGTTTAGAAAAGGCTCATGAAGACATATATAAATTACTTAAGAGTGCGGATGAAGGAAAAATAATAAGAGATGGATTGAGTTTAGCTATAGTTGGCAAACCAAATGTTGGAAAGTCATCTCTATTAAATGTGCTATTAAAAGAAAAAAGAGCTATAGTAACAGATATAGCAGGGACGACTAGAGATGTAATTGAAGAGTATATTAATTTAGATGGAATACCTGTAAAAATTATAGATACTGCTGGTATCAGAGAAACAGAGGATATAGTTGAAAAAATAGGTGTAGAGAGGTCTAGAGAAAAAATAGATGAAGCTGATTTAGTATTATTAGTTTTAGATTCATCAAGAGAGTTGGATAAAGAAGATAAAGAAATAATTGATGCAATTAAAAATAAAAAATCTATAGTACTACTTAATAAAATAGACTTACATAGTAAAATAGATAATTCAATATTAAATAATTTTGAAAATATAATAAAAATTTCAGCTAAAGAAGATATTGGAATAGATGGTTTAAAAAATGAGATTAAGAATATGTTCTTTAGTGGTAAAATAGATAGCGAGAGCTTAATAATATCAAATTCAAGACATAAGCAAGCTTTAATTAGAGCAGGTGAAAACTGCAATGAAGCTCTTATAAGATTAAATAATAATGAATATTTAGATTTGATTTCAATATTCGTTACAGCAGCATTAAAGGCTTTAGGTGAAATTACAGGATCAGAATTAGAAGAGGATTTAGTTAATAAGATATTTAGAGAATTTTGTTGTGGAAAGTAGGAGATAGATAAATATGAAATATAGAGCAGGAGAATATGATGTAGTAGTTGTTGGTGCTGGTCATGCAGGTTGTGAAGCAGCACTAGCAACAGCAAGAATGGGATTAAAAACATTAATTTGCACTACAAATCTTGATTCTGTAGCTATGATGCCATGTAACCCTAATATAGGAGGAACTGCAAAAGGTCACTTAGTAAGAGAAATTGATGCATTAGGTGGTGAAATGGGAGTTAATATAGATAATACTTTCATTCAATCAAGAATGCTTAATACATCAAAGGGGCCAGCAGTTCACTCATTAAGGGCTCAAGCTGATAAGAAAAAATATCAATACAGAATGAAGAGTGTCTTAGAAGAACAAGAAAACTTATCTTTAAGACAATTAGAAGTGGTAGAATTAGATGTAAAAGATGGCAAAGTACAAGGAGTTCTTACTAAAAATGGCGGATACTTTGGTTGTAAGGCCGTTATTTTAACTACAGGAACTTACTTAAGAGCCAGAATTATTATTGGAGATGTAACGTATAATAGTGGACCTAATGGTTTATCAGCTGCTAACGAATTATCACAATCATTAATAGATTTAGGAATAAAATTAAGAAGATTTAAGACTGGTACTCCAGCAAGAATTAATAAGAGAAGTGTAGATTTCTCTAAAATGATTGAGCAACCTGGTGATGAAAAAATAGTACCTTTCTCATTTATGAGTGAAGATATAGATAGAGAACAAGTTTCTTGTTGGTTAACTTATACTAGTGAAGAAACACATAAAGTAATTAAGGATAATATAGATAGATCCCCAATGTATAATGGACTAATTGAAGGGGTAGGCCCAAGATATTGCCCATCAATTGAGGATAAGGTTATGAGATTCCCAGATAGGGAAAGACATCAATTATTTATAGAACCAGAAGGTGAAGATACTCAAGAAATGTATGTTGGTGGAATGTCATCATCATTACCAGAAGATGTTCAATTACAAATGTTAAGAACAGTTCCAGGTCTTGAAAATGCTGAAATTATGAGAACTGCTTACGCAATTGAATATGATTCAATTGATCCAACTCAATTAAAACCAACTTTAGAATTTAAAGACTTTGACGGTTTATATGGTGCTGGACAATTAAATGGTAGCTCAGGATATGAAGAAGCTGGGGGACAAGGTATTGTTGCTGGTATAAATGCTGCATTAAAAATTAAGGGATTAGATCCTATGGTATTAACTAGATCAGATGGATATATTGGTGTTTTAATTGATGATTTAGTTACAAAGGGAACAAATGAACCTTATAGAATGATGACAGCTAGAGCTGAGTATAGATTATTATTAAGACAAGATAATGCGGATTTTAGATTAACTGAAATAGGATATAAAGCAGGTCTTGTAACAGAAGAAAGATATCAAAAATTTGTAACAAGAAAAAATAATGTAGAAAATGAAGTTAATAGATTAAAAGAATTACAAATTACAAATAAGAGAGAAGTCAATGACTTCTTAATATCTAAGGGATCTGTTGAACTGAAGAAACCAATTAGCTTTTATGAGCTTATTAAGAGACCAGAACTTGATTATTTTAGTTTATCAGAATTAGATCCGGAAAGACCAGATTATGATGAAGATATTGGAGAGCAAATAAATATAATAACTAAGTATGAAGGATATATAAATAGCCAACTTGATCAAGTGAAGCAATTTAGAAAATTCGAAAAGAAATTAATTCCGGAAAATCTAGATTATACAGAAGTTAAGGGATTAAGAACAGAAGCAATACAAAAGTTATCAAATATTAAACCTATAAGTATAGGGCAAGCATCTAGAATATCAGGAGTTTCTCCAGCAGATATATCTGTACTGTTAATTTATCTAGAGCATCAATATAAGAAATAAGCTTTTACGGAGGAAATATGGAATATTTTCAATTAATGAAAGAAGCTTCATTAGAAGTAGGATTGGATTTAACTGAGAAACAGTATAATCAATTTGTAGAGTATATGAGGCTTTTACAGGAATGGAACGAAAAAATAAATCTAACAGCAATAACAGAAGATGAAGAAGTAATAAAGAAGCATTTTATAGATTGTATAAAGGCTTTTAAGTCTAATGCTGTAAAAAATGCTAAGACTATTATAGATGTAGGCACTGGTGCTGGATTCCCAGGCCTACCAATAGCTATAATGAATCCTAATGTTAGAGTAACATTACTAGATTCATTAAACAAAAGAATAAATTTTTTAAATGCAGTTATAGCAAAATTAGATCTAAAAAATGTTGTTACAATTCATTCAAGAGCAGAAGATGGAGCAAGAAAACCAGAATTAAGAGAAAATTTTGATGTTGCTACCTCTAGAGCTGTTGCAAATATGGCTGTTTTATCAGAGTTTTGTTTACCTTATGTAAAGTTAGAGGGGTACTTTGTTGCACTTAAAGGACCAGCCATTGAGGATGAAATTAAGGAAGGCAAAAAAGCTATTAGTACTTTAGGTGGCGAATTAGAAAATATAATAGAAGTAAATATTGAAGAATCTGATTTAAAACATAATATTGTTGAAATAAGGAAGGTAAGTAAGTGTCCAAAAACTTATCCTAGAAAGGCTGGAACAATTAATAAGAAGCCTATTAAATAGAAGATTCTACAAAATATATTAATATAATTAGTCGATATAATATATAATAAATAGATATGTGAATTCATTTGTATTTTTATAAGGTATATTTAGTGAATTTGTCTTACAAAATTAGGAAATAAAAGAAGGAAATATATAATAAAAATAGAATTTTTAAATTATTGAGTTTAATGGAAATTTATTTTAATAAGGGATGGTTGGGTGCATATGAATAGAGAAATTAGTAATATAAGTGTGAATAAAATATTTCCAAATACTTATCAGCCAAGAAGGTTTTTTAATGAAGAGGCATTAGAAGAGTTATCTCAATCTATAAAGGAGCATGGAATAATTCAGCCTATTACTGTTAGAAAAAGAGGAGAGAGTTTTGAGTTAGTAGCTGGTGAAAGACGTTGGAGAGCTGCAAGAATGGCAGCTCTTGATGTTGTTCCTTGTAATATAATAGAAATAACTGATACTGAATCTGCTGAAATTGCTTTACTTGAAAATCTACAAAGAGAAGATTTAAATTTCATAGAAGAGGCTGAAGCTTATTTTAATTTAATTAATGATCATAAATTCACTCAAGATGAATTAGCAAAAAGAATGGGAAAGAAACAATCAACTATTGCTAATAAGTTGAGAATATTAAAGCTTAGTGATAAAGTAAGAGAAACTTGTTTAGAAAACAAATTGACAGAAAGGCATGCAAGAGCTCTTTTATCATTACCTAATGAAGAGTTACAACTTAATGTTGTAGATAAAATTGTTAAAAACTCTTTAAATGTTAAAGCAACAGAAGAATTAATAAATAAAGAGTTATTAAAAATAGCAGGAGAAGAGCTAAGTAATAAAGATAAGAAAAGAGTAAAAAGTGTATTCCCTGCAAAGTTATATGTTAATACTATAAGACAAGTTTTTGATAAGTTTAATATACCAGCTGAGTATAAATTCAAGGATGATGAGGAATTTATTCAAATAACAGTTAGTATTCCTAAAAAGTAAAAAGTACTAGTTTTAAATATAAATATAATTTGAAATGAAGAAAAATTATGTTGTTTAGGCTAAATTATTCTAATTTAGTAAACAATATGATGATTTCTTCATTTTTTTATTATGTTAATCTTTTAATATTAAGTAAAACTATATATAATATTATTATGGGAAGGGGGGTGAAGCTCTAAATAGAGCTTTTTTATATGAAGAAAGTTTGTATATTCAATCAAAAAGGTGGAGTTGGAAAAACTACAACTAACATTAATTTATGTGCATATTTAGCAATGGAAGGATACAAGGTATTAACTATAGATATAGATCCCCAAGGGAATACAACTAGTGGATTAGGATTAGATAAAAGCAATTTAGAAATGTCTATGTATGATGTAATCACTTCTGATGCATCCTTAAGAGATGTAATATTAAAAAGCGAATTGGTGCAAAATTTATATATTGCTCCATCAACTATGGAATTAGCAGGTGCAGAAGTTGAAGTAATTGGAAAAGAAAATAGAGAAGTTATTTTAGCAAATAAAATAAAGGAAATAGAAAATGAATATGATTTTATATTCATAGATTGTCCGCCTTCTTTAGGTGTATTAACAATTAATGCGCTTACATCAGTAGAATCTGTTTTAATCCCTATTCAATGTGAGTTTTACGCATTAGAAGGAGTTGGGCAGCTGATTAATACAATTAAGCTAGTTAAAAAGTCATTAAATGAAGATTTAGAAATAGAAGGTGTAATAATGACTATGTATGATTATAGAACTAATTTAAGTAATGAAGTTTTTGAAGAAGTAAAAAACTTTTTTAATGACAAGGTTTATGACACAACTATTTCTAGAAATATAAGATTAGCTGAGGCACCTAGCTTTGGCTTGCCAATTATGTTATATGATGAAAAATGCAAGGGAGCAGAATCCTATAAATCATTAACTAAAGAATTTTTAAGTAGACAATAGGTAGGTGATAAAATGAATAAAAAGTCAGCATTAGGGAAGGGGTTAGGTGCATTGATACCTAATGATGCTCCAACTAAAGATAATAATAAACCTTCTTTTATAGATATTAACTTAATTAAAAGCAATGATAAGCAACCAAGAAAATCTTTTGATGATGTAAAAATAGCTGAATTAGCACAATCCATAAAGGAACATGGGATTATCCAACCTATTATACTTAATAAGAAGGATGAATATTATACAATAGTTGCAGGGGAAAGAAGATGGAGAGCTTCTAAATTATTAGGATTAAAAGAAGTTCCTGCAATAGTAATGGATTTAAGCGATAAGGATATTTTAGAAATTTCATTAATAGAAAATATCCAAAGACAAGATTTAAACCCTATTGAAGAAGCTTTAGCATATCAAAAACTTTTATCCGATTTTAATCTAACTCAAGAGGAATTAAGTAAAAGAGTTGGAAAATCAAGAGTAGCAATTAGTAATACAATAAGACTTACAGCACTTTGTGATACTGTAAAACAATATCTAATAGATGAAGTTATTACAGAAGGTCATGGAAGGACACTGTTAGCAATAGAAGATCCTAAACTTCAATGTGAAATAGCACAAAAAGTAATTGATGAAAAATTATCAGTTAGAGAATTAGAAAGATTAATAAAATCAATTAAATCTGATAAGAAAACAAGAGAAAAAACAAGAGAAATTAGTCCATATTACAAAGATGTTACTGAAAGACTTCAAAATTATTTTGGAACTAAGGTTAATATCAGTAATAAGAATAATAAGGGAAAAATAGAAATAGAATATTATTCTGATGAGGATTTACAAAGAATACTAGAAATAATTAATTTATAAATGTTTCACGTGAAACACTTATAAAAGTTTCATCTAATGTTTCACGTGAAACATTAGATGTTTTTTGACATAAGTTTAGGAAGGAGCAGAAAATTGGAAGTTTTAATTAATTTAATAAATGAGAATATACATTTTATTATAATAGCATTATTAGTTATAATATTATTACTTTTTATTATAGTAATTTCATTAATGAGATCAACTAATAAACTTGAAAAGAAATTTAGAAGGCTTACTAGAGGCGTTAATAATAAGAACCTAGAAGAACTTATTGTTTCAAAAATTGATGAAGTAGAAAGAGCAGCAGCAAAGGCTGATGAGGCTATTAATAAATGTAAAGTTATCCAAGAAGAGATAAAGGGATGTGTAAATAAAGTTGCTATTATGAGATATAAGGCATTTTCTGATGTAGGAAGTGATTTGAGTTTTTCAATAGCAATTTTAGACTCTTATAATGATGGAGTTATAATTACTGGTATTTACTCAAGACAAGATAGTATTACATATGCTAAACCTGTAGACAAGGGAATATCTAGATATGAATTATCAGAAGAAGAGACTTATGTATTAAACGAAGCAATCAATAAAAAGTAATAACAAAGGAGCTATTCTTATAATAAGGATAGCTCCTTTATATATTTGTAGAGTTAAATTAGATAATAATTTATAAACATTTAATGAAATATATAAAATATTTAATTATTGTATAGTAATTCAATTTTAAACAAAAACTTGAAATAAAGCTCTAATTAACTATATATATATTGATATTGGTCAGTTCATCAACATATTATTTGTGTTATCTACAATTTTATTAACACAATATAAAATACCCTTAGATATACAATCAGCTAAAGCCATAACTGTGAAAAGTCTTGTGTTTTGAAGTATAAGAAATTCATAATTTCCAGCTATATTAACAATACCGGTAATACTTAAATCTCCTATAGGTGGTAATTCTTTATTAACTGCAAGTCCAGGAGAAATAGGTTTCCTATCAATAAAAACCTTGCCAATATTATTAATACTGCCAAGGCAAGAATCAATAGCAACGATATATGGATCTTTAAAAGCTGAATTTATTTTAGAAAGTATATCCACTAAATTTTTAGAATGTATTGGGGTTTCTAGAGTGCCATAAATAAAAATATTATTTTTAGATAAGCTTCTAAAAGATTTTTTTGATTTATATCCAATTAAAGGACCTAAGGAGTCACCAGTGCATCTATCAGTTCCAATACAAATAAATATAATTACTCTATTAGATTTATATACATCAATTAACTCTTTATATAGAAAATTTCCTATTTTAATATATGAATTAGGGAATAGTGAATCTACGTTAAATTTACTTACTGTCATTAAAAAGCCTCCTTTATTGAAATTATTGACAATAAAGCAGGCTAGTATTCATTTTAGAGCTTTGTTTATAGAATCAATTGAATATTTTATATCTTCTTCAGAATTAAAGTAGCTTAAACTTAATCTTACTGTACCAGTCGGGAAGCTTCCAATTGTTTTATGAGCAAGTGGTGCACAATGAAGACCTGAACGGTTCTTTATACCAAAGTCTGAATCAAGTATAAAAGATAATTCAGCAGTATCAATATTTTTTGCATTAAAAGATACACAGGATGTATAGTTTTCGTTACTGAAATCTTCATATAAAATTACATTATTTATATTTTGTAATTCTGAAACTAATAAATTCCTTAAAGATTTATTTTTTTCATAAATAGTATTTAAACCTTGAGAATTTATAAATTTGATTCCTTCCATTAATCCAACAATTCCTGGCATATTAAGGGTTCCTGATTCAAATTTATCAGGAAGAAAGTCAGGTTGAAGAAGGGAATGAGATAAACTACCTGTGCCTCCTAATATGTAAGAGTTACATATTTCATTTAATTCATCAGTTAAAATGAAACCACCTATCCCCTGGGGACCAAAAAGACTTTTGTGTCCAGTAAAGGCTAAAGCACTTAAATTCAGTTCCTTAAAATCAATATTTAAAACTCCTGCTCCCTGGGCTGAATCTAAGATAAAATGTATATTATTATCTTTACATAACCCACATATTTCCTTTATAGGTTGAATACTTCCTATTACATTAGAAGCTTGAGTTAATATTATAAATTTTGTGTTTGGTTTAATTGCATTTTTAAAATCTTCTACATCTATAAAACCAAAAGAATTTGCATTTATTATATCTAAATCAATAATACCAGCTTCTTTTAAGTTAACTAATGGCCTAAGAACGGAGTTATGTTCCATAGAAGAAGTAATTATATGATCACCTTTTTTACAACATCCATTAATTAAAATATTAAGAGAGGTAGTTATATTATTAGTGAAAATAACATTTTCTATTTTATTAAAATTGAAAAAATCAGCTATTGTTTCTCTAGCTTCTAGTAATAATCTATTTGATTGCATACCATTGTCATGATTTGAACGACCTGGATTACCGCCTATATTTATTAAAAAATCATATATACTATCTGTCACGCTTTTAGGCTTTGGAAAAGTAGTGCTAGCATTGTCTAAATAAATGTTATTCATAAAAATAACTCCTTTATAAAAATATTAAACTATATTAAAATTATAAAATATATTATATTCATTTACAAAAATATATATAATATAATTAAATACAAATGGTCTAAATCAAGGAGGATAAAATGAATTATTATATTATAGTTTTTAAAAACACTTTAGATGCAATGAATGGTGAAAAGTCATTAAAGGAAGAAGGTTTTATTTTTAAAATGATGCCAACTCCTACGGCAATAACACAAAGTTGTGGTATTTGTATCAGAATAGAAGATAAAAATTATATAGATGAAATAATTAAAAGGAATATTATTAATTATAAAGGCATTTATACTAAGGAAGAAAATAAATTTGAAAAAATTATATAGGAGATTATTAATATGAATTACTTAACATGGGTAACAAGAATAGTAGATGACGCAACAGGCAAAGCTTCTTATGCTTTTAATTGGGACAAAGCGATTGATAGTGCAATTAATATGGCTGAGGTAATACTTAGTAAAGGATTCTCTCTTATACTATTAATTTTAATTATGTATTTAGTAATTAAAATAGGTGATAAAGCTATTGATAAATTTGTTACAAATCAAGCAAATAGTAAATTAAGTTTTTCAATGAATAGGCAAAAGGCAATTACAGTAGGAGCAATACTTAAAAGTACATTAAAATATGCAGTATATATTTCAGCAGCTAGTATAATAATAGGAAGTACATTCAAGGTCTCTGCTGGAGTTTTAAGTGCAATTGGTTTTGTAGTTGGTATAGGAGCTCAAAGTTTAGTTAAGGATTTAATAAATGGATTTTTTATTATTTTTGAAGATCAGTATGGTGTTGGAGATTATGTAACTATAGGGGAATATAGTGGCATTGTGGAAAATATTGGAATAAGAGCAACTGTGTTAAGAGATTTTAGTGGTGATATCCATAATTTACCTAATGGTGCTGTTTCAGAAGTAACAAATCATTCAAGAGGAGATATGCGATTTATAGTAGATGTAGAAATTGCATATGAGGAAGATATTGATAATACAATTAGTATAATTAAGAATACATGTAGAAAGTTTGAAGAAAAAAATAAAGATACTATTAGAAATGAAATAGAAGTTTTAGGGGTTATTTCATTAAATGCTTCTGGAGTAACTATAAGAGTTGTTGGGAAATCAAAACCAATGTCTCAATGGAAGTTAGAAAGAGATTTAAGAAAAGATATTAAGGTAGCTTTAGATGAAGCTGGAGTTGAAATTCCATATCCAAAGACTCAATTAATAAAAAATGATATGGATTAATGATAGGAGGTATATATGATAGAAAATTTTGATTTAGGGGATATAGTAGAAATGAAAAAACAGCATCCATGTGGTAGCAAGGAGTTTGAGGTAATCAGATTAGGTGCTGATATAAAAATTAAGTGTGTAGGATGCGGAAGAATAGTAATGTTACCAAGAAGTAAATTTCAAAAAGATGCCAAGAAAAAAGTGAATTAGTGACAATATTAATTTATATCTTGCAAATAAACAATAATAATGTTACAATATTTAATTGTAATCCCTGCTGTGTAAAGCACAGCCAAGGTCCGAGGGGAGGAGGTGAAAATGATGAGAAAGTACGAAACTATATTTATACTACACCCATCATTAGACGAGGAAGCTTGTAAGGCTGCAATCGAAAAATTTAAAGGTGTAATAGAAAATGGTGGAGGAACTATAGAAAATGTTGACGTTTGGGGTAAGAGAAAGCTTGCTTACGAAATCGCAAAAGTTAACGAAGGTTTCTATACATTAATCAACTTCAATGCTGATTCAGAATTACCTAAAGAATTAGACAGAGTATTCAGAATTACTGATGGTGTTATAAGACACATAATAGTTAAACAAGAAGCGTAAGAGGTGATATTGTAATGAATAAAGTAATACTTATTGGAAGACTAACTAAAGATCCAGAGTTAAATTTTGCTGCTGGAAGTGGTACTGCAGTTACTAGATTTAGTTTAGCAGTAACAAGACCTTTCAAAAAGGATGAAACTGATTTTATCAACTGTATAGCTTTTGGTAAAACTGGTGAAACAATAGCACAATATCTTACAAAGGGCAGACAACTTGCTGTTACTGGAAGCATTAGAACAGGTAGTTATGATGCTAAGGATGGAACTAAGAGATATACAACTGATGTAGTTGTAGATTCTTTTGAATTCATTGGATCAAGTAACAATGGTGGTGCTGGAAGAGACCAAGGTTCATATAATAATGGATTTGGTTCTTCAAATATGAATTCTGATTATTCAAATTCATCAAATAATTTTGGTGGAAATTTCGAGGAAGATATGACTCCTGTAGATGATGGAGATATGCCTTTCTAAAAAGTCTAAAAGAAGGAGGGAATTAGCATGAAAGATATGAAAAGATCTGGAAAAATGAGAAGATCTAAGAGAAAAGTTTGTGCTTTTTGCGTAGATAAAGCTGAAACAATAGATTATAAAGATATTACTAAGCTAAGAAAGTTCGTAACAGAAAGAGGTAAGATATTACCAAGAAGAATTTCTGGAACTTGCGCTAAGCACCAAAGAGAATTAACAAGTGCTATAAAGAGATCAAGAAACATAGCATTATTACCATTTACAACTGAGTAAAGTAATTAACCCCTGTTATTTCAGGGGTTTTTTGTTATACTAATACATATATCTTTTACAAAATATGTAAATAAATTTATAAGTTGTTGCATTAAAAGTCAAATATAATTAAAATATATATACAAGGGTATTAGTATAGGGGTGAAGAGGTTGAAGAGAGATGATTTAAATATAATGGCAAATATTAAAATGATAGAGAAGTTAAAAGCAAACCTTTTAAGTATAATAGCTGAATTTTATCATTTATTAACCAAAGGAAGTAATGTAGCTCAAGATGCTATTTTAAACTGTATATCGGGAGCTGTAATTATTTTATATGTATTAGCCCAAAAACTTGGATATTCATGCAAAGATGTAGATGATGATATGAAGAAAAAACTACAAGTAGGAATTGCTGAAGATCATGAATATGAAAGTGATGGAAGGAGCTTAAGTAAACTTCAATTACATTTAAAGGAGCACCATTAATATTATGAAATGGAAAGAATTATATAAAAAGAGGTTTAAGAATATTAAACCTATAGTTACACCGATTATCTTTGTAGCAGCTTGCATAGCATTATATTATATAAAGAGTATCTTTTTAGGAGGTTTTCTATTAGTTATATTTATTATATTTACAATTAGTGAATACTTAAGTAAAGAAGAAGTAGAAAATAATACAGAAAAGATTAAAGAAACAATTCTCAAGGATATTGACAATAATATTTTTAATTTAATATTCCCATTAGCTATAATAAAAGAATCAGGAGAGATTTTCTGGTATAATAAAGAGTTTAAAAAATTCACACCAGAAGAAGAACCTTTAGGATTAAATGTAGTTAGTATAGCAAGAGGTTTAAATTTATCTAGGTTATTTACCTGCGATAGAGATTTACACCAAAAAATAAAAATATTAAATTCATTTTATAAAGTATATGCAACTAAATTAGAGGATAATAACTTAGAAGAGAATTTATATATAGTTTACTTTAATGATATTAGCAGTAATAAAAATATTGAAAGTACTAAAGAAAGCATAATGATTATTGAGGTAGATAACTTGTCTGAAGTATTGGAAACTACTATGGAAAGTGATAGGCCTATGCTAGTTGCAGAAGTAGAAAAGACTATAAATGCATATGCACAAAGACTTAAGGCTATGATAACTAAGTATGACTCTAATAAGTATATATTATCTATGCAAGATAAGTACATAGATGAAGAAATAAATAATAAATTTTCAATTCTAGAAGAAGTATCTGCAATAGATAGAGGAAATAAGTATGAAGTTACTCTAAGTATTGGTGTGGGAAGAGGAGGAACCTGTCCTTTAGAAAATAACAATTTTGCAACTTCAGCAAAGGAGTTAGCTTTAGGAAGAGGTGGAGACCAAGTAGTAATAAAAAATAATGAAAAGATTAAGTTCTTTGGAGGTAATTCAAGAGAAATAGAAAAGAGAACAAGAGTTAGGGCTAGAATTATTTCTCATACTTTAAAGGAGTTAATATATGAAAGCAGCAATGTATTTATTATTGGACATAAGAATCCTGATATGGACTGTTTTGGATCATCTGTAGGATTATCAGCTGTTGTTAGACAATTAGGAAAGCCTTGTAATATAATATTAGGAAATGAAACAGCAGCAATAGATTATTTTCTATCAAAGTTAAAAAAAGATTCAAGATATGATAATCTTTTTATTCCACTAGAAGATGCATATGAACAAATTAATGAGAAAACATTATTTATAATAGTAGATGTTCATAATTCAGGATATATATTAGATAAAGAAATACTAGATAAAGCCCCAAGAAAGATAATTATAGATCATCATAGAAGAAGTCCAGATATAGTTGAGGGGGCAATATTAAATTATATTGAGGTATATGCTTCATCAACATCTGAAATGGTAACAGAAGTAATTCAATATATGGTACAAAAACCTAATTTAACAAAATTAGAAGCTGAAGGTTTACTTGCTGGAATCTTTATGGATACTAAAGGATTTTCATTTAAAACTGGGGTAAGAACATTTGATGCTGCATCATTCTTAAGATCCTTAGGAGCAGATACAATAGAAGTTAAGAAGATGTTTATGGATAATCTAGAAGATTATTTAGTAGTTGCAGATACAATAAAATCAGCAGAAGTTTGTGGGAATTTAGCTATTGCGGTAGCACCAAAGGGAGTTAAAAAGTCCTTTATGGCAGCAAGGGCAGCAGATGAATTATTAAATATATATGGAATCAATGTATGTTTCGTATTAATTGAAATAAGCAATAACATAGTAATTAGCGGTAGATCTATAGGAGAATATAATGTTCAAGTAATACTTGAGGAATTAGGTGGTGGAGGCCATATGAATATGGCTGGAGCACAATTAAGTAATGTCTCAATAGATGAAGCTAAAGAAGTACTTAAAAAGTCAATAGAAAAACATTTGAAGGTTGGTGAATAACATGAAGGTAATATTATTACAAGATGTTAAAAAATTAGGTAAAAAAGGTGATGTTATAGAGGCATCAGATGGATATGCAAGAAATTTTTTATTTCCTAGGAAATTAGCAGAAGAAGCAACTAATGCTAATATGCACGTATTAAATGCGAAAAAAGAAAATGAAAGAAAGAAAAAGTTAGCAGAATTAGAAGCAGCACAAAAATTAGCAGCTGACTTAAAGGGAAAAGAAGTTAAGATTGAAGCTAAGGGTAATAACGGAAGATTATTTGGAGCTATAACAAGCAAGGATGTAGCAGAATTAATCAATAAAGAATATAAATTATCAATAGATAAAAAGAAAATTGTTATGGATACAATAAAGGTTGCAGGTAGTTATGATATAGAAATTAAGTTATATCCAGAAGTATCTACTAAGATGAAAGTAACCATTGTAGAGCAATCATAAGGAGGACTAAGTTTGAAGACTTACGATGAAACAAACATAGAAAGTTTATTAGACAGTGGGTTATCTTTAGATGCACAAGCAAATGTATTAAATCAAATATTAAATAACGTATTAGATGAGGGAGCTGTAAGAGCTAGAGTTGTAAGATTTAAATTACAAAAGTATATAAACTCTACTAATGTATGTGAAAGAATATATGCTTTAAACGTAATAGCCTCAGATGGAAAAGGCGAAAAAGTAGTTCCAAATGAAGATGAATTACGTGGTGTATTAGAGGATACTATTTACTATATATCAGAAAATATAGCAAGAAAGTATGTACAAAATAAAATTGAAACACAAGTTGAAAAAGCACTTCAGGATAGACAAGATAAATTTATGGATGATCTTAAGTTATCTATAATAAAGAAGCAAAAGGGACCTGAAAGCTCAAAGACAACTAAGAAACTAGAAAAGTTAGAAGAATTAGATGCAAAGAAAATTAATAAGAATGTTATGAGTCTTTTAAGACCAGAAACCTTTGATGAAATTGTTGGTCAAGAAAGAGCTATAAAGTCTTTAATTTCAAAAATGTCATCACCATATCCACAACATATAATTTTATATGGACCTCCTGGAGTAGGTAAAACTTCAGCAGCAAGACTTGCTTTAGAAGAAGCTAAAAAATTAAAGTTTACGCCATTTGATGGAGATTCAAAATTTGTTGAAGTAGATGGAACTACATTAAGATGGGACCCAAGAGAAATTACTAATCCTTTATTAGGATCAGTACATGATCCAATTTATCAAGGAAGCAAAAAAGATTTAGCGGAAATTGGTGTGCCAGAACCTAAAACTGGTTTAGTAACAGAAGCCCATGGGGGAGTTTTATTTATCGATGAAATAGGAGAATTAGATGAAATTCTTCAAAATAAATTATTAAAGGTTTTAGAAGATAAGAGAGTTGAATATTCATCTTCATATTATGATCCAGATGATGAAAACACTCCAGAATATATAAAATATCTTTTTGAAAAAGGGGCTCCAGCAGACTTTGTATTAATTGGAGCAACTACTAAAGATCCAGGAAAGATAAATCCTGCATTAAGATCTAGATGTACAGAAGTTTACTTTGAGCCATTATCAGCAACAGATATTATTGGCATAATAGAAAATGCAGCTAAAAAGTTAAATGTAAAATTAGAAGATGGTGTTGCTGAATTTATCAGTAGATACACTATTGAAGGTAGAAAAGCTGTAAATATATTAGCTGATGCTTATGGATATGCATTATATAATTCTAACGAAGAAAGTGATATAATAACTTTAAAAGATGTTGAAGAAGTTATATCAATAGGAAGATATGTACCATTTGAAAGAGTTGATGATATAGAAGGTTATGAAATAGGCCACACTTATGGGTTAGGTGTAAGCGGATTTTTAGGATCTACACTAGAAATTGAAGCTGTAGCATTTGAATCAAAGAAGCCAGGAATGGGTACTGTTAAATTTAATGATACTGCAGGTTCTATGGCCAAGGACTCAGTATTTAATGCAGCATCAGTAATAAGAAGAATTACTGATAAGGATATTAAGGACTATGATATTCATGTAAATATTGTAGGTGGAGGAAGAATAGATGGACCATCAGCAGGTGCAGCTATAACTATTTCTATAATAAGTGCTTTATTAGAGAAGCCAATTAGACAAGATGTAGCAATAACTGGAGAAATATCTTTAAGAGGAAATGTTAAACCAGTAGGTGGTATTTTTGAAAAAATCTATGGAGCAAGAAGAAAGGGAATAAAACTTGTAGTTATTCCTAAAGAAAACGAAAAAGAAATCCCATTAGATTTAAAAGATATAGAAGTTAAGGCTATAAGTAAAATTGAAGAATTAATGGATATAGTATTCGAAAAATAAAATAATTTAAGGGCTGATAATTATTATTTGAATTAACTTGATATGGTAATAACAAGAAATCAATATAATACTTATCAGCTTTTTTCTAGTAAAAAGTTTTGATATAATATATTTATTATGAAAAGGGAGGAGGTTACAAATTGGATACACCAATAATGAGAAGCTTACCTCAAAGCTTAGAAGCTGAACAATCTGTTATTGGAGCAATGATAATAGATAAAAGTGCAATAGCAAAAGCTTTAGAAAAGCTAAATGAAGAAGATTTTTATAGGGATGGACATAAGGTTATATTTAAGGCTATAAGAGAAATGTTCTCGAAGGATATGGCTGTTGACCTTGTAACCTTATTAGAATACTTAAAATCAACAGATATGCTAGATAAAGCAGGTGGAGTTACTTATATATCAGAAGTAAGTTCATCAGTAATTACAACAGCAAATTTAGAAGCGTATATATCAATAGTAGAAGATAAATCAACTTTAAGAAAATTAATTAGATCTGCTACTAGCATAATAGAAGAAAGTTATAACAAGCAAGATAGAGTAGAAGAGGTATTAGATTTAGCTCAAAAGAAAATATTTGATTTAGCTGAAAAGCAAGGATCTAATGATTATGAACCATTATCTAATGTACTTGAAAGAGGTTTCTTAGAAATTGAGAGGCTATTTAATAATAAAGGCTCTATAACTGGAGTTGGTTCAGGTATAAGAGATTTAGATGCGAAGACATCAGGATTTCAAAAAGGAGATATGGTGCTTATTGCAGCTAGACCTTCTATGGGGAAAACAACTTTTTCCTTAAATATTGCAGAAAATGCAGCATTAAGAGAGGGGAAAAGTGTAGTTATTTTTTCTCTGGAAATGTCAAAGGAGCAATTGGCATATAAATTACTGTGTTCAGAAGCAAATGTAGATATGTTAAAGCTTAGAACAGGTAACTTAGATGATGACGATTGGGAAAGAATTGCAAGAGCTACAGGGCCTCTATCTAAGGCTAAAATATACATAGATGATACGGCAGGTCTTAGTGTAATGGAAATGAGATCAAAGTGTAGAAAAATAAAGATGGAACATGGTATAGATATGATACTAATTGACTACCTTCAATTAATGAGTGGTAGTTCAGGAAGTGAAAGTAGACAACAAGAAGTTTCAGAAATATCTAGATCTATAAAGGCTTTAGCAAAGGAAATGGAATGTCCTGTTATAGCTTTGTCACAGTTATCTCGTGCTCCAGAACAAAGAGCAGACCATAGACCAATGTTATCTGACTTAAGAGAATCAGGGTCTATTGAGCAGGATGCCGATGTTGTTATGTTCTTATATAGAGATGAATATTACAATAAGGAAACTGAAGAAAAGAATATAGGTGAATGTATAATAGCTAAGCAAAGAAACGGTCCAGTTGGAACAGTTAAGATGGCATGGATTGGTGCTCATAGTAAGTTTGCTAATTTAGAGTTAGTTTATAAGGAATAATAAACTTATGTCATCAAACAATTTAAAATTAATAATGGAAAATGTAAAATTAAAAAATTAATTTTAAATACATACATTTTACATTTTTAATAATGGAGCTGTTATAACAGCTCCATTATTTTTAATTTTTAAGAACTTTTAAGTAGATATAATTAGCTTGTACAGAATTTTCTATTGTATTAATATCTACTTTATTTAAATAAAGCATTCTTTTAAAATTCAATAAGTCATTAAACTTATTCTTTAAGGAGAGGTTTAAAATAAGAAAGTTATTTATACTTTTTATAATTATTTCTTCTTTAGTTAAGTCTTGAAGAAAAATATAAATATCGTAAAAATTATTCTTATCAATAATTTTTATAATAGGAGTTTTAGGTTTTATAATTGATTTAATTTCTATTAAATTATCATTCATAATTATCCCTCCTTATAAATAGTTTGTATTTTATTAAAAAAGCTATCCTATGGGTATAATGGCTAAGTTCATAAATTATAAAAAAGTAAGAAATTTATTTATAATAAAAAATAAAAAGGAAGTGTAGGGAATGAATAAAAAAATAGGTTTCATAGGCTGTGGTAATATGGGAAAAGCTATTCTTACGGGAATATTATCATCTAAGGAAGTATCTAATGATAATATTTATGTATCTACTAAAAGCGAGAAATCAAGAAAAAATATTCAAGATGAATTTAAAGTAAGAACTACTTTAAATAGTAAAGAAGTAGCTAAGTTTTCTGATATATTATTTTTAGCAATTAAGCCTAATATTTTCAAGGAAATAATATTAGATATAAAGGAAAATATAGGTAAAGATGCTATTATAATATCTATTGCAGCTGGAATATCAATGGAGGATATGAAGAAATGGATTGGAGATGACTATAAAATAGTTAGAACTATGCCTAATACTCCAGCATTAGTAGGAGAAGCTATTTCAGCAATTTGTCCTAATAATAATTTACAAGAAAATGAAGTGGAAGAAGTTTGTAAAATTTTTAATATGTTTGGGAAATATGAGATATTAGAAGAAAAATATTTTCATGGATTTATTGCATTATGTGGATCTTCTCCAGCTTATGTATTCATGTTTATAGAAGCAATGGCAGATGCAGCTGTTAAGCTTGGTATTCCAAGAAATAAAGCTTATAAGATGGCAGAACAAGCCGTATTAGGCTCTGCAAAGCTTGCTTTAGAAACAGGAAAACATCCAGGAGAATTAAAAGATATGGTTTGCTCTCCTGGTGGAACAACAATTGATGCAGTAGTAGAGCTTGAAAATGGTGGCTTTAGAAGTACCATAATTAAAGCCTTAGAAAAGTGCGCTGAGAAATCTAAAAATATGTAGTTATGATAAATAGCAGAGTGATTATTATCTGGGATGAGATCCAAGTACACACACTCTGCTATTTATTAATGAAGAATTAAAATAAATAATCATTGAACTTTATATAAATATTTTAAAGTTTTGATACCCCCGTTTTTATTGCAGTATCTCTAACTGCATTTGAAACTGCCTTTTGAACGCTTAAGTCAAAAGCTTTTGGTAATATAAAATCATAACCTAAATCTTCTTCTTTAACTGAGTTTGCAATTGCATATGCTGCAGCAATTTTCATTTCTTCATTTATATCACTAGCTCTGACATCTAAGGCACCTCTAAATATTCCTGGGAAGGCTAAGACATTGTTAACTTGGTTTGGAAAGTCGGATCTTCCAGTACCTATAACTTTAATTCCAGCTTCTTTTGCTATATCTGGGAAGATTTCAGGAGTGGGATTAGCCATAGCAAATATAATTGCATCTTTATTCATAGTTGAGGCCATTTCTTTGGTTACTAGATTTGGAGCAGATACTCCTATAAATACATCTGAATTTTCTAGTGCATCCTTTAAACTACCTTTAATATTTTCTTTATTAGTGATTAAGGCTAATTCTTTCATTGAATCATTTAAATTATCCATTTCCTTATTTATTATTCCACTCTTATCACAAATAAAAATATTTTTAGCTCCAAAGGAAATTAATAATTTACAAATTGCAGTACCAGCAGAACCAGCACCGTTTATAACAATTTTTATATTTCCAATTTCTTTTTTCACAAGCTTTAAAGCATTAATTAATCCAGCTAATACTACTATAGCTGTTCCGTGCTGATCATCGTGAAATACTGGAATATCTAATTTTTCTTTAAGTCTTTTTTCTATTTCAAAGCATCTAGGTGCAGAAATATCTTCAAGATTTATTCCACCTAAAGATGGAGATATTCTAATGATAGTTTCAACTATTTCATCTACATTTTTGGTGTCTAATACTAAAGGAAAAGCATCAACATCCGCAAATTCCTTAAATAATATTGATTTACCTTCCATAACAGGTAATGAAGCCAAGGGTCCAATATCCCCTAAACCTAAAACAGCAGTTCCATCAGAGATGACAGCTACAGTATTCCATTTTCTTGTATAGATATAAGCTGAATCTGGATTTTTATGTATTTCCCTGCAAGGTTCAGCAACTCCAGGAGTATATGCTAAGCTTAAATCTTTTTCATCATTAATCTTACAATTGGATTTTATTTGGAACTTACCTTTTAATTCTTTATGATATTTTAGAGATTCTTCATAGATATTCATAAAAATGCTCCTTCTATTATATATTCATATTATAATTATACGAATTATATATATATAATGCAAAAAAATATTCGCAAACGAGTTGAAAGTTTATTTTTAGTTTGTTAATATTGTATTTGGAGATTAATTTCAATTAATTTTATTAATGAGGGCTTTCAAGTCCTTAGACAGGGAGGCAAATTAATGTCAGCATTTGTTGTTTTAGGAGCCCAATGGGGCGATGAAGGAAAAGGAAAGATGACTGATTACTTAGCTGAAGAGGCAGAAGTAATAGTTAGATTCCAAGGAGGAAATAATGCGGGTCATACAGTTGAAGTAGGCGACAAGCAATATAAACTTCACCTAATACCATCAGGAATACTATATGATAATAAATTAAATATTATCGGTAATGGAGTAGTTGTTGATCCAAAAGCTTTATTTACAGAAATAGATTATCTTGAAGGAGAAGGTGTTAGCGTTACACCAAATAAACTTATTATAAGTGATAGAGCTCATGTTATAATGCCATATCATAAGGTGCTAGATAAGCTAAAAGAAAAAGCAAGAGGAAAAAATGACATAGGAACAACAGGAAAAGGAATAGGACCTTGTTATACTGATAAATTTGAAAGAGCTGGAATTAGAATTTGTGATCTTATAGATGAAGAAGTTTTTAAAGAAAAGTTAAAAGAAAATATTGAATTTAAGAACAAATACATAGTTAATGTTCTTGGTGGAGAAGCACTAAACTATGATGAAATATTAAAGGAATATTTAGAGCTTGCAGAAAGATTAAGACCTTATGTTCAAGATACTTCTGTAAGATTATATAATGAAATTAAAGATGATAAGACTGTATTATTTGAAGGAGCACAAGGAATGCTTCTTGATATAGACTATGGAACATATCCATATGTAACATCTTCAAATACAACTGCTTGTGGTGTAGCGAGTGGATCAGGAATTGGACCAACTATGATTACTAATGCAGTGGGTATAGCAAAAGCTTATACTACAAGAGTTGGTAAAGGACCATTCCCTACTGAATTAGATAATGAAATAGGTGAATGGATTAGAGAAAAAGGACACGAGTATGGAGTGACTACAGGAAGATCAAGAAGATGTGGATGGCTAGATGCTGTTATTTTAAAAACAACAGTAAGAGTATCTGGATTAACATCACTATGTGTTACTAAAATAGATACTTTAGCAGGACTTGAAAAATTAAAAATTTGTGTAGGATACAAGTTTGATGGTAAAATTATAGACTATTTCCCAGCAAGCTTAAATGACTTAGCAAAATGTGAACCTATATATGAAGAATTTGATGGATGGGGTGAAGAAGTAGCTGAAGCAAGAAGCTACGAAGAATTACCAGAAAATGCGAAGAAGTACTTAGCTAGAATAGAAGAGCTTACTGGAACAAAAATTTCTATTATTGGTGTTGGTCCTAGAAGAGATCAAACAATAAGAGTTACAAAAGAACTTTAATAATAAATTAAATGAAAAGAGTTGTATAAAAGTAGATTTTATCTATAAAATACTTCTCTTTTTTTTATTTATAAAGATTAAGCAAAACTAATAAATCACAGTTTAAAATAGGTAATAAAAAAGGTTAAATGATAGTGATTATTGACTAATAAAAGCTTTTATGGTAACATATAGTAAATAGTTACTATATTTAAATTAAATTTTAGTGAAAATAGGTATCTAATTTAAACATATTTGTGTATAAAATATACAAAAAAAATTAAGAATGAGGGGTGGCAGTTATGTCTATGTTAAGAAACTTTATAAAAGATAACAGATTACAATCTAGAAAATGTAGAAGAAAAGAGTTAACTTTGGCAGTTACTTTAGGCGCTACTGTTGGTGTATTGACTGGAATTGCTATAAACTCAAAATCAGACCAAATAAAAAAATTATTCAGCAAAATAAAAGATAAAAATATTGAATATATAAACGATGGAAAAGAAAAGCTAGAAGATTTAATTAATGAAAAGAAAGAAGATATAAAAGATATTAAATCTGGCTTAAAAGAAGGTTTAGAAAATATTAAAGATAAAGAAGAAAATGTAAGAGAAATCTTAGATAGAAAAGTAAACAAAGGCAAGGATGAAATTGCTGATATATCTAAAGAAACCACTAAAGAAATAAAAAATGAAATCAATAAGAAATAGGAGGCGGTTATAATGGGATTTTTAAGATGGTTAGGTGGAATCGTAGTTGCGATTTGGTTATTAGGTCTACTATTTAGAATAGGTGGAGGATTAATACATATCCTACTTGTTGTAGCTGCAATAGTATTTATCGCAGATTTAATAACTAGAAGAGCACATTAGTAGAAACTATGTATTTAATAATGAAAAGAGTAAATTAATAGTAACTATATATATAAAAGAGGTTGTTTAGGCAACCTCTTTTTCATATAATTAATAGTTATTTATCCAAATAAGTAAAATTATTGTAAATAAATTATAAATAGTAAAATGTTGTGATAAAATATAAATATAAAAGTATAAATAAATAGGGGTGATTTTATGGAAGAAAGAAAAAATAACTTACTTGTGACGGAAATTTTATCTAGGGCCTTTAACTTATGTATAGATAATTTTTTAGAATTTCTTAAGGCTATAGGAATTTTTATGGCACCAGCAATTATAGTACCATTAATATTAATTTATACGGTATTTGCTACTGCCTTTATTGGTTCATCACTTTATTCTTATTCATATCCAAACTCAGCTTTAGATAGAATGTTTGCAGGTATAGGAATAGGAACAATAGCAGGTATTACATTACTATCATTGGTTTTAGGCTTATTATCTTTATTTGGTAGTTTAGTAATAATTAAAATGTCAGATGATGCAAATAAGGGTAATGAAGTTAGTTGGAGATCAGCAACAAGCTATGTATGGGATAGAAAATGGAGAGCTTTAGGACTAAATTTATTAGTTTGGCTTATGATTATGGCAGGACTTATTGGCCTTGGGATTTTATTTATAATCCTATCACTTTTAACATTAGGAATAGGACTTATTATTTTAGTTCCTTTATATTTTGGAATATTATTGATTTTAACACCTTCAATGACATTATTTAATTCAACATTTTTAATTAATGATTTAAATGTTATGGATTCAATAAGAGAAACTTTTCTTTTATTTAGAAAGGGTTATTTTTGGTCAACTATTGGAAGAATAGCTGCAATCTCTGGTATTTTATTTGGTGTAGTAATAATATCAGGAATACTTGATTTCATTCCATTCCTTGGTAGTATAATAATGTCAGTAGGGTCATGTGCAATATCAGTATATATGTCTGCCTATATCAGTATATTTGTTCTTGATAGAAATCAACCTAATATAGATAGCTTTGGAGGAAATGATAATTCAGATAATGGGTTTATAGATCCAATTATTTAAATTATAATAAAGGGAATGTAGAGAAAGGTAAAACTAATAATTATAAACAATGTAAAATGGAGGCTGTTGGAACAGCCTCTTTATTAACAGGAGGTAGTTTTATGGGGAAAGCTTATGAAAAAGAATATGAATTACATTATTATGATGTAGATAGGAATTTAAAAGGCAGTATGTCAACTATAATAAACATATTGTCTGATATAGGAACAAAGCAGTCTGAGAGCCTTGGTTCTGGAATGAAGGAACTTATGGAAAATAATATGACATGGGTATTTTATAATTATCATGTAAAAATATTTAGAGATCCTATGTATGGAGAAACATTAAAAGTAAAAACTGAACCAGTAGGATTTAAAAAATACTATGCACTAAGAAATTATGAAATAAAAGATAGTCATGGTAATGTTATAGTTACTGCTAACGCTATATTCTTACTAATTAATTTAGAGAAGAGGAGAATGATAAGAATTCCAGAATCACAATATGAAGTATATGGTGTGGAAAGTGATATGAAAGGGGAATTCAAATTACCTAGAATTGAAGCAATTGAAGAATATAAATATGAAGATAGCTTCAAGGTGAGATATACTGATATAGATTCAAATCAACATGTTAATAATACTAAGTATATTGATTGGGCTATGGAAACTTTGCCAGAAGATATAGTAAATAATTATTCTTTAGATGAAATAAAGGTTACATTTGAAAAAGAATGTAAATATGGAGAGGTTGTAAATGTATATACTGATATAAGAGAACAAGAAGATGGCTCATTAATAAGTATACATAAGATAGAAACTCTAGATAAAAAAGAATTAACTAGATTAATAGGGTGTTGGAAGAGGGAAGAACACAAATAAATAAGATAATAATTATAAGGAAGCAATTTACTAAAATAACTGCTTCCTTATTTTTTTATTAATTAAATATTAAAGTTTCTACTTATTATTATATGCAATACTTTTAGCTACCATATAACCAGAGCTCCAAGCCCACTGTAGATTAAATCCACCGCAATCTCCATCCACATCTAAAATTTCGCCACAGAAATATAGATTTTTAACTAAATTAGATTCAAGGGTAGAGGAGTTTATTTCCTTTGTGTTTATTCCACCTATAGTAACTTGAGCTTGATTAAAGCCATTAGTATCTACACATTTAAATTTCCAAGACTTTAATATATTAATTATGTTTTTCTTATCATTCCAATCTAGCTCATAGCAAGGCATATGAAGGTTAGATATATTTGCAGACTTTAGTACTGTAGGGATTAATTTTTTATTAATTACACCTATAAGAGAATCTATAATTGGTCTATGTGAAAACATAGCAAAATGTCCTTCAAGAAAGTTTTCTATTTCACCAATATCTTCATTAGGGAGCATATCTACTAATATTTCAACATTTTTATTATTAAGTAAGGCTTTTGATGCATGACCAGATAATTGAAGTATTGGAGGACCAGAAATACCGTAGTCTGTAAATAGTATTTCTCCAAATTCTTTTCTTATGGCTTCTCCATTTACTAATAAGGTAGCATAGCCATCAAATTTTACTCCTGATATTGATTTTAAATAAGGATTATCTAATTTTAACTGAACTATGCCAGGAATAGTTTTCACAATTGTATGTCCTAGAGATTTAGATAAATTATATCCTGAACCATCAGAGCCAGTTTTAATAGCAGATTTTCCTCCACAGGCTAAAACTAATTTATTACATGTGAATAACTTTTTATCTTCATTACTTGTGGATAATTTAAAAACTTTTCCCTTGTGGATATCTTTCACTTTACAATCTGTGTATAAAGGTATATCTCTATCCTCAATTGCAAATCTTAATATATCCACTACTGAAGAGGCTTGAAGAGATTTAGGATACATTTTTCCGTTTTTTAACTCTACAATAGGAAGGCCAATAGATAAAAAGAAGTTTTCTGTATCACTAACTCCAAAGCTAGATAAAGTTTTAGAAAAAAATCCTGAATTTTCACTATGGTATGAAAGGAAGGGAAATGAAATTGTTCTATTAGAAATATTACAACGACCATTTCCTGTAGTTAATATTTTTTTCCCAATCCTATCAGTTCCTTCTATTATTGCTACATCTAAACCAAAATCTTTTGCTGTAATTGCAGCCATTAATCCTGATGCGCCTCCACCTATTATAATTAAATCATGATGAATCATAATAAACTCCTTAATATATTTTATTTTATTTAAATATTATACTAATAGAATTATAATATATTTATAAAGAATAATTAAGAAGTTTAATTTAGATAAACAGCAATAAATTTCTAGGTTTTAAGCGGTTTTATTAGTATGAATTTAAAAATTAAAAAAAAGTTGCGAAAAAGTGTTGACACTATATTAAAATTTATGTATTATAGTTAATGTGCTCGCCGACAGAACGGCAAGTACGTGCGACAAACAAAAAACTTATATGGCTCCTTGGTCAAGCGGTCAAGACACCACCCTTTCACGGTGGTAACAGGGGTTCGATTCCCCTAGGAGTCACCATTATGGAAGCATAGCTCAGCTGGGAGAGCATCTGCCTTACAAGCAGAGGGTCACAGGTTCGATCCCTGTTGTTTCCACCAAATAATGGCTCAGTAGCTCAGTTGGTTAGAGTGCCGGCCTGTCACGCCGGAGGTCGAGGGTTCGAGCCCCTTCTGAGTCGCCACTTTAAGTTTTAAAAAGCATATGGCTCCTTGGTCAAGCGGTTAAGACACCACCCTTTCACGGTGGTAACAGGGGTTCGATTCCCCTAGGAGTCACCATTTATGGAAGCATAGCTCAGCTGGGAGAGCATCTGCCTTACAAGCAGAGGGTCACAGGTTCGATCCCTGTTGTTTCCACCAATAATGGCTCAGTAGCTCAGTTGGTTAGAGTGCCGGCCTGTCACGCCGGAGGTCGAGGGTTCGAGCCCCTTCTGAGTCGCCATTTTAAACTTAAGATAAAATATGCTGGCATGGCTCAACGGTAGAGCAGCTGACTTGTAATCAGCAGGTTGTAGGTTCGATTCCTATTGCCAGCTCCAATCTAATATGGCTCCTTGGTCAAGCGGTTAAGACACCACCCTTTCACGGTGGTAACAGGGGTTCGATTCCCCTAGGAGTCACCATTATGGAAGCATAGCTCAGCTGGGAGAGCATCTGCCTTACAAGCAGAGGGTCACAGGTTCGATCCCTGTTGTTTCCACCAAATAATGGCTCAGTAGCTCAGTTGGTTAGAGTGCCGGCCTGTCACGCCGGAGGTCGAGGGTTCGAGCCCCTTCTGAGTCGCCAATTCAAACATAAGATAAACACGCTGGCATGGCTCAACGGTAGAGCAGCTGACTTGTAATCAGCAGGTTGTAGGTTCGATTCCTATTGCCAGCTCCAAAAGCTTTAGATATTCTAAAGCTTTTTTATTTTGTAAAGAATACTGAAATTAAATAAAAAGAGGAATTATTTCATTCAGTTTAAAAGAGAGAGAATCATTATGTTACGGCGACTTGGAGCCTGCGACGGAGCGCGGAATATAATGATTCTCTCTCTTCCTATCTTCTTTTTAGATTAAGCTGAATTCTTATATCTTCAGTATAGAACTTATAAAGTTTAAAGTTACCTAAAAGTCTTGAAGAAATTCTTTCAGTATAGGTTGTTCTTATATCAGATAAGCTTAAGTTTGTTGATATAATCATTTTCTTTTTTCTAAGTAATTTTTTATTTAATAAATTGAAAAATTCAGTTGTTGTGAAATCTGTTATTTGTTCTGCGCCTAAGTCATCTATAATTAATAAATCACAGTTTATTAATATATTTTCAAGTTCAGAATTATTTTCAAATTTTATTTCTCTTAAGGTTGCCATAAGTTCATCAACTGTTCTATAAATAACTAGGAATCCATCATCTAAAAGTTCTTTTGCAATACAACAACTTAAAAATGTCTTTCCTGTTCCTGAATCACCATAAAATAATAGATTATCATTTGTAGAGTTAAAGTTCGGAATATACTCTTCCCTAATGAATCTAAGTATATTCTCCATATTTTTTCTAGGAGAGAATCTATCATCTTCATTTAGCTTGTGACTAGAAAATAAGGATAAATTAAAGTTATTAAAATTATTAACTGAAAGTGTATCCTTTAAGGATGAGTTTTTATAATAAAGTTGAACTAATTTTTTTCTATAACAAGAACATCTATTTATACCTATATATCCTTCATCCTTACATTTTGGACATCTATAATGTAAGTTTAAGTAATCAGCATCATAGCCTTTTTCTACTAATGATTCAGTTTTTTTAACTCTTAGATCCGTTATCTCATCTTTAATTTTATTTAATGTAGCATCATCAATACCTTTTAAAATTGATAATGAAAGACCTAAGGATTTTTTTTGAAGTAAGTTATCTAACTCTAGTATTTCTGGATTCTGTTCTTCAATAGTTTTACGCCTTTTTATTAAATTTTTTTCTTCTTCAGCTCTAATTTTTTCATAAATTAAAGCTAACTCTTTTTCATATCCTTTAATCATCAGTATCCCATCCTAACAATTTCTTTTCTAAATCGTCATAATCATAATCTCTTCCCTTAAAGTTATCAAATCTTAATTTAGGCTTAGTAGAATTCTTAGAATTATTATAAACCTTTTTAGCAGCTGAATTTTTATAAGTAGCTTCCTTTTTCTCAATATCTTGTAATGTTCTTAAATTATCTTTATTCCAACTTGATAAGATTCCATCAATATACTTAAAATCTGCTCTGTTTAATCTCTGGAAGCAAATATCACAAGCCTTTTTTATTACATCTAAGGAGTAATTATAAGTTGAAGTCCATTTTTCTAGCATATCTTCTTGAGGCTTCATAATATCAGTATTTCTAATTCCTAAGAATTTTAAGATTTCCCTATAAGTTACCCATTTATCTTCAGTTTTTCTAATGTAATTTTGTGCATCATCAATTGTGTTAATCTTCATTTCCTTCCAAGCTATTGCTACCTTTTCAATATATCTAAAGTTAGTTTTACCTTTAGAGGCGCAATATTCAATTAGTAATAGTATTAACTCAGAAGAGAAATTTAAATCCTTTTTCCAACTAATATAGGTTTCTACTTCACTAGGGGATAGAGTTCTCCCTAATAACTTACCTATATCCTTTAGCATTGAACCATTATTAGTATTAGTTAATTCTTCAACTAAATTAAATTTTTCAACAGTAGTTGGTCCTTCATTAGATATATCTACAAATTCTATATGAAAATTTCCCATATTATCTATAGGTAAAAGTTTTATAATACCTTCATCATTCCAATAGTTAAGAGCATTTACTATATCAGATTCTAAAAGATTTAGTGATGTAGCTAAAACCGTAGAGTTAACTCCAGGTTCACCTGTAAAATTGTATTTAAGCATTAAAAGATAAACCTTGATAAATTCACCTCTAGCTTTTGGCATATATCGTTCAATAAATATATTACTAACAGGAGTAAATTTTAAAGGCTTTGACTTAAACATAAAAGTGCTCATATTTTTCTTTACCTTTCTAAAAGTAATAGTGACATAACTTTATTATATCAAAGTGAAGAAATAGCCTCAACATTAGTAAAAAATATAAATAGGAATATTATTTTAATAAATGGGAAAAATATTTGATGTGCTTGTTAATAAAAGAAGGGAGTGCTTATGGATATAAAAGGTAAATCGGTAAGGTTAAAGAAAATATTCATTAAAGTGGCCTTACTAATAATCATAATTAATATTATTTTAAATGGTAGCTATTTAAAAGCTAATGCAGAGGTAAATGATAATTTAAATATTAACTTGAATAATAAAGTATATTCAGGAGTTAATGAAGTATCTGATAATATTTTTGATAATTTAATGGTTGCATTAACAGGAAAAATAAATGCTTATGAAGTGATGTTAAATGATAAAATAATAGGATATACTGTTTCAGAAAAGAATTTAGAAAATGTAAAAAATATTATTTTAAAAAAGTATATAGACGAAAACAGTATAAAAGAGGATATGGTTAAAGAGTTCGATATTAAAGGAGATATAATATTAAGGGAAGAAAGACTAGAAGTTGATTTGATTCAGACAAATGAAGAAATAGCAAATAACATTTATGAACTATCTAAAAGAGAATCCAATAATATCAAAATAAATATAAAATATTTAAAAGAAGAAGTAAATAATATAAAGCCATCAACTATGACAATTCCAACAGAAACTCTATATTTAGGAGAATCTAAAATAGAAGAAGGAATTTATGGACTTAAAAAAGATACAAAAGAATATATAGTTGAAGCGGGTAAGATCATAAATTCAAAGTTAATTAAAGAAGATATAATTAAAGAAGCAGTTAGCAAAAAAATATATAGGGGAACTAAAAATCCTTATGAATATGGAATTGCTTTTTTAAACCATCCAACTAGGGGGGGATACATGACCTCTGGATATGGTGAAAGGTGGAGTTCATTTCATAAGGGTATAGATATTGCAGGAAACATAGGAGATAATGTTTTTGCAGCAATGGATGGAGAGATTACATATGCTGAATATAATGATGGTGGATACGGTAATTTAATTATAATTAAGCATGAAGATAATATGAGTACATATTACGGTCACTTAAGTGAATATAAA
Source organism: Clostridium sp. HCS.1 (assembly GCF_047900555.1). Classification (NCBI taxonomy): domain Bacteria; kingdom Bacillati; phylum Bacillota; class Clostridia; order Eubacteriales; family Clostridiaceae; genus Clostridium; species Clostridium sp. HCS.1. The sequence continues at coordinate 3,750,400 of NZ_CP170704.1, read as the reverse complement.
GTAAAAGTAGGAGATAAGGTGAAAAAGGGAGATATAATTGGAGAAGTAGGGAATACTGGATTTAGTACTGGACCACACTTACATTTTGAATTAAGAGTAAATAATGAGCCAGTAGATCCTACAGGCTACATTGTACAATAAGTGAGAATATAAAATAAGAACTCAAAAGGTATTTAGTTTGAGTTCTTATTTTAATATTAACTTAATATTAACCTTTCCATCTCCTTGATGATGTTTTGGAATATCATCAAGAGGCTCACAAGCGACTTTTAATATTGATGATATATCCTTTGGTGTTAAACTATTATCAGTTTCATAAATTAATGCACAGACACCTGCTATATAAGCAGCAGCTATTGATGTTCCAGTAAAAGTCTTATAAGATAAATCTAATTTTGAAGGATATAGCTTATTTCCATCTCTTTCAGAAATAAAATTTATATCTGAATTCAATGAAACAATATCCACGCAAGAAGCACAAAGATTAGGCTTAGTATCTTTCCTTGTAGAACCAGATGAAGAATAAGTATAAGGCTGTATAGCATTAGTTGAGTCATATCCTGAAACTGTTATACATCTATCACAAAGAGCTACTCCTGTAATAGAACCATCTAAATTTTTACTACTTCCACTTGGTATTATACAAGTGATATTTTTACTATTAATTAAAGAAACTAATGAATCAAATAAATTTTGTAAGAAAGTGTTATAGCCTAATAATTCAAAAGGAAGGCATAAAATCTTTACAACACCTTTTTCAGCCTCTTTAGACACTAATTCCATAGCATATAAAATATCTGAAAAGTAGCCTTTACCAGTTTTGTCAAAGGCCTTATAGGAATATATAGAACTTTCAGGGGCTATACCACTATACATACCATTAGATTTTTTACCATTACCAGCAATAATACCTGCGGTACAAGTCCCATGACCATTATCATCATAGGGGTAATGTAAATTATTAATTAAGTCTATAAATAAAGATATTCTATTATATGGAGTAGTCAAATCAGAGTGAGGATAAACTCCAGAATCTATTATTGCGATTCCAATTCCCTTGCCTTTATTTCTATTTTTATTAGGCAATCTAACTTTATTTGCAGTATTTACACTAATACCACATAAAAATAAGTATTCATCAAAGCAAATATATTCAATTTCAGGGTACTCTAAAAGTCTTTGTATGCCCTTAGAATTTAGTCTAGCAGATATTATTTTACAAGCTTCTATGTGATTTATTAATTCACCCTTGTATGAAGATATTCTTTTTATTATACTATCTTGAAATCTTTTATATTTAATTAAAACTCTATAACTATTATAAGGTTTTGATAATATACATGATTTTAAATTTGGCTCTAATCTTCTAGCAAAAGAAAACATATTAATCTCCTAAAAATGATCACAATATATATTATATTAAAAGGTATATTTTTGTTAATACAATAAAATAAAAAAGGATATAGATATTACATTCTTTGCGACCTCACAGGCTCCAAGTCGCCAGAATATAATATCTATATCCTTGAGTACTGAAGGAAAGGAATTTATAAAAAATTATTAATAGGGTAATATTTTTATAAATGCCTAAAGAATAAAAAGAGAGGAATTAACCTCTCCACTTAAAAATAATTATTCCAATTATCATAACACCAATTCCAATAAACTCTCTAATACCAAAGGAAATTCTTTCAGTTCCAAAAAGACCAAAGGCATCTACTATTCCTGCAGAAGCTAATTGAGCTATTAATATTATTCCAATTCCTAAGGTTGCACCCATAGCACCTATGCTTTTCATAACAGTAAAAATTATAATAACTCCTAGTATACCACCTAACAAATAGAGCTTATTTACATCTTTTATAGCCTTAAAGGAACCTTTTCCAAAAAACATTAGTATTATTAACGTTAATATTAATGCAGTTCCTTGGACTATTACATTAGTTTCCCAAGTTCCAACCTTTTCTTCAAGCCTTGTATTAAAAATCCCTTGAAGTGTCATTGAAATTCCAGAAATAATTGCATATATAATTGCTAACATCATATCACCTCGAAGGTATTATTCCCTCTAGATATAATAAATATTAAAAAACCTTCTATATTAAAATAGAAGGTTTTCTTTTAATTCTTCAAAAATGCTTCTCTAATTTGAGTTTCGGAATATCCTAAAGTTATTCCTAAGCTTATGAAATCTTCAACTAGTGTTAAATAGTGGTCTTCTGAAGTTGATATTATTAAGTCATTTAAATCTATAAATAAATTTAAAAATTGATCACTTAGACAATAATCATTTGGCTTTATTGATACTTCTTCTATTGAATTGTATTTTTTATCTATACCAATAGATATAATTGTAGCAAAACAATCTAAATACTTCTTAAATAAAGCTTCTTTATTTATTTCTAATTCTTCTCCAATCCAATACTTATAACATTGTGTTTCATCAGCTAGATGACTTATTTTTGTATGTAACTCTAAATATTTTCTAGCCCAAATTTTATACTCACTTAAGTTGCTATCAATAACAAGTTGTTTATTTCTTTCTATTTGAGCCTCAAAAAAAGACTTAATTTCCATAAACATCCTCCTGGTTTTTTGGATTTACCATATACTATTTTACAGAAATAAATTGAAAATGAAAAGCGTGGAAAACGACTACAAAAAAATAAATTTTTAAATCTTATAAAAATTGAAGAAATAAAAAAGTAATAATTTCTACTATTATTTTAAATAGGAATTATTACTTTCTTTTAACTTATAAATATAAGTTCTTTTTTAATGGATAACTCTTAACTAAGGTTTCTCTTTTACTATTTGAAAATCTCCATAATTCAATTCTATCTACCTTTAAAGTATCACATTTGGACTTAAAATTAATTTCACCATCAAGTTTTTTCATATCTCTTGGAATAAAATTTAAATTAGCCAAGGATATATGAAGTGGTGACTCGTTAGAATTTTCTTCAACATTAAATCCATGCAGCCTTAATGTATCATTCATTAATCTATTCATTCTTTTAATATATCCAACATCTTGAATATTAATATTTAAGGTTTTATTATTTTCTGAAATAGAAATCTCTTTCATTAATTGTACCTTAAAATTTTTATATGGTTTAATTATTTTATCTACTACAACATCTAATTTATCTATATTTGGATTCTCAATTACTTCTAAAGGTATATAAGGGGCTGGAGAATTTCTATTTGCCCTAAACTTTTTAGAAAGATTCTTTTGTATAGGATTTAAATTTTTATATGATTCATCATCAAATAATGCCACTAAGTAATATTTCATAGCTTCAGCCTCTCATAATATATTAGTTTATACCAATTATAAATGCATACAAACTTTATTATAAATTATAACATATTACAAAAAATTTAAAAAGATTATATAATTTAAAAATTTTATAAATATTTTATTACAAAGTAAGTAAAAAAGCCTTTTGGAAGAAAAAACTCTATTTAATTAAATTATTTTTATGTTATAATGTTAAATGTAAGTTTTTAAGAAAGTTACATAGAATGGATAATTGTTGAAATAATAGGAAACATTAATATATATATATAAATTATGATAAGGGTGAAACGGATGGAAAAGTTAGTTATAAATGGAGGAAAAGTCTTAAAAGGCTCAGTTGACATAAATGGTGCGAAAAACTCAGCAGTTGCTATATTGCCAGCAGCAATAATGGCAAGTGAAGGTAAGTGCATTATTGAGAATGTACCAGATATAGAAGATGTACATTGTCTTGAAAGAATATTAGCAAGTCTTGGATGTAAGGTTAAAAAAATAGATAATAATACTATAGAAATAGATGCTACTGATGTTACAAGCGTTAATGCGTGTACTGATGATGTTAGAAGAATGAGAGCTTCATATTACTTTATAGGAGCTTTATTATCAAGATTTAAAAAAGCAAGAGTAGAATTACCAGGGGGATGCCCTATTGGAGTTAGACCAATAGATCAGCATATTAAGGGGTTTGAAGCATTAGGTGCTAAAGTAAATATTGAGCATGGAGCTGTTACTGTGGAAGCAGAAAAGCTTCAAGGAGCAAATATATTCTTTGATGTAGTTACAGTTGGAGCAACTATTAACGTTATGATTGCAGCAACATTAGCGGAAGGTACTACTATACTTGAGAATGTTGCTAAAGAACCTCATGTTGTTGATGTAGCAAACTTTTTAAACTCTATGGGTGCAGATATTAAGGGCGCTGGAACGGATGTAATTAGAGTAAAAGGTGTAGAAAAGTTAGTTGGATGTAATTATAGTGTTATTCCAGATCAAATAGAAGCAGGAACTTTTATGATTGCAGCAGCAGCAACTAAAGGAGATGTAACTATAAATAATGTTATTCCAAAGCACTTAGAATCTATAGCAGCTAAACTTATAGAAATGGGTGCAACTGTTGAAGAGGGAGACGATAGTGTTAGAGTATATGCAAAGGGAGAGCTAAAGGGTGTTAGTGTTAAGACAGCTCCTTATCCAGGATTCCCAACAGATGTACAACAACCTATGTCAGCATTATTAAGCATAGTACCAGGAAAAAGTTTAATTGCAGAAACTATTTGGGAAAGCAGACATAAGCATATAGATGAGCTTAAGAAAATGGGAGCAACTATAAAAGTTGAAGGAAGAACGGCAATAATTGAAGGTAAAGATAAATTAGTTGGAGCTAAAGTAATAGCAACTGACTTAAGAGCTGGAGCAGCTATGGTTATAGCTGGATTAGTAGCAGAAGGTGTTACTGAAATATACGAAATTGAACATATAGATAGAGGATATCCTCATATAGAAAACAAATTCGCAGCCCTAGGTGCAGATATTACTAGAGACATAGAAGAGTAACATCTATGGGGGAAGAAGAATGAAATTTTGTTCATTATATAGTGGAAGCAGTGGGAATAGCATCTTCATTGCTTCTGAAAATGCAAGAATTTTAATAGATGCAGGTTTACCAGGGAAAAAAATTGATGAAGCTTTAAAGAATATTGGGGAAGACCCAAGTAATTTAGATGGGATTTTTGTAACTCATGAGCATTCAGACCACATTAAGGGGATTGGAGTTTTATCTCGTAAGTATGATATTCCTATTTATACTAATGCGGATACTTGGAATGTATTAGAAGGTTCCATAGGAAAAATAAAAGAGCATAATATAAAGATAATGGATAGAAGATCTACTATGTGTATAAAGGATTTAGATGTAATTTCATTTAATATACCTCATGACGCTGTAGCACCAGTTGGATATACTATTCACTGCAAGGGTAAGAGAGCAAGTGTTACTACGGACTTTGGAATATATACAGGGGAAATAAGAGATAATATAAAGGATTCAGAAGTTATATTATTAGAAAGTAATCATGATGTGAGTATGTTAAAGTTCGGACCATATCCATATACTTTAAAGAGAAGAATTTTAAGCGAAGTTGGACATTTATCTAATGAAGATTGCGGTAAGGCATTAGTTGACTTAATAACATATAAGTCAAATAAAAGAATAATTTTAGGCCATTTAAGCGGAACTAACAATCATCCTGAATTAGCATTAGAAACTGTTAGTGGAGTTTTAAGAGAAAATAATATTATACTAGATAAAGATGTTGATTTAACTATGGCTAACAGACATAGTCCTAGTGATTTAATTGTAGTTTAGTCAATTTAAATAAAATACTTATAAAACATATAAGAAGGAGAATAAAATATGAGTTTATATAAGCAATGGACTGATATGGTAGTTGAATATGTTAAGGTAAAAGGAGAACAAGCTTTTTGGAGTGAGTATATGGAAATAGAAAAGTCTATATACAAGGAAATCTTATCAAAGCACACAGAAAACTATACTTTTACAATTAATGATTTAGCTAAGAAACAAAATACAACAGTTGAATTTATAATGGGATTTGTTGATGGAATTAATGATAGCTTAAAAAATCAATTAGATTTAGAAAATATAACAGCTGAAGAAGAAATAACATTAGAAGTTGACTTAGAAAAGTTATACTTTAATATGTTAGATGCAAAGGCTGAATACTTATATAATTTACCACAATGGGAAGGTATTTTCTCACCAGAAAAGAGAAAAGAAATCCAAAAGCAATACAGAGATTCTGTAACTGTAAGAAATGAAAATAAAATTGGAAGAAACGATGCTTGTCCATGCGGAAGTGGAAAGAAATATAAAAAGTGTTGTGGAAAATAATTTATTTAAAAAGAGATCTATAATTTTTAGATCTCTTTATTTCATTTTTAATGTATATTTATTATAATAAAATTGAAGTAAATATTTGGGAGTGAGATATGATGGACAATAACTTAAAATGGGTGAATGAACAAAAAATATTAAGAACTATAGAAGCTCTTAATAAAAATAACATGAATGGGTACTTAGTAAATACTAATGAGGAGCTTATAGAAAAAATAAAGGAATTAGTAAGTGAAAATTCTACTGTTTCTTGTGGGGGATCAATGTCATTATTTGAAAGAGGAGTTATAGATCACTTAAGAAGTGGAAGGTATAAATTCCTAGATAGATATGAAGAAGGATTAAGTAAAGAAGAAGTAATAAATATTTTTAAAGAAAGCTTTTTTGCAGATGCTTATTTTGCAAGTAGTAATGCAGTAACAGAAGATGGAAAGCTATATAATGTAGATGGTACTGGAAATAGAGTCGCAGCAATGCTTTTTGGACCTGAAAAAGTAATTCTTATAGTTGGTGTAAATAAAATAGTTAAGAATATAGAAGAAGCAGTTGTAAGAAATAGAGAAATATCTGCACCAGCAAATGCTAAAAGATTAAATAAAATGACACCTTGTACTAAGGTTGGCTATTGTGTTGATTGTAAAGGAAGCGATAAGCTATGTAGAGAATTTACAGTAATATCAAGCCAAGGGGATAAGGACAGAATACATGTAATCTTTATGAATGAAGAAATAGGATATTAAAATAATGCATAATGCGTAATAATGGAGGAAATTCCGCTGAAAAGCGGAATTTCTTTTTTTATTGGAAGCTGTTTTCGTAAAAATCAAAAAATTTACTTATGCCTACACCTTGTTTTATTATATCAGGGTCTTCAGTATTTAATTGCCAGCCATAGGTTTTATATTCCTTCCAGTTATTTTTACTAACAGGTTTTAAGTGGTATTGTTCTTCAATAGCTTTAAATCCATCTTTATAATCAATAAGAGCTTGAGAAAATGCTTTATCTGTATCTTTAAAGATAGGTATGCCCTTACTATTTTCACCTAGGGCATAAGCCTCATTATCACCAAAGGAAGCACTACCAGTATATTCTCTTACAACTTTTCCTGAAGAGTTACTACAATAAACAAATGTAAATATTAAACCAAAAGAAAATAAAATAAAAAGGAATTTTTTCATTTATTTCACCTCAATAGAAATATTTAATTTATACCTTAATAGTAAGGTAAAATTAGATTTTAAAGGCATTATAACATATTTTACCATTTGAAAGGGTTAAATAATAATGACATTTTTGTTGTATCAAAAATCTCATTATTAAATAATTATATTATATAGGAATTAATAAATAAGGAGATTATAATGTTTGAGATGTTTCCTTCGATCTTCAATAATTTAATGGGAAATAACCAAGGTTCTAATAAAATAAATAATGGTATGTTTAATCAAAATAATTATAATGGAAATATGTATAGTGGAAGCACTGATAATGGTAATTATAAATATGGAACTTTTACTAATGGAAATGATATAATTAATGTATTTAGTGGAGCTTTTGCGGGAAACTTTGCAGGAACTTTTAATAGTATATTTAATGATGTTTTTTCTACATTAATTAATAATGAAGGGCTAGTTAATAGTATAGTAGAAACTGTAATAAATAGTGATGTTATGACTTCTTTAATAGAAGAAGAAGAGGCTGAAGAAGAAATAGATTTAGAGTTTAGGGACTATGGAGATAGGTACCTTATAGAAGGAAAGCTAGAAGGTGTAAACAAAAAGGACATAGATGTAGATTATGATAATGATCACATAAGTATAAAAGTAAAGAGAGATGCTATAAAAGATAATTACTTTAAAATAGCGATGCTAGAAGAAAAGGATTATGCTGAAAGAAGCTTCTATGTACCTAGGGTAGATTTAAAAAGAATTCAAGCAGTGTTTAATGCAGATGTATTAAGAATATACTTAAAAAAACTTCCTGAAATAGAAGAAGGAACTACAATAATAGATGTAGAAGAGTATAATATTTAAATAGACTATAAATAATTAATACCAATGAGGAGAAAATGGGATGAATATAACTATAATTTCAGTTGGAAAATTAAAAGAAAAATATTTAAAACAAGCAATAGATGAGTATTCTAAAAGGTTATCTAGATATTGCAAGTTAGATATCATAGAGTTATCAGATGAAAAAACACCAGATAATGCATCAGAAAAGGAAGAAAAGCAAATAAAGGATAAAGAAGGGGACTTAATCCTTTCAAAAATAAAAGATAATATGCATGTTGTTGCTATGGATTTAAAAGGTGAAAACCTAACATCAGAACAATTTGCATCATACATAGAAAACTGCGGAGTTATGGGTAACTCCAATATAGCCTTCATAATAGGAGGAAGCTTAGGACTTTCACAAAAGGTAATAAAAAGAGCAAATTATAAACTTTGCTTTTCGAAGATGACTTTCCCTCATCAATTATTTAGGGTAATGTTATTAGAGCAAATTTATAGAGGCTTTAGAATAATTAAGAATGAACCGTACCATAAATAAGTGAGGTTTTTAGCCTTAGGCATTGAAACAACTTGCCTAAGGCTTTTTTTATAGGTGAAAATACCGTATCACAAGTAATGCTTAATTAACAAAATATGTTATAATAAAATCAGGAATAAATTTGAGTAATAGACAAATTGGAATTTGAAAACTATGATTTTATAAGTGGTTACTGCCACTCATAGGGCGTTAATAAAATCCTCCAAAAGCCTTGAAAATAAAGGATTTATCGCAATGTGTTCGCCGTATCCCTTTATATGATTTCACACAAGTTTACTCTTTCCCTGCCTGCTTATAAGGGCAAAATCAAGGGAAAGAAAATCTCATAACAAGATATAACAGAATGTGGCAATCGGGGAAATGTGATGTATGTGCGAATATATTATAACGGAGGATTTTTTAATGGATAAGTACATTTATGATGAAAGCAATGGTCTTTGGTATGAACTACAAGGAGATTATTATATTCCTTGTCTTGCTTTACCAATCGAAAAAGAATACAAGCCTATCGGCTTATGGGGACAGCGACACAAACGCTATTTACAGGAACATAAACGGACAGTTTACACCACGCTTCTCACAAGCGGAAAATTGAACTGTTATCTTGCTGATATTGACGAGCAGGCAACGGAAATGATGTTCCGATTGGTCGAACAAATGGCTGATAAGGAGGGTGTGACCGAACAACTCAAAGCAGAAAACCCGATGTTGTGGATTGGAAGAATGAACGAGATACAAGCAAGGGCGAGAGAAATTGTGTGTAGTGAACTTATTTACAACAAATAAGTGTAACGCTTTATTATACTAAAATACAGTGGGTAGGGAAACCTCTTACCTACTGTATTTTGCCTTGCAGATAGTAATAAAATAAGGGTTTTCATTAGGCAATAGCGTTACATTGGCACACTATCACTCATGCAGATAAACTACCGTATAGAAATTCACATGCCTTTATGATATAATTTTAATATGGCAACAAATTTGAAGATATAAAGGAGATTTAATCGAAATATTATGAAGAAAAAACTGTGCACTATTATTTTATCTACGAGTATTTTATGCTCTTTGTTATCAGGGTGTAGTGACAAACATGTAGCGATAATAATGGATAATGCAAAAGCTTTGAGTCTTACACAAGAAATAGCAGAGAGTTTGAAGCAAGAAGATTATGGAATACAGTCATACACATTTTTGGAATATATTCAAGAGAATTTGCCCGGACGGATTGCAGGTACTGAAAAAGAAAAGGAAATGGCTTCGTTTATATCGGCTGTTCTGTTAAATGGAGGGTATTCCGAAAATGATATAAAAATAAAATCCTTTGATATAGAAGAAGGTGTTCCTTTGATGGATGAATCAGTAGAAAATGCATTTGATGGTGGTAAAAATAGTCAATCAAGTCAAAATATTGAAGTAGTTAAAAACGGTGAATCGGAAAAAACCATTATTGTTGGAGCTCATTATGATAGTGCGGGAACACATGGCGTAGATGATAATGGGTCAGGTGTAGCTGTTGCATTAGAAAATGCATTACGAATGATAGATGTTGAAACACAATATACGATTAGATATGTATTCTTTGGTGCAGAAGAAACAGGAATGCATGGCTCAAGAGAATATGTTAATTCTCTTAAAGAGAAAGAAAAAGACAATATTGTGTTAATGATAAACATAGATAGTATTCTTGCAGGAGATAATCTTTATTTGTATGGAGGAAGCATAAACGATAAAGGTGTTGTTGAAAATGTGGAAGCTGTAAAAAAGGCATATGAAATTGCAAAAAAGGCAAATTTACCAATGCAATTGACGCCAGAAGGAAATGTTGATTATCCTCATCCAACAGGTCAAAAGCGAAGTGACCATGCTCATTTTAGTGATTTAGGAATTCCTTATATTTATTTTGAAGCAACTAATTGGCTCAATGGTTTACCTGTGGAAACTGAAAAACACGGGTTGATTATGCATTCAGATAAAGATGATTTGTCTTTTATAGAAAACGAATATGGGGATCGTGCAAAAGATACATTGGCTAATTATTCTCACTTGCTTCATTTAATATTACAAGAAGATAATTGGGAATAAGAAACAGCAGAGAAATTCAATTTGTAGGGAATCGGATAAGAGATTATGTAAGACACCGCCAGTGTTTAGACGCTGGGCGGTGTTTTTCAATGCCTATCGGCTATCTCTGTCAATGGATTTTTTATGCTGTTTTTGCGGTGGTTTCTGCTTGTTGCGTTCCTGTATCTCACGTAAATGTTTTAGCACGCTCTGCTTTTCAGGCGGTCTATGCTGTCCTTTGGCGGCGGCTGTCGGTTTCCTGCTGACTTGATATTCCCACTCGGTAAGGTCACGGTTGTACTGTTCTACAACGCTTTCCATTTCTCGGAAAGTCCTCATAAAAACTTGTACATCGAAATAACCGTCCGCTTTGAGTGTATCAGGGATTTTATCCAACCTGTCGGCAATCTCCGCTTCGGTTTCTTTGATTTTTACCTCTAACGCTTTTCGTTCTTTGCCTTTGAAAAGCCCCTTTGTATCGGCAAGCTGCTGTTTCAACTGTGGTAGAACTTTGTCCTGCAAGTTTTTGATTTCCTTTGCCTTATCCTGTACTTTTATCATCAGGTTTCGCATATGACGGAACGCTGCCATATCAATATCAAGCGTAGGCTTGGGTGGCATATACTTCTCACGGATAAGGTTTTGCAGAAAATCTTTTGCTTTTGCCACAATCCCACGGAACAGATTAGGCAGCCAGCCTTTGCTTTTGATAGATAGGCTTGCTTTTTCGTGTATCTCGGTCTGCTTGACTTCTAAAATCTTTGCTTCGGAAATACCCGATAACAACGCCATATCCGCTGTCCTGTTCCATTCCTGCCTTGCGGCGTTATCCGCTTCAATCTCGGCGACTTTGGGATTGTTCTTACCGATTTTCTTTGTAGGGAGATAAACGCTGTTCTTATCAAAGACCTTTAACTGCTGTTCGGGATCGGAGATATGCCGATTGATAAGGTCGGTGTAAATCTCCTTTACCTCCCGAAGAAAAGGTTCGCTTTTGAATTTATCATCTTTCACGGTAAAGAGGTGGCTTTCGTAAACCTCGCCCTTTTTAATGACGGTGCAGCCTTTTCGTATCTGTCCGTCCTCCCCTGTGATTTCTTTCTTGGTGCGTACCCTTTTTCCCGTTTCATCATAGAACACGCTGCGTGTGGCTATCTTGATGTCAGGTTCAGGGAGCAGTTTTCTTTCGCTGAAGATAAGGTGGATATGATAGTTTGTCTTGCGTTTGTTGTGGTGGAGGGCTGACACACCCTCCACACCATACCGCCTGCGGAACTCCTCCGTAAAATCTTCAAGGACTTCCTGCGGCTCATATCTTGTATAAATTTCGGGCAGGGCAATAATCAATTCCCTTGCTTCGATACATTTGCCCTCTGTGCCGCTTCGCTTAAATTCCTGCTGGCTTTCCCTTGCAAGGTTCTTCCAAAATTCATTGTCAGCGGTGCGGTAGGTGGCATAGAGATTTTCCTGTCTTGCGTGGCTTGTGATATAGGATATTCTTCCCTTGACATTGTGTAGCTTCGACATCTGTATAAATGAATGTCTTGCCATATACTCCTTCCTCCCGTGATGGGCATACTCTTTTTGCAACCGAGAAATCGGTTGCCGCTATGATACAGTGCCCCCTGCAAGGGCGAAATACCCAGAGTACAAATCGAAGATTTGTGCGAGGGGTGTATTTCGCTCTCAAACGCCGAGGGCTTGGAGAATGCTTATTCTACTTTGCGGACATCGTTTTCATTGAGCAGGTTTCTTCCCTGATTGACGCTCATAAATCGCTCTAAAGTATCCCTGCGGATAATCGCTTTTCTGCCGACCTTGAGGACAGGCAACTTGCCCCACTCTACCAACTTACGCATTGTATTTCTTCCGATACCCGTACATTCTGCTGCTTCTTCTATGGTTAAACCCATTTTGATGTTGCTCATTTTATCGACCTCCTTTCAAAATACGCATTTTGCAACTATGTATCTGTAATTATACTTATTTTGCTATCTCTTGTCAACTCGTTTTGCAACTTATTAAGAAATATTTTTGCCTGTTATTAAATTTATGGTTGCAAAATAGATTTTGTTGTGCTATACTATCAGCAATAGGAGGTGAAAACCTTGAAAAAAGAAAATATATTCACCGCAAAACAGGTCGGTGAACGAGTGAAAGAACGCCGAACAGAATTAAACTTAACAATGCCCGAACTTGGTAAGCGTGTCGGGGTAAACAAATCTACCATTCAGAGATATGAAGCGGACGGAGTAGACCCGAAGCGTACAATGATTATCAACGGGCTGGCAGAAGCACTCCTGACCACTCCCGAATGGCTGACAGGTCTTTCCGAAGATAAGGAATACGACAGCCGCACTTTATGTGCAAGGGATATGGAGAAACATATCAAAAAATATCTTGATACGGTTTCTTCTGTGGTAAAGGGAGAACCGCACCAACAGCTACTCACGACATTCCTCGGAAAAATGATTGACCTCTATACGGTTATGACTTATCACTTTGCAGACGCTATGGCTGAGGTTGACCGTGTAGCGGAGGACGAGGGCTTAAAGCAGTCCTTACGCCGCTATGCGATTGAGTCAGGGGCGATTATGGAAAGGGTTTACCGTAAAGAAATGGAACTTCCTATCGAGGATATGAAGCAGTTTTTAGATGGGATTTTACATATCTACGATGAGGGACGCACCGCTGTAAAGATGGGCGACCTGTTCGGGATAGTGACAGCAGCCGAAGAAAGGGTTGCTGAAAAAGAAAAATTCCGTGGCTCTTTGACAAGTGAAAACGATGACTGACACTCATCGGCATAAGTAACATTATTACTTTACGCACACCATATGTCACAGTCCCGATTGCCACGGATAGAAAGGGGAAATTTATCTATGGCAAAAGGTTCTGTAAGAAAAAAAGGTAAAAAGTGGTACGCACGCTTCTATATCGAAGATGAAAGCGGCAGAAAAGTACAGAAAGAGTTTGTGGGAACAGAAAGCAAGTCTGAAACAGAAGCCCTGCTCAGAAAAGCAATCGCTGACTATGAGGAAAAGAAATTCGTTGCGAAGTCTGAAAACATCACAGTTGGTATGCTTCTCGATCTGTGGGTGGAGGAAGAACTGAAACCCGGCAATCTCAGCAATGGAACGGTAATGTCCTATCAGGGAACGGTCAACCGTATCAAACAGCACCCGATAGGAAACCGAAAGCTGAAAACCGTAACCGCCGACCATTTACAGGCATATATAGACTTTCTCAGCTTTGGCGGTACAAATCCTGACGGTACAACCGCAAAGGCACTCAGCAAAGGGTATCTCCGATTGTTTTCGGCTGTTTTACAAGGGGCGTTCCGTTTTGCAGTATTCCCGAAAAGGCTGATAACCTTCAACCCGATGCAGTATGTGGTATGGCGAGGAAAGAAAGAAGAATACGAACTGTTCTCGGACGAGGACGGAGAAACTGCTTCCACACCAACGCTCAGCTACGAACAGTATCAGAGATTAGAGGACTTCCTGAAAAAGAAAAACAATCCTGCACTTCTTCCTATACAGATAGCCTATTACACAGGCTTGCGTATTGGAGAGGTCTGCGGTCTGACTTGGCAGGACATCAATCTTGAAGAACAATATTTGACAGTACGCCGCAGTATGCGTTACAACGGGGCAAGGCACAAAACAGAAATAGGGGCAACAAAGCGTAAAAAAATCCGCACCGTGGACTTTTGCGATACGCTTGCCGCAATCCTGAAATCTGCGAAAACAGAACAGCACAAAAACCGTTTCCGATACGGGGAACTGTACAGCCTTAATTACTATTTGGAGGTCAAAGAAAAAGACCGCACCTACTATGAGGTTTACAGTCTGCCGAGGTCGGAGGAAGTCCCAGAGGGGTACAAGGAATTATCCTTTGTCTGCCTTAGACCTGACGGGGCATTTGAAGCACCGAGTACAGTAGGGATTATGTGCAGGACAGCAAGAAAAAAGGTGGAGGAATTGGAGGATTTCCACTTCCATATGCTCAGACACACTTATACAAGCAATCTGCTTTCAAACGGTGCAGCCCCTAAAGATGTGCAGGAACTTCTCGGACACGCTGATGTCAGTACCACAATGAACATTTACGCTCACGCTACAAGGGAAGCGAAGCGTACTTCCGCAAGACTGCTGGATAAGGTAATCGGCGGAGAATAAAAATTTCCCTTGTTTCGGCTCATAAGGGCAAAAACAAGGGAAAATACATAAGGTTTGAACATTTAATAGGCGGTATGCCTTGAAAATACAGGGTTTATAGAGGATTGAATAGATAAATCGGAATTTGAGTAGGTGAGTTATGAAATATGAGGTATCAAGCGGAGCGGTAGTATTTACGCGTAAAGAAAATAATATTTATTTCGCTATTGTAAAATCTTTAGAAGGATATTATGGGTTTCCTAAAGGTCATATTGAAGGAAATGAAACTGAAGAAGAGACTGCATTAAGGTAGATATATGAAGAAATAGGTATAAGAGCACAGATTATTACAGGGTTTAGAACAATAGATGAACATCCAGTTCCTAATAAGAAAGATGTGATTAAAAGAATAATATATTTCGTTGCAGAGTATGATAAGCAACAGCTATGTTATCAAGAAGATGAATTAGAAGGTGCTTATTTAATGACATATGAGGAAGCAATGGATGCTTTTCAATTTGAGAGTTCAAAAAGAATACTAAATGAAGCAAAGAAGTTCATTGAATAAATTCTAATTTGTGGTGTTGAGATTAAAATTTTTAAATATAAAAAATTATATAGGTTTATTTTTTATAAAAATTTGATATAATATAAATAAGAAAAGCTTAGTGTTGGTAGCACTAAGCAATCCTTAGAACATTTATTTTGTTTTAGGGCTATTGGATTTAAACGAATATGTTAACAAAAAGGATGCTACTCTTCGTCGGATGGAGCATCTTTTTGTTTGCTTTTAATTTCAATATCAAGACCAATAAATTTTACTGAAATCTTTAAATAATGAACAAAAAGATTATGTTTTAAAACTAATCTAATTATATAAATAACAACAAAGCTCTTTATAATTAACTCAAGCATATCCAATACCACCCCCTAGCTATGATGAAATATCACCAATAGTCCTAGGGAGATAAAACGTTCAAAACCTCCGTAGCCACCCACTACGGACTTTCTAAATATTACTTTAGAATTATACCATATTTATGTAGAATGTAT
This sequence comes from Clostridium sp. HCS.1, assembly GCF_047900555.1. Lineage (NCBI taxonomy): Bacteria > Bacillati > Bacillota > Clostridia > Eubacteriales > Clostridiaceae > Clostridium > Clostridium sp. HCS.1. The sequence goes on along the minus strand of NZ_CP170704.1, from coordinate 3,734,354 downwards.
ACACAAGAATAAAATGGAAAAACCTCACTTAGGGATGTTACGGAGAACCTTATCATAAGTGACACTCCAAAACTTGTTTTGGTTGCTGGAACTTACACCTGCGAGTGTATATGAGTAGTGTGTTTCCTTTAAGCTTCCAATCTATGATTTGGCAAGGTGAACTTACATCTAAGAACGAAGGTAAGTGGTATGCTTCCTTAAAATTATTATAAAGGGAATGTGGTCAATAGATAAAACTTATATTAGGAATGTTATATGAGATGAAAAGAAAATACTAAAACCCTCCACTTTAACACCAGACTTTTGTTTGGTGTTATTATTTTTACATCAAACAAAAGGATGATGCCAATAGGAGGAAAAAATGATTAATTATAATGATGATAAAGAGTATTTGATTAGCCTATTAAAAAAACTTAATAATTACTTTGATGAATTAAAAATGAAAGTTAAAAAATATGAAAATGAATTTAAAGAATCTATGAAATATTTGTGGGAAAATAAGAGTGATATGGATGGAAAGGAGATTTTTTCGAATGAAAAATCTATATCTCAAATAGTAACTTATGGGGAAGCTTTTGAGAAGCAGAAAAATAAAATTGAAAGAATGATCGATAGTCCATTTTTTGCGAGAATAGACTTTTATGATAAAGAATTTAATGAAGAAGAAGAATTTTATATTGGAAGTGGTGCTTTCTTAGATGATGATAACAATATGCTAGTTTATGACTGGAGAGCACCAATCGCAAGTATGTATTATGATTTTGAAATAGGAGATGCATATTATGATGCTCCAGTAGGAAGGGTATATGGTGAATTAATACTTAAAAGACAATTTAAAATAAAAGATAGTAATATAGAGTATGCATTTGATAGTTCTCTAAGCATAGGAGATGATATACTACAAAAAGAATTAGGAACAACTTCTGATAAAAGAATGAAAACTATTATTGCAACTATACAAAAGGAACAAAATAAAATTATTAGAGATGATTCAGAAGTAGTTATAATTCAAGGAGTAGCAGGATCAGGAAAAACTTCTATAGCATTACATAGAGTGGCATTTTTATTATATAAATATAAAGAGTTTTTAGTTGCTAAGGATATTGTTATAATATCTCCTAATAAGGTCTTCTCAGATTATATTTCAAATGTTTTACCAGAATTAGGTGAAGAAGAAATTTTAGAAAGTAGTTTTGGGGAAATAGCTCAAAGGTATATTGGAAATGAAATAGAATTTGAAGATTACTTGGAGGTATTAAGTGAACTTGCAGATGAAGGAAGAAGTGGGGAAGTAGAAAGAATAAGATTTAAATCTTCAATAGAATTTGTATATCTATTAGATGATTTTATTGAATATGTAAACAATAATTATTTTGAGGCAAATGATTATAAAATAAATAATAAAATAATATCTAAAGAATTTATAGAAAGAAGATATGAGGCTTATAAAAAGTATTCTATTTTTGAGCGAGTAAACAAAATAGCAAATGACATTTTTGAAAAGATACAAGTTGAGAATATGTTTGAAGAGAAAATTCCAACTAAGAATAGTATAATTAAAACTATTACTAAGATGGTTAAGATTGATAGTATTTTAAATTTATATAGCGATTTTTATAAGCATATTAATAGAGAAGATATGTTTATAATTAAAAAAGATAATAAAATAGAATATAGTGATGTGTATCCGTATATTTATTTAAAGATGTTTGTTGAAGGAGCAAAATCTGAAGAGGCTGTCAAACATGTTGTTATAGATGAAATGCAAGATTATACACCAATACAATATGCTATAATAAACAAACTTTACAAATGTAATAAAACAATATTAGGTGATTTTTATCAATGCGTTAACCCATATAATTTAAATACATTACAGGATATGAGTATATTATTCAATAGTGCAAATATTATAGAATTAAATAAAAGTTATAGATCAACATATGAAATTATTAATTTTGCTAGGAAAATTCAGCCATGTAAAATAGAAGCATTAGAAAGGCATGGTGATGAACCAGAAATAATTAAGTGTAATGATATGAGTGATGAGATTGAAAAAATAAAAGTGGAGATAAATAAATTTAAAGAAAGTAATTATTCTAATTTGGGGATTATTTGTAAGACGGAAAAGTTAGTAGAGGAAATTTATAAACATCTATCTGAAGATTTTGAAGTGAATGTTTTAAATATGAATAGTTCAAAGTTTATTAATGGGATAACTATAACAACAGTTACTATGGCAAAAGGATTAGAATTTGATGAAGTCATAATTCCAAAAGTTAATAAAGAAAGTTATAAATGGGAATATGATAGAAGTTTATTATATGTTGCTTGTACAAGGGCTATGCATAAGTTAATAATAACTTATAGTGGAGATTTAACTGAATTTTTATAGATAATAATAAAATAGGAAGTGGTATAGATTTATGAGTGGTTAAAGGTAAATGAGTTCAAAAAAACAACAATACATAGGAGACCAGTTAGAGAATTATAAAATTGTATAATATGAAAATTTGAATTATAATTTTTTTACATTATTATAATGGGAGTTATAACTGAAATAATTGGATTCGTTTTAGTAGTTAGTTAATATAGTATAAAATAATTAATAAGAACTTTAATATTTAGAGTTCTTATTTTTATTATAAAAAACTCACTAAGTACTGATACAGAGAACCATAATATAAGTTGAATTTATAAATTAATATGGGAGATTTAATGTTTGAAAGTAAAGAAGCAGAAGAATAAATATTGAAGAGCTGTTAAAAGAAATGGTAACGAGATAAATTTAAATAATAAAGAATATGAATTACTAATTATATTAATGGATAATAAGGATAAAGTTAGTTACTAGAGAAGAGCTATTAGAAAAATCATTAGATATATGCTTAAAAGAAGTAGAAAGATTAAAAAAATTAGTAAATGATATGTTATTACTATCTAGAGCAAAAAAATCAGGAATAAACTTAAATAAATTAGAAGAAACTAATCATATAAAAGTAGTATATGAGGTTATAGAACAATATAGAGTTTTAAAACCAAATGTAAAATATATAGTTAATATTGATAAAGATATAAAAATGAAAATTGACTCCAATGATTTCAAGTAATATAAATTATATTTAACAAAAGGAGAAAAAGATGAAAAAATTAAGTTTAGCAGTGATTATAATAACAGTTAGTATTAGTTTAGCAGGATGTACAAATTCAGGTAGAGCAAGTAATGGTAATGAAAATAACACTGAATCTACTACAAAAAATAATAATGAAAATAATACAGGAGATATTTCGTTAGATAAAGCAAAAGAAATTGCTTTATCACATGCAGGATTAAGTAATGACCAAGTAACATTTGTTCAAGCAAAGAAGGATTTTGATGATGGAATTCAAAAATATGAAATAGAGTTTTATTGTAATGGTAAAGAATATGATTACGAAATTAACGCATCTAATGGGCAAATTATACAATATGATCATGATATAGAGTATAATTACACTCCAAATAATAATACAACAAATAATCAAAGCAATGTAAATACTACAGATAATATTTCAGCAGAAAGAGCAAAAGAAATAGCATTATCACATGCAGGTTTGGCAAATAACCAAGTTACTTTTAAAAGAACAGAATTAGATTTTGATAATGGAATTAAAAAATATGAAGTAGAGTTCTATTATAATAATAGAGAATATAGTTATGAAATAGATGCTAATACTGGAAGTATATTATCTTATGAACAAGATTAATATTTATATAAATCAATATAAGTAGTATAATAATGGACACATAATAATATAATTAACCCAGCAGTTAGGTAAAATTACTTCTGTTGGGTTAATTATATTACTAGGATACTATTTATTTGTAGGTGATTTATTCCAATAAGCCTTAGCTTCAAGTTCAAGTTTACTTAACCTAACATAATAATCAGGAATTTCATTTAAATGAGCTAATGCTATTTTTCCAGTAATAATAGGATTATCATTAGTTACATTTGTAAATAATGATTTTGTACCATGTTCAAGTTCTACATTTACTCCTATGGTAAAGTCATCTAAAGTAAATTTTTCTTTTGAAAAATCTATTCCTAATCTTTTGGCTATTCTGGATGCTTCATCTTTTGTGAAAGTTTTTCTTTTTTCCAGTTTATCAGATCTATTAGAAAAGAATTTAAGAAGTTTCATAATTAATCCCCTGCTATATTTTTATAGAATTATTATATGAACTAAGAATTTATTTGTTAAACTAATAAGAAGTGTAGTATTATTAGCTAATTTAATAGTCTTAGGCTATTTAATAACCTAAGACTATACAATATAAACTTTACTTATTAATAATTTACTAATTATGTTCTATTGATTTGTTTATTGATTCATATAAAAGGCTTCCCAAATATGACCGTCAAGGTCTAGGAAACTAGCTTGATACATAAAGCCATAATCTTTTGGCTCTTGTGAACGCCTACCACCAGCTTTAAGAGCTTTTTCCACAAACATATCGACTTCCTCTCTATTGGCTAAAGCAAAGGAAAGTAAAAACTCTACTTGTTTGTTTGCATCTATAATTTCTTTATTAGTAAAATTCTTAAAGTGTGATTCAGTAATAAGCATTGCAAAAGTATTATCATTTATTATCATTGAGGCTGCGTTTTCATCGGTAAATTGCATATTAAAAGTAAAGCCAAGTTTATCAAAGAAGTCCATTGATTTTTTTAAGTCTTTAACAGGTAGGTTAATAAATGTCATAGATGGTTTAAACATATTTAATCACTCCTATTAGCTATATTTTACCAAATGGTAAATTATATAAATAGTACCTTTTAATTATGTATATGTAAAGTGATATTTAATAGAAGTTTCAATGAAGTTTTGTGTAATAGTATAAGGTAAGTATTTTTTTATAAAATATAATAATGGGAATATAGATTGAATAATTATTAATCCTAATGTAAAATGGTGGAAAGAAAATTGAAAGGAGTTTTGTTATGGATAAATTAGATTTTATATACAAGAGAAAAAGTATCAGAGATTATAAGGAAGGAGAGGTTCCAAGGGAAGATATTTTAAAATTATTACATGCAGCCACATATGCTCCTTCACCAAAACACCAGCAAAACTGGCATTTTGTAGTTGTTCAAAATAAAGAGATAATAAATAAAATGGCTGAAGCTGTTACTGAAAGTCATACAAATATAGCATCTCTTGCTAGAAGTGAAGAAGAGAAGAAAAGGTTTATGAAAGTTCTTCCATATTACTTAAATTTTCAAAGATCATCATGTGCAATAATAGTGTATGGAAAACAATATGATATGATTGAAGAAAAAATATTAAGAGCTAATAATGTAGATGAATCAGTTATTGAAATGCTTAGATCTCCTCAATCAGATGCACAAGGCATAGGGGCAGCTGTAGAAAACTTTTTATTAGGTGCTGCTGCAATGGGATATGGAGCTTGCTATATGACAGGACCTGCCCATGCTAAGGAAAGAATTGAAAAAATAATAGGTTTTGAAAAGCCAGAGTATTCATTAATGGCGATTATTTCCCTGGGAATACCAGCAGATAATACACCAGAACAAGCACCACGTAAACCTTTAGAAGAAGTAGTTACATTTATATAAAATAACTTATTGAATAAATAAAAACCCTGCAATTTTAAAAATTGCAGGGTTTAATATTTCTTTCTATTGGATTGATATGTATATTGATGATTTATAAGAAAGGGCATATTTGAAAATATGTTATACTAAAATTAGTGCAAGATAAATATAGATTTATAGAGAGGATGATTATATGATTTATTTAGATTATAATGCTACAACACCAATAGATAAGGATGTTGCTGAAGCTATGATTCCATATATATATGGAAACTATGGAAATCCATCTAGTGCTCATGAACTAGGGACTACTGCTAAAAGAGCTGTTGAAAAGGCAAGAGAGCAAGTTTCAGAATTAATAAATTGTTCACCAGAAGAGATAATCTTCACAAGTGGAGGAAGCGAATCAGATAATATGGTTATTAAAGGAGTGGCTCATACTTTTAAAAACAAGGGAAATCATATTATCACATCACAGGTAGAACATCCAGCAGTTCTTAATACATGTAATTTTCTTGAAAAAATAGGGTATGAAATAAGTTATTTAACAGTTGATAAATATGGAATAGTGAATCTTTCAGAACTTGAAAGCTTAATTACGAATAAAACTATACTTGTTACAGTTATGCATTCTAATAATGAAACAGGTACTCTCCAACCAATTGAAGAGATATCTAAAATGTGCAAGAAACATAATGTTTTATTACATACGGATGCTTCACAATCCTTAGGCAAGGTTCCTGTGGATGTTACTAAATTAGGTGTTGATTTTCTAACAATTGCAGGTCATAAGTTATATGCACCTAAGGGAATTGGCGCACTGTACACTAAGAAAGGTATTAATATAGAACCATTAATTCATGGTGCAGGTCATGAAAGTGGAAGGCGTGCAGGTACTGAAAATATTATTTTTGATGTTGCACTTGGAAAGGCTTGTGAAATTGCAAAGAAGGAATTAAAAAATAATGAAGTTAAACTATTAAGCGATTATTTTTATCAGCAGCTTAAAGAAAAGTTTGGTGAAAGAATACAGCTAAATGGTCATCCAGAAAATAAACTTCCTAATACATTAAATATTAGCTTTTTAGGTCTTAATGGACATGAAGTCTTAGATAAACTAACTAATGTTTTAGCATCTACAGGATCAGCTTGTCATTCAGGTAATACTTCAATTTCACCTGTGTTAAAAGCAATGGGAGTTTCAGAAGAGGTTGGACGCGGAGCTGTACGTTTTAGTCTTGGTAGATATACAACTAAAGATGAAATTGATTTTGTTATTGATGAAATTAATAATACTTTAAATTATTAAGGAGGAATAATAATGAAGCTTGGAGTTATTATTGAAACTAAGGAATTGGAGAAAGCATGGAATGCTTTTAGATTTGCAGTAACTGCAAAGAAAAAGGGACATGAAGTGAAGGTATTTTTGATGGGGGAAGCTGTGGAATGTGAGACACTTACACATGAAAAGTTTAATGTATCAGCACAACTTAATGAGTTTAGTGAAGTTGGAGGAGAAATTTTAGCTTGTGGAACTTGTTTAAAATCTAGAAATATGAAGGGAACTAATATATGTCCGATGTCTACAATGATTGATTGTGTAGAAATGGTTGAATGGGCAGATAAAACAGTAACTTTTTAGAGCAATATAAGTAAATGTATATAGTAATATGTAAGTAATAAAAGTAGTAGCTTTATAATTAAGTTTAAGGCTACTATTTTTTATAATTAAAAAAATTTATCTTGCACGATAAGGTGCAGTAAATTATAATAAAATACAATAAAGTATAATAAAGTACAATAAAGTTAAATAAAATACAATAAAGTAATTAACTATACAAAATTATCTTGCTAATAAGAAAAGAGGACAGTAAATGGAAGTTAAATTTTATACCATAGATGAAGTTGCTGAGATTTTAGAAATACATCATAAAACAGTAAGAAAATTTATAAAAGAAGGCAATCTTAAAGCTACTAAAGTAGGAAAACAGTGGAGAATATCTCAAATAGATTTAGAAAATTTTACAGGTGAAAAATATTCAGTTACAGAAAGTCAGTCATTTAATAATGATGAAGAAATAGAAATTTCAAATGAACATATTAAAAAGGATGAGGTAAAAGAGATAAATGTGTCAAGTGTAATAAGCTTAGATGGAATAAACAAAGAAGAATATTTTAAAATTTCTAATACCTTATTAGCCATAATGAATAGCAAAGATGAAAGATTATATGGTTCTAATATAAGTATAAAGTATAGTGAAATTTTAAATGTAGTAAGAATTATGTTATGGGCCGACTTAGAACTTACAAAAGAAATATTAGATGTAATTTCAATGATTACCAAAAAAGAAAGTGTAGAGGAGAATAATAATGAAATATAAAGTTATTAATAAAAATGATAAAAGTTATATATTATTTGATGAAACAAAAATATGCTCAGAAGGAGATATCTTAGATATTATATCAGCAACCTTTAGTGAAAATATATCTGAAATAGTTATTGAAGGAAATACTCTTTCAGAAGAATTTTATGATTTAAAAACAAAGCTATTAGGAATGGCTTTGCAAAAATTAATTAATTATCATGTTAAAGTAGCTTTTATTATTGAAAAAGATAGAATATTAAGCGATAGGTTTAAGGAATTAGTTTTAGAAATAAATAAGGGAGCTAATTTTAGAGCTTGTTCTAGCATAGAAGAAGCAGAAAGTTGGCTATTGCGCTAATAAAAGTAAACTATAATATAATTTATATTTTAGTAAGCACTATATATAAGCAGATTATTTTAAAAGTCTTAGATGTTTAAATTATCTAAGGCTATTTTTATATATAATAAATATCTTCTTAAATGATGGCATGATATAATGAAAGTAAAGTTATGGAAATTATTCAAATTTTATCATGGAGGATTATAGATGAAAAATAAATTAGGAAAGAAGTTTTGGATAACCCTTGCTATATTTGGGCTTATAGGTCAAATTGCATGGGTTGTTGAGAATATGTATTTAAACGTGTTCATTTATAAGATGTTTAATGCATCAGCAGGTGATATTTCCTTAATGGTTGGAGCTAGTTCAATAGCTGCCACTTTGACAACTCTTCTAATAGGGGCATTATCTGATAAGGTTGGAAATAGAAAGATCTTTATCTGTGGTGGATATATCATGTGGGGAATTTCAATACTTTCATTTTCATTTGTTAGAATGGATATTTTAACACCTATTGCAGGAAATACTGTATCCGCTGCTTCTCTTGGCATATCATTAGTTATAATTTTAGATTGTGTTATGACTTTCTTTGGGTCAGCGGCAAATGATGCTTGCTTTAATGCTTGGATGACGGATTGTGGAAGTGACAGTAATAGAGGACGAATAGAAGGAATCAATTCAATGATGCCATTAGCATCTGTTTTAATAGTATTTGGTGGATTTATGGCATTTAATTTAGATTTTCCATCTAGCTGGACTACTATTTTTCTAATTATAGGTATAAGTGTTATTATTAGTGGCTTATTAGGCTTTATACTAATAGAAGACAATGCTAGAACTGCCTCTGAAACAAAAAATTACTGGGAAAATGTTTTATATAGTTTTAAGGTATCTGTTATAAAAGAAAATAAGCTTCTATATACAGTAGTTGGTGCATTTTCTATCTTTGGGATTTCTATTAATATTTTTATGCCATATTTAATTCTTTATTATGAAAAGACATTAGGAATAAATAATTATGTAATTATTATGGCTCCAGCAATTATAATTGCTGCTATTACTACTGCTTTTTATGGAAAAGTATATGATATGCTTGGCTTTAAGATGTCGGTAGTTCCAAGTATTTTAATTCTTATGATAGGTTATACTATATTATTTTTCAGTACAAATATTCTTTGGGTATTTGTAGGATCCTTATTTATGATGATAGGATATTTAACAGGAATGGCATGCTTTGGAGCAATGATAAGAGAGAATATTCCACAAAATAAAGCTGGATTATTTCAAGGATTACGTATATTAGGACAAGTTCTTATACCTGGAATTATTGGACCAACAATTGGAGCGGTAGTTTTAAGTAATGCAAAAACAATTTTAAATAATGATGGTACTACTTCCTTTATTCCAGATAGAAGAATATATTTTTCTGCTTTTATAGTAGCAACATTTCTTCTTTTTATTTTATATTTAATTTTTAAAATGATAAGAGAAGAGCATTGGAGTCTTACTGCAGATAAAGAAGTTGATTGGACAGAGTACCCAAGACCACAAATGAAAAGAGATTCTTATTTTAGTTTAAATGGAAGGTGGAAACTAAATGGAGAAGATATATTTGTTCCATTCCCACCTCAATCTAATTTATCTTGTTATAAAAAAACTGTAGGGAAGCATTTAACTTATGTAAAACACTTTAATTTACCTAATAATTTTATAAAAGATAAAGTAATTTTACATTTTGGGGCTGTAGATCAAGTTGCAGAAGTTTGGGTAAATAATAAGAAGTTAATGAAACATGAAGGAGGATATTTACCTTTTTCAGTAGATGTAACAGAGACATTATTTAGAGATAAAGAAAATCAGTTAGTAGTAAAGGTTACTGATAATTTATCTAAGAAATATCCATACGGAAAGCAATGTAAAAAACGTGGTGGAATGTGGTATACCCCTGTAAGCGGAATATGGCAAACTGTATGGCTAGAAAGTGTTCCTAAGGAGTTTATTAGTAATATTAAAATAACGCCTGATATGACTGGAATAACATGTGAAGTAGATACAAATGCAACTGAATACAGAATAGATATAAATTTAGAGGGATATATTTATACAAGATATGAAAAAGATAATAAGTTTAGGATAGATTTAGATAAAATCACATTACCAAATGGGGAGAGATATAAGCCTACTTTATGGACTGTTGAAAATCCACATCTTTATAAAATTAATATTAGTACATCTGAAGATAAAGTGGAATCTTATTTTGCTTTACGTACTGTAACTATACGCAAAATAGGTGAAATAGAAAGAATTTGCTTAAATGATGAACCTATATTTTTACATGGAGTGTTAGACCAAGGATATTTTTGTGATGGAATCTTCCTTCCTTCAAGAGAAAAGGAATTTGAAGAGGATATCTTAAGAATGAAGAATTTAGGCTTTAATATGTTACGTAAGCATATTAAGGTTGAACCAGAATGCTTTTATTATTATTGTGATAAACATGGAATGTTAGTAATGCAGGATATGGTGAATAATGGCTCATATTCTTTTCTTAGAGATACAGCACTTCCTACTATGGGAATGCTTAAATTAAAGGATACAAGAAGAGGAAACAAGACTCAAAGGGAAATATTTATAAATCATACAAGAGATACAATAAATCATCTGTACAATCATCCATGTATTGTTGGCTATACTATATTCAATGAAGGTTGGGGGCAATTTCAAAGTGATAAGCTTTATGAATTTGTTAAAGAAATTGATAATACTAGATTTATAGACTCTACTTCAGGATGGTTTATTAATGAAAAGAGTGATGTAGATAGTCTTCATATTTATTTTAAAACTATAGATTTGCCAAAAACAGAAAGACCATTAATAGTATCAGAGTGTGGTGGATATTCCTATGCTATTCCTGGACATATTTATAGTAAATATAATAGTTATGGATATGGTGCCTTTGAAAGTTCTAAAATGCTAACAGATAATATTGTTGAAATGTATGAAAAAATGATTATACCAGCTATAAAAAATGGATTAAGTGGCTGTGTTTATACGCAATTAAGTGATGTAGAGGATGAAACTAATGGAATATATACTTATGATAGAAAGGTTTGTAAGGTAGAAGCAGAAAAGATTCTGTTAATTAATCATAAGATTCAAAAAGAAATGGAAGAAAGAAATTAAAAATTACTACAACTAATAATATTTATTAGTTGACAATTAATAGTAAATAGGATAATATATATGTATATTAAATGGATAAAAAATATAATTATTTAGATATAGGAGTGGTTAATATGAAGAAATTATTTAGATGTACTGTATGTGGATATGTACACGAAGGACTTGAAGCACCAGAAGTTTGTCCAAAGTGTAGTTTAGGAAAAGAAAAGTTTGTAGAACTTACTAATGAAGAAGCAGCAAAAATTTACACTGCAGATAGAACTAATAGCATTCATGCTGAATTAATTGTTTTAGCAGATAAAATTGCTAAGCTTGCACAAGAAGGTATAGAAATAAATCTTGATCCTAAGTGTGTAAATGGATTTGAAAAAGCAAAAAATGAAGCTTGGACAATAAAGCAAAGATGTAAGGCAGAACTTGCAGGACATATGACTAATGGTAAGTGGTAATATACATTAACTTACTTATAGATTGTGAATAATAAAGAAGATTAAATAATGGGATATATGCTATTAATTTTATAATTAAATAGTATATATCCCTTAAAAATTTTTAGTTTTTAAATGGAGCTGCTTAGGCAGCTTTTTTATTTTTATGTAGTAATAGATAACTTTAGTATTTAATAAAGTGAAATAATAAGGTTGTAAAATACTAAAATATGAATAGAGTTAAGAAGATAGTGCTATAATTAAGATAAATAAATTTCATATATAATAAGGAGAAAAGTATAGGTGATTGATAAGTTAGAAGTTTTAGAGAAGTACTTTGGATATAAGAATTTTAGAAGAGGACAAGAAAAAATAATAGATGAAATATTAAGAGAAAAGGATGTCCTTGCTATTATGCCAACAGGAGGGGGAAAGTCTCTCTGCTATCAGATTCCAGCTTTAATTTTAGAAGGAATAACAATAGTAATTTCACCACTTATATCTCTTATGAAGGATCAAGTAGATACTTTAAATTCAATGGGAATAAACTCTGCATTTTTAAATAGTTCTTTATCTACTTATGAATTTAATGAGGTAATGAATGGTATTGAAAATAAAAAATATAAGATAATTTATGTGGCACCTGAAAGACTTCACTCAAATGAATTTATTACAGCAATAACACAAGTAAAAATTGCACAAGTTGCTATTGATGAAGCACACTGTGTGTCTCAATGGGGACATGACTTCAGAGTAAGCTATAAGGGGATTTCAACCTTTATTGATAAGCTAATAGAAAGACCTATTATAACAGCTTTTACAGCAACAGCATCTGAAGAAGTAAGAGATGATATTGTAAATTTATTAAGACTTAATAATCCAAAAATATTTGTTACTGGTTTTGATAGAGAAAATTTAAGGATAAATGTAATTAAGGGAATAGAGAAAAAGAAGTTTTTAATTAATTATATAAAGGGTAATTCTAAAGATGCAGGAATAATATATGCAGCAACAAGAAGAGATGTTGATAGTATTTATGAATTATTAAATAAAAATAATATTAAAGCAGGAAGATATCATGCAGGTCTTTCAAATGATGAAAGAATTAAATGCCAAGAAGAATTTATAAATGATGAAACTAATGTAATTGTAGCTACTAATGCCTTTGGGATGGGTATTGATAAACCTAATATAAGATATGTTATTCACTATAACATGCCTAAGAATATTGAAGGATACTACCAAGAGATAGGTAGAGCAGGAAGAGATGGGGAAGAAAGTGAATGTATAATGCTTTTCTCACCTGCAGATGTAATTACTCAAAAGTATCTAATTGAAGTTAGTACTGAAGATCCAATAAGGAAAAATAATCAGTATAAAAAGCTTCAGCAAATGACAAGCTTAGTTTATATAAATAGTTGCTATAGAAAATATATATTAAATTATTTTGGTGATTCCTATGAAGGAGAATGTGGTAATTGTAGTAACTGTCTAAATAAAGGTGAAGTGAAGGACAAAACTATAGAAGCTCAAAAGGTTATATCTTGTATTTATAAAATGAAGAGAAGCTTTGGAGTAGGAATGATAGTAGATGTTCTTAGAGGTTCTAAAAATAAGAAGCTTTTAAATTTAGGCTTTGATGAAATTAGTACCTATGGAATAATGAAGGAATACTCTAGTGATGGATTAAAGGAATTCATAAATATATTAATTGCCCATGGATATCTAGAGGTTAATGAGGAATATTCAACGGTGGCCTTAAATAGTATTTCCTTTAAGGTTATAAAGGGAGAAGTAAAAGTTCTTCTTAAGGAAGTTAATATTGAAAGTAATAGAATTGAAATCAATGATTTATTTGAGAAATTAAGATTACTAAGACAAGAAATAGCACAAGAGGAAAGAAAGGCTCCATACATGATATTTGGTGATGGAACCTTAAGGGAAATGAGTATTAAATATCCTATTACTAAGGAAGAAATTCTTGAAATTTCAGGAGTTGGGGAAATTAAATATGAGAGATATGGTGAAAGATTTATAGATATAATTAAAGATTATGTCATAGAAAATAATATTGAAAAGGAAGTAGCAGTAGATAAGAATCAAGCTGAAGAAATAGAAGATGATTATTTTGAAGTTAATAGTGACAAAGAACTTTTAGATAGGCTTATTAATATAAGAGAAGGATTTGCAAAGAAATTAAATATTCCTGTGCAAATGATTTTAAGTAAAAATACCTTAAAAGAAATAAGTGGACGTTATCCTGACACCTTAGAAAAGCTTAAAGACATTGGGGGTATTGGACACAAAAAGATTGAGACATACGGTCAGCAAATAGTTGAAGAAGTAGATAGATATATTATTGAAAAGGGCATTAATCCAGTTTGGAAAGAAAAGAAGAGGAAAAAACTTATTATAGATGGTGAAACTAGGGGAGCTTCTGAGATCGCTTTAGATAGACTTAATATGGGAGAAGATATAGAAGCAATATCAGAGGATATGGAAATATCAATTTCAACTATTCTTGGATATATAACAGATTATATAAAAGCCAGTGGAGATTATAGCATAGAAATAGATTGCAATAAGTATTATCATAAAGAAGATGAAAAAATGATTTTAGATGCTATTAATAAGAATGGAATAGATAAAATTCAAGCTATTAAAAAGAGTTTACCAGATTACATTAAATATGAAGCTATAAGAGCTGTAATACTAAATAATATTATTCTTAAGGGATAAGCTTATAAAAATTAAGTTAAATAAAAGGACTATCATTAAGGGATTTATAATCCAAAATGATAGTCCTATAAATTTATAAATTCCTACTTACAGAGGAACTTATTTAACTAGATCTAATATTTCACTTTCTGGAAGTGAAGAATCACAACGTACTTCAGTTTCTCCATTCTTATGAACTATAAAACCTGGTACAGTTACAATATTATATTTATTTCTAAATTTGTTAACATCCTTATCGGAGTAATCTTCACTATTAACATAATAAATAGTTGTGTCAACCTTATCTGCTAAGGCACTTAATTTACTTGCGAATCTACGACAAAATGGACAAGTTGATCTTCCAATGTAGACAACAGCCTTATCTTCATTAGCCAATAATTCATCTGCTTGTGTAGAAAGTACTTTCTTAAATGACTTTACATCTTCTTCATACTTATTTCCTTCAAACATTTTGAATCCTCCTATCCTTTTTAGAATATTATACCAAAGGGGAGGCTTAATATCAAATTATGTCATCTAATCCATTAATTGCAGTTTGTTCATTTTCATCAATAGGAATAACTATGCACTTTTGACCATCAATTATTTGCGACTTTATTTGAGGGATTTTTTCAGGCTTAACTTGAAGGATAACATCATAATTAGCTTCTATATTTTTATCTTCAGATTCTTCTAAATCAGATTCTGAAGCTTCTTTTAAATCAATTTCTGTATAATCTTCTGAGGCTAAATTATCATTTTCATCACTTAAGTTTTCCTTAGTATTTTTAATATCATCAGCATTAGATTCAGAAATTTCCTTGTCTGCAGCAGCCTCTTGTTTTACTTCTTCAAGCCTATTTTGGAGTATTTCTACTTGCTTTTGTAGATGCTTTTCTCTTTTTATTTGCTCATTTGCTTTAAGAACCTTTGAATCAATTAAATTTTCAGCTAATGGCAAATCATCACCAAAAATTTCCTCATAGGATTTTTCAATCTTTGTAGTAACTTCTTCAGGAATTCCGCTTTCTATTAGAATATTTTGTATATCATCTTTTTTTAGAGTTATAGGTTCTGAATCTACATCCTCATAAATAGCCTTATATTCATCAATCATATTATTTAAATTTTCTTGTACTTCCATAAAGATTTTTTCAGCCTTCTTTTCATCAGAACCAAAGGAATCTTTAATAATTGATTGGAAGGTTTCCTTTTGTATAGTAGCAGTTTGCTTTGAATCACATCCTAAGGCATTTTCCATTAATTCAGGATGAGTGTCTTTTGCATTTTTAGTGTAATACATAATAGAATTGACATCTGAACTACGGTTAATAAAAGCAGGGAATACAAATCCATTAGTTGGAGCTTCTACTACCCAGTCTCTAATACGAGCTTTGATTTTATTTTCTTCATCGAAATATCTAAGGCCAGGTTCTGAAAGTGAAACAGGACATATTGCACATAGTACATATTCATATACCTCTTCAGATTCATCTAGTTTTGCATTATCCTTAGTTTTAGTAATAACATCATAAGCATCATGAAAGATTAATATTAAAAAATTACCAGTGTAATCATAATTATCAATAATTGAATCATAGAAGCTATCAAGAAGTGTATCATCCTTTAATTGGCTACTTTTAAGCTGCATAAGAGAAATTTGCTTTTCATTTACAAGGTCATAATTAATAGGAAAATTTAATTCTAATAGGTTATTTCCTATAGTCCCAGATAGTACTTTTTTAGCTATTTCTAAGTATTTAAAATATTCATCTTCATCTAAGTTTAAAAATGTTTCTCTAAATTTTAAAATAACATGTTTTTCTCCATTTACATAGCAACCACACATTTTAGTAAAGGTGCAATGATCTTTCTTTAGTCTTTTCTTTAATTCAAGTATGTCTTTTTTTCTCATATAAAAACCTCTCAATCAAAATTAGAATCTTAATAGAATCTCATTTTAGTATAATCTTTTTTTACTGTTAGATAAAGAATTTATTATGTTAACTTTTAGATGATAAATATAGCAAAATTTTGAAGTAAAATAAAAATAAAGAAAGAATGATCTAAATATTTTTAGAATAATTCTTTCTCTATTTACAAAAGTAAAATAATAATAGAAATTATTGAGTTACTGAATAATCTCTTTTTTTAGGAATTAAAAATACTATATATCTGTATAAAGTATAAAGTACTAATAAAGTAGCTATTATTGTTTGTAATAAAACAATATATTTTAAAAATCCAACATTATAGCCAAGTTTACCTAAGTATCCCATAGTCATCTTCATTGCAATTCCACTTATAACAAAGGGGAAGGTAAAGGCTGAATAACTAGGGAAAAATGGCAATTTCAAAAGATTAGGTAATTTAAATAAAACTATAACATATATTAT
This sequence comes from Clostridium sp. HCS.1, assembly GCF_047900555.1. Taxonomy (NCBI): domain Bacteria; kingdom Bacillati; phylum Bacillota; class Clostridia; order Eubacteriales; family Clostridiaceae; genus Clostridium; species Clostridium sp. HCS.1. Next base: position 3,717,323 of record NZ_CP170704.1, on the reverse strand, counting down.
AAGTGATAAAGCACCTAAGAAAATTACCATTGGTAATGACTTTGTTTGTATTGATTGCATATATCCAGCAAGACAAAGGCTTACAGGAGCTGCATAGATACAAAATAGTGGTTTAGCTGGGTTAGGAATATCTTTAAATTTAATATATCTATAAGTTACAACTATTAATAATAATAAACATAATATAAATGCAAACCAAAATGCCAATGTACCTATATTAGTTTTTTCAAAAGCTGGTGCAGAAACACTTGAAATAGCTATTCCAACATAAACTATATAATATGTGGTAAAAACCTTTTTTATATCAAACTTTAAAATGAAATTTATTGTAAAGTAAATTATTAAAGCTAAATGAATAAGTATTCCTAAATACCAAATATAAATAGAACCTTGTCCTAAAAATGCTTTGGCATAAGTAGCTAAAAGCATTATAGCCATTGGAAAGGTAGCAGCAACTCCTGCCATAATAGGATTTTTCATATCTTCTTTTATCATAGCTGGATACATTATAATTTTACATAATAATAATAAACCTAATATAAGGGATATAAGGCCACAAGCTAATCTTATAGTTTCAGAATAACTTTGAAGTAAATTACCTAAAGCTGCAAATCCAAGCATTAACCCTGCAATAGGAAGTGGTATTTTCTTAATCATGATATCAACTCCTATACTGACACTAAGTTGTCTGTATTAACTAAATCTAATTCTCTTACAATGATTTCAGCAACCTTACCAGCAACCATTCCAGTATAACGTATACATTGTTCCTTATGAGCACCTACTGACATATCGAATTCCTTAGTTAGTATACGGCAACAAAGAGCATTCTTACCATTTGCATCTTTAAACCAGTCATGTAATTCCTTTGATAACTCTAAATTTTTCTCTACCTTATGATCTCCTTGTTTAGTTCTACCAAAGAATAATCCTAAAGCCATAACTCCACCTGATACTGCACCGCAAAGGCATTTAGAACGTCCTATACCTACTGGAAATCCAGAAGCCATAGCTATTACCTCTTCAGGTATATCTAATTCAAAATTAGAACGTATGGAGCTTATTAGTGCTTCAGAGCAAAAAAATCCTCCACGAAATAAATCCTCAGCATCTTTAGACACTTTTCTTATGCTTACTTCATTTTTAATATTCATGTAAAAACCCTCCCCATTTTTTATATTCATTAATATTATAACTTAAATGGTAATTTAATACAAAAAATATATTTTGTAAAAGCCTTTTAATTAGTTTATTCATAAATTATTATAAAGATAGTAGAGTAGAAGTTAGAATACTTATATTTTTTAGTAATGTTTCATAACAAGAAAATAAAAATTATTTTTGGGGAAATAAGTATATTATTTTTTAAAAAAATATGTATACTGTAGTATCATTAAGAAGTTTCTTTATGTGATTGGGGTTACAAAAGTAAATTGTATTGAGAGGTGATTTTATATGTATGAAAAGACAACTAGTATAAGTTTTAAAAGATATGGTTCTATCTATGATAATATGAAAGATATTAATGATAGAACTTTGATACATAAGGAAATTATAACTAGAGATAAAGTTATTTCTAGCTTATACAGTTTTTTAGAGTCAACTTATATAGAAGTAGTTGAAGGAATGGCATCTATATTAATAAGTGACTCTAGTAATGGAGATTTTAATCTATTTGCAATTCATAGATATTTAGAGATTAAACCCAATATGTACTTTAATATTATTCCTATGACAGATAAAGCTAAATTTAATCTAATAATACCATCAAAATATAATCTTAAGCTTGAATTTTTAAATCCACCATATGTTTATAACAGGATATTGCAAACAATAAATATACCTGAAATAATGGCATACTATTATAGTATAAAAAGTCCCAAATATAGATTTAAAGGTGAAAAACATAATTTATATGAATTGACATTTGTTGATAATGGAACTTTGGAGACAAGAATTGATGGAGTTAAATATATATTAAATTCATCAGATTTAATTATTTATGGTAAAAATCAATTTCATACACAAGCTGTAAATAATGATACATCTTGTTCATATCTAACTATTATGTTCGATATGAAATGTGATGATGATAGTTTCATTCGTAATAAAGTGTTTCATTGTAGAAAGGAATTATACAAGGCTATAAGAACTTTTGCAAAGAATATATCAAGTACAATACCATATTCAGAAAATCTTATTTTAAGTAATCTCTATGAAATTATAATTAGATTATTTCAATATGATTATTTAGAAGGGGACGATAGTAAATTACCAACAGAGTTGCAACAGCATTTTCAGGATGAATTACTAGAAGAAATAATAAGATATATTGAAGATAAGACTTGTTCTCCTATTAGCATTGAGGAAATCTGCAGTAAGTTTGCAATTTCTAGATCATCTTTACAGGCATTATTTAAAAATAATTTAGGTACATCTCCCAAAAGATATATTAATGACTTAAAATTAAGTAAAAGTAAGCAGTTAATAAAAGAAAATAAATATACAATTAGTGAAATATCCTTTATGTTAGGATTTAATTCAATCAATTATTTTTCAAGAGCTTTTAAAAAACATTACGAAATAAGACCCAGTGAATATGCCCAAAATATATATAAGAAATAGAATTAAGGAGCTGTGGTAACAACTCCTTATAATTTTCCGTAAAGGTTAAAAATATATTTTAAATTAAATAATAATAATTTGGCACTTTTTTATTTGCAGGTGTAAGAATATAGAGTAACACCTTTAACAACACGATTTACTTCCCCAGATGGACAAGGATTATCTGGGGTTAAGCCAAGTGATAATGATTTTAATACTGATAAGCTTTGAGCAAAAGTAATGTAAGCTAAGCCTAATTCAACATTATTTAAATTATTATTAATATTATAAGAATATATATAATCTGCTAAAGATTCTAAATCAGTATTAGAATTATTAGTAATTACAACTAGCTTATTCTTTCCCCTTTGAGAGCTGATTTCCTTTATCAAATCAAGTTCATATTTATAAGTGAATTCATCAGCACTAACATATACAACTATTAATGTTGAATCATCAATTATTGATTTCGGACCATGTCTAAAGCCTAATGGAGTATCAAATATTGCTACTGTTTTACCAGCTGTTAGCTCAAGGATTTTTAAAGAAGACTCTTGAGAAATTCCCTTTAAAACATTGCTACCCAAATAAACTATTCTATTAAATTCATATTCATTAACTATCTTATTTGCAATTTCAAAACCCTTATCTAAGAAATTTTGAGTTGCTAAAGATATACTACTTATTATCTCTGATTTTTCATCTAATTTATTAAGATTAAAACATAGATATGCGGCTAAATACATGTTAGTAAAGCTAGATGTCATAGCAAAGGATTGATCATGAGTTTCTTCAGCAAGATTTATTGAATAACAATTTTTAAGGTTATCAGCCATTTTAGAAAGTGAACCATATTTATTACAAGTAATAAATAGGTTATATAAATTATTAGAAATACTATTTGCAGCTTCAACAGCACCTATTGATTCAGGGGAATTCCCAGATCGTCCAAAGCTTATTAATAAAGTTGGTTTATCCTTTGATATATATAATTCAGGATCAGAAACTATATCAGTTGTTCCATAAGATTTAACTCTATAATTTAATTCTTTATTCAAATAAGAATATAAAGAGTTTCCTACAAATTCACTAGTACCGGCACCAGTAAATATTATGTCAAAATCATTGCAATTAATAACTTGATTAATAAAGTTTTGTATATCCTCCTTATTTTCTTTTATTTGTTTTAATGTTTTTAGCCAAGTTTTAGGTTGTTGATATATTTCATTTAAGGTAAATATAGAAGAGCCTTTTTTCATTTCTTTTTCATCAATATTAAAAATACTCATATTAATTTCCTCCATTTTCAATTTATATTATAATTTTAATTATAATTAAGAGTAATATAAATTCAATGAAAGTACTAAAAGATATAATATTTATGTTAAAAAGTGCAAATGTTGGAATAGAGAACTTGTATATAATGTGGATAAAATCTTTTAATCACAGAAAAAAATGGACAAGTAGGTGATGTATTAAGATTTATGGGAATGTATGGAGAGATAGTTAGTGACGGCAATCACTTAACTACTATGTCATTATATATTTTTTAAAATTATAAAGTGTTAGATTATTGTATAATTATTATAGATGCTTTAATGGCTAAAGGATATGAGCCAGGATCAAGATTTACTTTGTGAGAAAATAGGGAACTTTAATTATACTATTAATTAACGCACTATTAATCTTGCAAGTGATTAGGTGTCGATAATGAAAAGGGAAGAATAGGAGTGGGATATGGTAGAGATTTAGCGGTTCTTAATGATGATTATTCAGTACAGTAAACATATTTGTTTAGGAAAGGTGATGTTATAGTGAGAAAAGATATTTCAAGTTTATCAGGAAGCAATATATATTTAGATATGTATGGAGATAAGGTTTATTATAATATTTTTGATAAAAATGGATATATTATATCTAAGCAAATGGAAAATAAGTTTAGATTATTATACTATAGGTACTACATTATATGTATTGTAATTATTTTATTAGGGAATTATTTTCATACATGGCAAAATACATTATTAGTAGGGATAGGGGCCGTAGTTTTAGTAGAGCTATATTTTAGACTTAGCTTTTTAAAAAAATTAAAAGTAATTAAGAATTTTAAAAGAGAAAAGAAGACTTCTTTAATGGAAAGTATAATTAATAGCAAAGAAAAAGAGAGAGTAATAATGAAGGCAATTGCTTATATACTTTTAAGTATTCTTGTTATTATAAATGCAATACAACAAAATTTTAATTTAATGTTTTTAATATTAAGTACATTGGTAGCAATATATAGTTTTTATATTGGAATTATTAATTCTATTGCTTTCATTAAAATGAATAAAAATAGGATTGTGGATGTGAAAATAAAGCTTAAAAATAAATATTAAGATTTTAATCTAATTTTAATCTTTCTTATATTTCATATTAATTTTACAAAAGTATTATATAACCATAGTAAAGATAAAAATTATTTATGGGGTGAAGTTAAATGGAAAGAAATGAAATGATTGAAATCTTAATGGGTAAAGCAAATATAACTCGTAAAGAGGCAGAAGAAGCACTTGAAAAGTATAACTGGGATCTTTTAGATGCTATTTTCTACTTAGAGAGAATGGGTAAGTTTGAAGATAGAAATACTACAACAATCATTGAAGTTAAAGAAGAAAATAATAGCAAAAAGGAAAACCATAAACAAAATAAGGAGAAAAGTGGTGGCCTTGGAGAAATTGTTGGAAGAATATTTAAGTTTATAGGTAAGATGATTAAAAAGGGAAATGAAAATTACTTTGAAATAAGAAAAGAAAATGAAAAGCCTATAAAAATATCATTAACAATATCAGCACTTTTATTAGTACTATTCTTCTGGGCAGTAGGCATATTGTTAGTAGTTGGATTATTCTGTGGATATAGATACTCAATATCTGGTCCCAATATGAACTCTAAAGGTGTAAATGATATTTTAGAAAAAGTATCAGAATCAGCAGATAATATTAAAAAAGACTTTAAAGAAGGATATGAAAAGTAATATATAGTATTAATGAAGAGAGTTTGAAGTTTTCAAGGTCTCTTCATTTTTATGTGGAAATATACAAAGTAATGAACTGAATGATATAATTTAATATATATGGAAAAGATTTATAGATAAGCTTTTTCACATCATAAATAGGAGGAATATTTATGGAGGATCTTAAACTTGTAGAAAAATTAAAAGATAAAGCAAATATAAGCTATGAAGAAGCAAAAGAAATCTTAGAAGCTAATAACTGGGATATTCTAGATGCTATTATATATTTAGAAGAAAAAGGAAGAATAAAAAGACCTTCAACAAGTACTTTCTATACTAATGAAAACAAAGATACCTATAGTAATGACTATAATATAGTTATATATGATAAAAAGGAAGGAAAAAGGAGTTCAAGAAAAACAAATGGCTTTGAAGGCATTTTTGAAGCTCTATGTAGGATAATAGATACTTGTAATAATATATTTTTTGAAATATCTAAAGATGGAAGAATGTTTTTAAAAATTCCTATTACAGTATTAATACTACTTTTAATGTTTACCTTTTGGATAGTTATACCATTAATTATAGTTGGACTTTTCTTTGATATAGAGTTTTCTGTATCTTCAAAAAGAGTCAATACTGAAAAAGTAAACAAGGTATTTAAGGAAATTTCATTGTTTGTTAAAAAAATAAAGGAAGAAATCAAGAAGGGGTTTAATCATGGTTAAGATTTTAATAGTTGAGGATGAAGAGAAAATAGCTAGATTTATAGAGCTAGAATTAGTTCATGAAGGTTATGAAATAGTAAAAGCTAATAATGGTAGAATAGGTCTTGAAATGGCAGAAAAAGAAGATGTTGATTTAGTTATTCTTGATATAATGCTGCCTGAACTTAATGGGTTAGAAGTTTTAAGAAGGCTTAGAAAAACTTCTGATATTCCTGTAATTATGCTTACAGCAAGGGATGCGGTTATGGACAAAGTATCAGGACTTGATGCAGGTGCTGATGATTATATAACCAAGCCTTTTGCCATAGAAGAACTTCTAGCAAGAATAAGAACAGCATTAAAAAAGAGAGTAGTAGTAACTAAAAAAGATACTGATATTATTAAGTGTGGATTATTATCTTTAGATAAAATGAGACATAGGGTAATGTATGGAGATATAGAAATAGAACTAACTAATAGAGAATTCACTTTACTACAAATATTAATGGAAAATAAAAATATAGTTTTAAATAGAGATGTTCTTATGGATAAAGTATGTGGCTATGATTATATTGGAGAAACGAATTTAATAGATGTATATATAAGATATTTAAGAACAAAAATAGATGATAGATTTAATGTTAAGATTATAACTACTATTCGTGGAGTAGGATACGTAATAAAAGATGAGTAAGAAAAATAAAGTTAAAAATGTTACATCTATTGCAATAAAGCTTAATTCTATTTCTGTAAGAGAACTATTTTTTAAGTTCCTTTTTCTTGATATATGTATAATATTAATACTAATAGGTTTTTGGTGTATTGAAGGAGAGATAGAGTTCTATGGAGAGTTTGTGAAAACTGCAAAAAGAACTATTAACTTTTATCCTATAGAAACTGCAAGTTATAAGGTGGTTTGGGATGATGGGAAAGTTTTAGTTAAGGAAGCTAGTGAATTTCTTTATAATATTTTAAAGCTAATTAAAATTATAGGTATTATTGAAGGAATACTTTTGTTCCAGGAAATAATTTTTGGGACTTCAAGAATTAGAAGAACCTTAAAGCCTCTTAATGAAATGGCAGAAACAGCAAGTAGGCTTAGTGATATGGCTTTCGATGAAGAAAAATTTCATACTTTAGAAGATGCTATATCTAAAATTAGTCCAACAGCTTCAGATGAAAGAGTTCATATTGGAGATAATGAGCTTCAGGGATTAGAAGCGGCTATAAATAATTTACTAGATAGAATGAGAGATTCCTATAGGCAACAGGCAAGGTTTGTTTCAGATGCTTCTCATGAGCTTAGAACACCTATTTCTGTAATTCAAGGATATGCTAATATGCTAGACCGTTGGGGAAAAGAAGATGAAAGTGTTTTAGATGAGTCTATTAAAGCTATAAAAAGTGAATCAGAAAATATGAAAAATCTGGTAGAACAACTTTTATTCTTAGCAAGAGGAATAAATGGTAAAACACAGCTTCAAATGGCAGAGTTCTCACTTAATGATATGATGACTGAAGTCTTGGAAGAATCTAAGATGATAGATAAAAATCATATATATAAATATATTGAAAAAGAGAAGGTTACAGTTTATGGAGATATAGGTTTGTTAAAGCAAACAGCAAGGATATTAATTGATAATGCTGCAAAGTATACTGATGAAGGTGAACTAATAATTCTTAAAGTAGGAATAAGTACTAAGGGGGAACCTTATTTCTCTGTTCAGGATAATGGAATCGGTATGAATGAAGAGGATGTTACACATATATTTGAACGTTTCTTTAGAGCAGATACAGCAAGAGTTAGAAAAAATGGTGGAACGGGACTTGGACTATCAATAGCAAAATGGATTATTGATAATCATAAGGGATATTTTTCTGTTTTAAGTAGAAAAGACATAGGAACGAGAATAACTGTATTTTTACCTAAAAAATTATAGATTAATATAGTAGTTAATAAATTATTATATAAAATAAAAATGAGGCTGTAGCGACAGCCTCATTTTTTATAAGTATCTATTTTAAACTTTGGAATGATAAATTAGTTAGCTTTATAAGATTTAATCATCCAAAGGGCTTTTTCATATTCTGCAATTAAGCCTTCCATTAAATTAGCAGTTCCTAAATCTTCAGCATCTTCTGCCATAGAAAGGATATCTCTTGAATCCTTAATCATAGTTAAGAAATCGGCTTCTAATATGTCTATAGCTTCTTCTCCAGTTAATCCTTTGCTTTCTAATTCTTCAACAGTACCAAGTTTCATATATTCCTTCATTGAAGCAGATGGTCTAGAACCTAAAGTTAATATTCTTTCAGCTACCTCATCTAATGACTTAGCTACACCTTCGTAATATCCTTCAAATACACTGTGAAGTTGGAAGAAGGAATGACCTTGTATATTCCAATGTAAGTTGTGAATTTTAACATATAATAAATTAAGATTTGCTAAATAATCATTAAGTGATTTAACTACTCCCTCAATTTTTTTATTATCTAAACCTATATAATTTTTACTCATAAATATTTCCTCCCTTAATTAAAATAATTTTAAATTTGTATTGATTACAATATTATAATAATACTAAACTGGAAAAAAGTCAATATAATTTACCATATTTTAATAAAAAAAGTATAGTTCATATTAAAAATATATGAGCTATACTTTGTACTAACATTTATATTATTTAATTTTTATTTTTATCTTTATCTTTACAATTTTTGCAAATACCTTTGAAATAAAAAGATTGATCATGGATATCAAAGCCCTTTAAAGAATCTATATTCAAGCTATCTATATCAATTTCAATATCATAAAGAGTATTACAAACTTCACATTTAAAATGACCATGTTTCTTATCATCCAATATTTGATACTTAAATTCATTTTCGTCTATTATAATAGATTCTGCTATTTTATTCTTGATAAAAAGATTTAAAGTATTATATACAGTTGTTTTTGATAATGTTGGAATTTCATCTATTAATGCATAGTATATATCATTAACTCTTGGATGTTCTTTACTATTATATAAATATTCAAAGATTCTTTTTCTTTGATAGGATGGACTGATTCCATGATCTCTCAAATATTTTTCAATATTATCAATGAGTAACATAATTATGAATCCCTCCTTTATTCAATATATAAGTTTATCATAGTTTAAAAAAGTAATCTATAAAAATATACTTAATAAAATGTATGATTAAAATAGTAATATTAGTTATATAAAATAAATATTTAGTATATAGTTTAGATTAATTCAATATAATTATAAACCTATAGATTACTATAAACAATTATATTTATAACTTATTCATTATATTTTCTTGAAATGACCTAAGTAGTAAAAATATGATAAAATATATATTATTACTGTATAAAAAGGAGAGAGTTTATGGAAAATTTGTTAACAATAATGAATTTCTCTCATGTTTATGAAAGAGAGAAATTCTTTCTAGATAAAGAATATAATTGGATAGATTGTACAGATATTAATGGAACTAATGGGTATTGCGATGAAGATGCATTTAATGAGATAAAAGAAAAGCTAAAGGATTTAAAACCAAAGGGAATACATTTTATAGATTCAGGTAATTATCATTATGTTAGTGAATTATGGATAAATAAGATAAAAAGAGATTTTACCTTAATAGTGTTTGATCACCATTCAGATATGGTAAAACCATCTTTTGGAGATATATTATCCTGTGGTTCTTGGATAATGGATGCAATAGATAAGAATAAGTTTTTAAAAAAGGTATTTATAATTGGATTAAGTAAAGAGCAAAAACAAACAATTCCTAATAAATATTTAAGCAAGGTTAAATGTATTTGTGATTATGATTTAAAAAGTATAGATAAAGAAAAGTTATGTGGATTTTTAGATGATGAGTATCCAGTTTATATATCAATAGATAAAGATGTATTAAGTGAAAAAGTAGTTGATACATCATGGGATCAAGGAATAATGAGTTTTGATGAATTAATAAAAATTCTACATGTCATTTTATCTGATTATCAAGTAATTGGTTTAGATATATGTGGAGAAAATGATGTAAGGAAAGTCATTGAAATAAGGAATAATGATAAAGTTAATTCAAAATTAGTTAACTTCTTAGAGGAAGAAGATAAATTTTTATATTTGGACAAGTTAAATAAAAGTAACATATATTATAGCAATAAAATATAGCAATATTTGGAGGTATAAATGAAGGTATTAATTTTATCCTGCAATACAGGGGAAGGTCATAACGTAGCAGGAAAAGCAATGAAGGAAGCTTTAGAAAAAGAAGGGCATGAAGCAATTATGCTTGATTATATGAAACTTTCAAGTGATAGGACTTCGAAAGTGGTTGGAGGTACTTATATTAATATTGCAAAATATACTCCACATTTTTTCTATATTCTTTATAGAGTTGCTCTTAAGATATCATCAGATAAGAGAAAGTCACCAGTTTATTATGCAAATTCATTAATGGCAAAGCATTTAAAAAAATATTTAGATGAAAATAAATTTGATATTATTTTAATGCCACATCTTTTTCCAGCAGAAACTATGACATATATGAAGAAAAAGAAGATGATTAATGAAAAAACTATAACTATAAGTACTGATTATACATGTATTCCTTTTTGGGAAGAAACAGAATGTGATGCTTATGTAATTCCACATGAAAGAATGATGGATGAATATATACAAAGAGGAATTCCAAAAGAAAAATTATATCCATTAGGAATTCCAGTGAGGCAAGATTTTTATGTTAAAGAAGAAATAAAGAAAGCAAAGAAGAAATTAAATCTTAATGCAGATAAGCCTATGTACTTAATTATGAGTGGAAGCATGGGCTTTGGAAAGATTCAACTTTTCACTATTGAATTGAATAGACAATGCAAAGATGGTGAGCAGATAGTTGTTATATGTGGGAATAATAAAAGGTTAAAAAAACTTTTAGAAAAAGAGTTTAAGAATAAAGATAATGTAAATATTTTAGGTTACACTGATAAAATATCATTATATATGGATGCTGCTGATGTGATATATACAAAGCCAGGGGGATTAACATCAACAGAAGTTATTGTAAAAAATAAACCTCTAGTTCATACATCACCTATTCCAGGATGTGAAACTAAAAATATGGAATTTTTTATGGAAGAGGGGATGTCTTTTCATTCTAAAAAAATTGCGAATCAAATTGAACAAGGAAGGATCTTATTATATAACCAAGAGATAAGAAATGATATGTTAGAAAATCAAAGAAAAAATGCTAAACTAAATGCTGCAAAAGATATTATAAAGTTAATGAATACGTTAATTAACAAAGGGAGTAACTAGATAGGAGAAACTTATATGAGATATTTAATATTTATTATAATGGGATACCTAGAAAACATATGGCTTTAATATAAATGTCAACTTAATATTGGTTCTTCCGTAAATTTACGTTTTTTGAAAATTTTATTTTAACAATACAAATAAATATGTAAAGTCATATATTAAAATCATCGATAATACGGCATTTCACGGAAGAACCACATTTTCACTAAACTAATTTGACGATTTACAGTAAAGCAAACAAAAAAGTGGTAAAATCAAAAGTTTTTCTCCTGTTCTCTTTTATTATTATATAGAAGTTTTACATCATATCAATCTCTAGGAGTAATCCGATAACCAGACCCATATTCATCATCATCGTTGCACCAAGTATATATAAAACGGTCACCAACATAGTATGTAACTGTATATTCAAATACTCGACCATCAGTCAAAAGGCTTGGGTGGCTGACTTTTAGTAGAGCAGTATTAGCATTAATATTTAGCATCTTTATCTGTTCATCATTTGGAGTTATTGCTTCAATCGTTGTTTCATTGCTTTTGTGATTTATCTCATATGTTTTTTCGATATATTCGTATATAGAACCATCTAGCATATGTATATCCAAAGCTGGAAGTATACTTGTAGGAATATATGTATAACTTAAGGCAATTCTTACATCATCTGCTGTACGGATTCGACAGATATAATGCACTAGTTCATCCTGAGGTATATTTAGATAGTATGCAATATAGTCTAATTTATAAGCGGGACATAATTTATACTCACAAAGAATTGAACCTGGTTGTTTACCAATGGACAAAATATCTTTGCTAAAACTCCGCGTAAGACCTCTAGGCTTTCGAATATTATTTTTGTTAACAAAGCTACCTTTCCCAGCAATCCTTGTTAAAATCCCCTTTGCATTAAGGGACTCTAATGCCTTACGTGCCGTCATTCGGCTTACAGCATAATATTCACAAAGTTCATTTTCAGTCATTATCTGATCTCCAGCCTTTAATTTTCCAGAGTGTATTTGTGTTAAAATATCGTTTTCAATTTCTTTATACTTCGGTATTTTTTTCATAACCATTTTTCCTTATCTTAATGGTAGTATAATATATTTTATTATACAATTATTTGAGAAGAAGTTCAATAGATTTATTTATATAGTTTAAAATGTATATACAAATACAATTGCATTTATTAGATTTATTGACTAAAATTCATTGGAAAAGGATTAGAAAGTCCAATTAATTATATAAAACTTTGAAAAAAATAAATATAATTAAATAAAAAATACAAAAAATATAAAAAATGTATTGATAAATGTATATACATATGATAATATTAAGATAACAAATTTGTTATCTTTGAAGATGTAATAAGTGATACATTTTCATAGAGTATTTATTCGGAATTTATATTCTGTATACGGAATTAATCGCATTGCTAATATACAAAGGTGAAGGAAAGGAGTAAAGATATGAGACATTTTATTGTGGCTTCCCACGGCCCGTTATCATCTGCTATTATTGCTAGTGCTACTCTTATTGGGGGAGAAAGTACCTTCTGCAAGTTTTCTTCAATCCAAGTTGAGATGTCCGATTCTAGTGAGCACATTAAAAATGTGATTGAAAATCAGTTGTCTAAATATAATATAGACGATGAGATAATTGCCTTGACAGATATATTTGGGGGTAATATTACCAATATATTGGCAGAGTATATAAGATCTTATAAGATTTATATCTTAACTGGTATGAATTTAGGGATGGTTCTAGAAGCAGGTCTTTCTGATGAGTCAATCCCTGTGGAAGAGTTAATTAATTCACTTTTACAATTTGGGTCACAGGGAATTTGTTTTGTAAACGATATTGCGAAAAAAAGTGAGGAGGAGAATGAAATATGATTAAAGCACTTCATTTAGATGACAGATTGATTCATGGACAAGTAGCTATCTCCTGGACCAGGTTTTTGGATGCCAATGTCCTTTTGGTCATCAATGACAAAATCATTAATGATAATACAAGAAAAATGGCACTTAAAATGGCAGTTCCTCCAGCTGTAAAATATGGATTTCGATCTGTAGATGATGGTATCGCCTTTTTGAATGGTCCAGATAGTCAGAAATATAAAATAATGGTATTGGTTGATAATCCAATTGATGCTGCTAGAGTGGCTTTGGGAGTTAGTGAGGTTACACGCTTGACGATAGGTGGTGTACGTAAGAAAGCTCCTTTTATTTCGGATAACCTTAATTTGACACCAGAAGATGTAGACGCACTTTTGAGTATAATTAAATCAGGTAAACCTGTTGGAATGTTGCCTACTCCATCACATAAGTTTAATAATTTAGAAACTCTTTTAAAAAAAGCTTCTCAAAAGAATAATCTCTAAAACTAATAAATCGCTGGCATTTAAGCAATCATTTTAATACAAGAGTTTTGTTGTGAAAAAATAAAGAGGAGGCTACACTCTTAAAAACAGTATACAAAAAGAATAGGAGGTTTTAAAGAATGCTTATAAAAGCAATATTAGTAGCATTAATAGCTGGTATTTGTAAAATTGATAACCGTCTATTTGGGATGACTATGATACAACGTCCGTTAATAGTAGGAACATTAGTTGGTTTTGTCTATGGAGATCCTGTTGCGGGAATGATGTTTGGCGCACAGTTTGAATTATTAAGTATGGGACTTGTTGGAATTGGTGCTCATTCTGGTATGCCAGAGATAACTCTTGGTTCTGCACTTTGTACAGCATTTGCCTTAGGTAGTGGAACCGGTTTGGAAGTAGCATTAGCAATGGCATTGCCTATTTCAACTTTTGGTACCACGATTGGATATTTAACTTGGATTCCTTTAAATCATATCCTTAGTGAAAGAGCAAAAGCAGCAGCTGGGGTTGGTAACACAAAGGTAATGGAAATCTGTCAGTGGTGTGGATTATTTAATTATTTTTTCTTCCCTTTCTTGGTTGTGTTGATTGGTATGCTAGTTGGTGCACCACTATTTGAAAAATTAATTGAAATCACACCGCAATTTATAACAAGCGGAATTTCAACAGCGTCAGGTATGCTTCCTGCCTTAGGCTTTGCTTTGCTAATGCAACTTACATATAGCAATAAATTAGCACCGTACTTATTTATTGGTTTTGTTGCTGTGGCATTTTTGGGACTATCTAATGTAGGGGTGGCTATAATTGGAGCAATTTTAGCTATTCTAGTGTTTAATAATTCTGAGAATCAAGGTAAGGAGGTAATGAATGATGTCGACGAAATCTGAATCTAAAAAGTTAACAAAAAAAGATTTGATGAGTTTATTTTGGAGAGCTTTTCTTTTACCTGCTTGTTATTCCATGGATCGTATGCAGGCACCTGGTTTCGCATATTCTATAATTCCTGTTTTAAAAAAACTATATGGCAATGATAAGCAAAAATTAGCAGAGGCATGTACTCGTCACTCAGAGGTTTATAATAACACATTTGCTTGCTCACCTTTTGTACTTGGTATTGCAGCAGCAATGGAGGAAGAGGCAAATTCTAATCCAACATTTGATGTCAACTCAATTAATGCAATTAAAGTAGCTCTTATGGGACCGTTATCTGGTATAGGAGACACATTCTTTTGGGGAACTTTCCGTATCATTGGGTCTGGTATTGGGATTTCATTGGCTATGAAGGGGAATTTAATAGGTCCTCTGCTTTTCTTGATTATTTATAATATTCCTAATTTATTGGTGCGTTATTATGGAGTTCAATTCGGGTATAAACTTGGATCTAGCTCAATAGAGACATTGGTAGCTGGAGGATTAATGAAACGTGCTACTACTGCAGCAGCTGTAATGGGGTTAACAGTTATAGGCGGTATGATTGCATCGATGGTTAATGTTAAGCTTGCTTTAGTAGCTAATTTTGGACAAGATGTAACCCTAGATGTTCAAGGTATTTTTGATGAGATTTGTCCTAAAATATTGCCGCTAGGATTAACATTTTTAATTTACTATTTATTAAAGAAGAATGTAAAAGCAGTGTGGATTATGATTGGGATTATTGTTCTAGGAATAATAGGGAAATACTTTGGTATTCTATAATTGATATATACAGGGAGGAAAATAATGAGTAATTTTACGATGTATGACTACGTATATGAGACAAGAAAGTATGCACTAAATATCGTAGATAATAGTGAAAAATTATGCAAAGATTTTGCTTTTAAATTTGCAGAAAAAAAATATAATCGTATTTTGTTAGTTGCATCTGGCACTTCAAATAATGCTTGTGTTACAGCAAAATATTTTATGGAAAAAGTTTTGAGACTTCCGTGTGTTATTTATACAGCATATGCATTTGCACACTATGAATCAAATTTTTATCCGGAAACAGATTTGATGATTGCAGTAACTCAAGAGGGTGAAAGTACCAACACAATTGATGCAATTAATAGAGCAAATAAGTTAGAAATTGATAATTATGTTGTTACAGAGTATCTGGATAATACATGTACACAACTTGCTAAAGGTAAGGTAACTATTGATTGTAATAGAGAATTTATGGGACCAAAGACAAAAGGTTATACTTGTACAGTTTTAACTTTATACATAATGGCACTAGAGGCATCGAAAGCTGCAGGTATAATAACCGATAAAGAATATAATGATGTGAAAGCACGTATGAGAAAGACTGTAGACAATATTGATAATATTGCAAGAGCATCAGAAATATGGTTTGAAGCGAATAAAAATGACTTAATTAATTGTGAAAAATGTTATGTTCTAGGATATGGAGCTAATATTGGAACTGCTATTGAAGGAGCACTGAAAAGTCTTGAAACAGTACGTTTTCAATTTTTTGCCTTTGAAGTAGAAGAATTTTTGCATGGACCGTTGGCATCTGTAAAACCAGATGTTTACACTATTCTTATTGCACCACCATCTTATGGATACGAAAGAGCATGTGAATTGTATAAAATTATGAATGAACAGAATGAACATTCATATGCACTAGGTACTATTGAGGGGGTTGAGACACCACACGTATTAAAAGCACAATTTATTAACGATGAGGATTTTTCTACTCTTGAATATTGCATACCATTACAACTATTTGCATATTTGCTCTATACTGCTAAGGGTATTGATTTAAATGTACGTAATTACCCGCGCACAAGAGATGCACTGCCTACGAAAGCCAGACCTGTTCAAAGATAAGAAGCTTATTTTAATTATAAAAAAAGATATAAGAGACATGCCAGAAGATAATAATACTTCTGGTATGTCGTTTCTGTATTACTAATTTTAGTTTTCTATTTGTGAGGAGGATTAAGGTGTATTATAGTACCCTATATAAGAATTTTAGTGAAATAAAAAAGGGATTAGAAAGTAAAAATATTATATTAAGATTATCCAATGGATGTTATTCGAAAATAATGCAGGAGTATGGGAAAAAATCATGGATTATGCAGATATCATATGTGTTACCATTTTTGTTACCATTTATGGTATTGATGTGCATTTGTTTTTTTTATAAGAATTCATCCGTGTTCTTAGCACTTCCAATATATTTATTTTTACCGTATTTCATTCCAATACCACGAGTAATTGCTATGGCTATGACTATTTTGGGACTTTTTGGCTTAGTGTGGGATTGGCCGCCATTAGTTGTGGGAGTTTTTACTCCCGGATTGTTTTCATTAGGGGGAATTCGAGTATGGCAGTTTGTCATTCAGGCTTCGGTAGTACGTATGGCATTACAGAACGAAAAAATATTTGAGCGACTATGGAAGGAGAAGTTGATTGCACTTCAAGATAAAGAAGGAATACATCAATATAGAGAGATTTAATTGTATTTATGGGCTTAATAAAAATAATATGAATAGAGGGATATGATGAGCACAAGGATAAAAGCAATAATATTTGATTTGGATGGTGTTTTGATTGATTCTGAAATTCAATACATGAAAAAACTACAGGAGTTTGCAGAAAAAGTCTTAAAGAAGAAGCTGTCAGATGAATTTTTTTTACCTATTGTAGGAGCAACAGGGCAAGTTCACTGGAATGTTATACGTTCCTATTGTCCAGATGCATGGGATAGAGACGAGTTTCGCAAGAATTATCACAAATTTCTTGATAAAAATCCAATTGTTTACTCGGACATCATTTTTCCTGATGTTTGCATTACTATGGAATGGTTACGAGATAACGGCTACAGAATTGTCTTGGCAACTTCAACCCCTATGGAAAAAGAAAAAAGTGTAGTGTTGGAATGTGGAATTAAAAAATATTTTGAATTTGAACTAACAGGAGATATGTTTGCTGAATCGAAACCAAACCCGGAGATTTACCTTACTTGTCTTAGTAGATTAAATTTAAATGCAGAAGAATGTCTTGTTGTTGAGGATTCTGCGATAGGAATTGAAGCAGCAGTCGGGGCTGGGATTCCAGTGGTGGCAAGGATTGAAAAGCGTTATCCTATAGATCAGAGCAAAGCAGATTTTTATATCGAAAAAATAAGTGAACTTATACAACTATTACAACGGTTAAATAGTAAAAGGTAAATAGCTTGTACATTAAAACTATAGTTCCAATATGAGATAATGACATTTAATCGTAAAAATTGTGAAAAGTTATAAAGCTTTTTAGTTTTTCTAAGTTGATACAATTTTACGAGAAAGTTCCTATGGATACTAAATTAATCAAGGATTAGTACAAGCTTCAACAGTGGTATGCATTGATTCATGAATGAGGTACTAGTGGAATGATGATTAAAGACTGGTGCGAGGAGAATAATATTATAAGAGATAGAGGTTGTATATAAATGATAAGATAAAAATGGTTCTTACGTGAAATTCCATATTATTGATGATTTCAATATATAAATTTGCATATTTATTTGTATTGGTAAAATAGATTTTTCAAAAAACGTAAATTTACGGAAGAACCATTTCCATTATACAATTTCCTCTATTAACACATGCATAGCTTACTTAAACGATTATTCTAAGTAAAAGTATTGACATTATTATGGCATTTAGAATATATTAAAAGTAGATAGATTTCAAATAAAGAGAGGTATTTTTGTGAGTGTATAGTATCAAATAGTTAACTTAATATTAATTCCAAAAAAAGTAGGTTTTTTAGCCTTTGTTTGTTGTGGAATTAATTAAACTATATTGATACAAGTCCACGAATAAAAATACAAGGGGTATTCTATACCTTTTTTGTAATTGAATTTTTAGCTGTGGAAGTATCCACAGCTTTTTTGATTTTTAGAACCTATATTATGAAGTCTATCTTGATTTCGTGACTTGTATGTATTTAATACAAGAAAGGAATAAATAAATGGATAAAATAACATTGGAGAAATTAGATTATTATGAATTAAAAGAAATAGTAAAGAGCTATTGTGTAAGTGGATTAGGAAAAAACTTAATAGATAAGCTGCAGCCTAGTGGTAATTTAAAAATTGTAAATAAGAGACTTGATGAAACTTCAGAGGGAAGAAGGCTTCTAGAAGCTTCATATCATATACCTTTAAGTGGAATATTTGATATAACACCTAATATTGAAAAGATTGAAAAGGGAGCCTCTTTAGATCCAGAAGATTTAACTATGGTCAGCGACTTCTTAAGGGGATGCAGAAAAGTTAAGTTATTTGTTAAAGATAAGGAAGGATATGCTCCAACTCTATGTAGTTATGGTGATAATATTACTGATTTAAGTTATATAGAAGAGGAAATAAATAAGTGTATTAGAGGTTCTGTAGTAGATTCTAATGCTAGTAAGGAACTTAAGAAAATAAGAAGGCTTATAGATGACTGCGAAGAAAAAATAAGAGAAAGACTAGATAAATTTTTAAAGAATAGTGAAAATAAACAATACATTCAAGAATTTTTTATAAGTAAGAGAAATGGAAGATATACAATTCCAATAAAGTCTGCTTATAAAAAATATGTTCAGGGAACTATTATTGAAGCTTCATCAAAGGGGTCAACAGTATTTATGGAGCCAGATACAATTTCTAGATATACTTCAGAACTAGCTACTTTAAAAATAGAAGAAAACATTGAAGAGTATAAGATATTAGGTATGCTTACTGAAATGTTAAACGAAAGAATAAGAGATTTAAAAATAAATATAGAAGTAATAGCTGAATATGATATGATTTGGGCTAAAGCTAAATATAGTAATGATATTTCTGGTATAAAACCTAGGTTAAATGATTATGGTTATATAAAAATAGTAGATGGAAAGTATCCTTTGATTAAAAATGTAGTACCTCTTAATTTTGAAGTTGGAGATAACTATAGAACCTTAATAATAACTGGTCCAAATGCAGGAGGAAAAACAGTAGTTTTAAAAACTGTTGGTATTTTAACACTTGCAGTACAATCTGGATTTCATATAGCAGCTAAGGAAGGAACAGAAATATCAGTCTTTGATAAAATATTCGTTGATATAGGAGACAATCAAAGTATTGAAAATGCTTTAAGCACTTTCTCTTCTCACGTTAAGAACTTAGCAGAAATAATAAAGCAAAGTACAAAGTCTACTTTATTACTATTTGATGAAATAGGAAGTGGAACTGAACCAAATGAAGGAGCAGCACTAGCTATAGCTATTTTAGAAGAGTTATATCATAAGGGATGTATTACAATAGCTACTACCCATTATGGAGAAATAAAAAATTTTTCAGAGGCACATCCAGATTTCGAAAATGCAGCTATGGAATTTAAAAAGGATACTCTTGAGCCTTTATATAAACTTCATATTGGTAGAAGTGGAGATAGTAACGCATTATATATATCTAAAAAGATGGGAATTAATGATTTAATAATAGCTAGAGCCAGAAAATATATAGAAACAAAAGATTATAATTATGAATTAATTAGAGCAAGTAAGGTGAATAGAAAGAATGAAGAAATAGAAGTTCTAGATTCTAAGTATAATTACTGTGTTGGAGATAGAGTGATTCTTTTAGATAAAAATGAAAGTGCTATAGTTTATAAGGAAATAAATGAGCTAAATAATTTAATGGTTCTTTATAAAAATAATCTTATTGAAGTAAATTATAAAAGGGTTAAGTTAGATGTTAAGGCTAGTGAATTATACCCAGAAGGCTATGATTTAAATCAATTATTTACAACCTATAAAGAAAGAAAATTAGACCATGATATTAAGCGTGGTTCTAAAAAGGCATTAAAGAAAATAAGAAAAGATTCAATATAATTTTAGTAATAAGAAAATATCCTATATATATGGACTTTATTTTGTAATAGTCTAGTATATAGGATATTTTTAATTTCTTTATTTTAATTTATAATCAATAAACTTGAAAATAAAACATTTATGCAGCTTTTTGTATTAATTTAGTATTATGTTTAATCTTCTTATGGGATTGTACAGAGTGTACTGTAGTAGCTAAAACTATTGAGATTAAGCATAAAGCTCCAATAACTATAAATGTAGATTTAAAGCCTCCAGTTATTGATGATATAAATGAACCTGCAATTGCTCCTAAGCCAAAACCTTGATATATTACTCCATAATTTTTAGTTTGGTTTTGAATACCGAAGAATTCTCCTACTATAGCAGGGAAAACTGTAATATTTCCTCCAAAGCAAAATGCAATTGAAGCAACACATGCAAAGAAGATTCCGAAGTTTAAAGGTATAAAGCTTAATACAAATACTGCAACAGTTGTTACTGAAAGTGATAGAATTACAACCTTTAACCTACCAAGCTTATCTGATAAAGCACCTAATATAATTCTTCCAGCTGTATTAAATATTGCTACCATAGCAACTGCATTTGCTGCTACTGCAGGTGTTAATCCAACAAGTTGAACACCAATATCTTTAACTATTCCTATTAGATATAATCCGCTCATACATGCTGAAAAGAATATTAAAAATAAAGCATAGGCTTCTTTTGTTTTAAGCATTTCCTTTATTGAGTACTCTTTCATATTAGTATTATTTCTAGAATGTTTACTTACTAATGGAGCATCCTTTATAAATTGAGCTCCTACTATGATTAAAGCCATGGCTATTATTCCCCAGTAGAGAAATGTTTGTGAAACTCCTATATTATTAATTAAGTCTCCATTAATATATTTAAAAATTAAACTACCTGTACCATAAGCTCCTACTGAAATTCCAGAAATAAGCCCTTTTTTATCAGGGAACCATTTAATGCAATTTGAAAGTGTAGTAATATATGCTATACCATCTGCTGCTCCAACTATAACACCAGCTGTAATATAAAGCATAGGTAATGAAGAAGTTATTGATGTTAATATTAAACCAAGCCCTAATATTAATCCTGCAAATGAAGTAAGTTTCCTAATTCCTAGCTTGTCTTGAAGTTTACCAGCAACCAATGTAGATGCTGCTAAAGCAAAACTGGTTATAGAAAAGGTAATAGCTACCTTATTTAATTGAAATCCAAATTTATTTACTAAAGGTTGATTAAATAAGCTCCAAGTATAAATAGTTCCTAAACCTAGTTGAGCAATTACTGTACCTAAAACTATTAACCAACGATTTTCTGATGTTTTTTTCATTTCATTCACCTCTAAATTTATTTTGTAATATAGCCTTTTCATATGCCTTTTATAATGACAAATTGTTTATAGACTAATTATAAATGGATAAAAAATAAAATTAGTTTTATATGAACGAAATACAAATAATTTTAAATGAAATGCATTTATATGTTCATGAGTTGCCTGAATTCTTTTACATTACTTCTACTTACAGGTACTTCATAATCAATATCTTGAAGTTTTAAATTATAAGTGCTATTAAACCAGGGGATTATTTCCCTTATTTTATTCATATTTACAATATAAGATCTATGAGATTTAAAGAAGGTATCTTTAGGTAGCTTTTCATAAAAATCAGATATACATAAGTTTACTGTGTATTCCTCATTTTTAGTATAAACACAGGTTATTCTCTCCTTTGCCATACAGTAATATATATTATTAATATCTACTACTATTATTTTTTCATTTTTCCATAGATTTATTTTATTTGATATACTACTTTTAGGAGAGGGGTTTTTTTCTTGATTATCAATATTCTCTAATTTTTTTAACATTGAAATAATTCTAGATTCTGAATAAGGTTTTAATATATAATCAAAAGCTTCCACTTCAAAAGCTTCAACTGCATGTTCTTTATATGCTGTTATAAAAACTATATAAGGCTTTTTAGTAAATTTACTTATACTTTTAGCTAGTAGAACTCCATCTAATGAAGGGATATTTATATCTAAAAATATAATATCAATTTCATTATTTTGTATATATTTAAGAACTTCTATTCCATCTGAAAATTCATCAACTATGTGGAGCTTACTATAATTTTGAATAAAATATTTAAGTTCCTCTCTTGCTAAGAATTCGTCATCAACTATTATAGCATTCATATATTTCACCCTCTTATATATTTTTCTTTATAAAAAATTCTATCCTAGTTCCCTTATCTAGCTTTCTAATATTAAGTCCTTCACCATAAATAAGCTTAATTCTTGAATGTACATTATAAAGGCCTATTTTCTTTTCTGGAACATTATCAGTATAGATATTATTTATCATTTCTTCACTTATTCCTATGCCGCTATCAACTATAGAGATTCTAACTTTCTCATCTTCATCTTTCAAGCTTATTTTAATTGTTCCATTCTGGTTATCCTTTAAAATTCCATGAACTATAGCATTTTCAACTAAAGGTTGTATTGTTAAGCTAGGAATTTTAATATCTACTTCATCTATATCATAGATTACATTTATCTTGTCTCCAAATCTAGCTTTCTCTATTTCTATATAATCTCTTACTTGTTTTAATTCTTTCTTTACATCTATAAATTCACTATTTAATTCTAAGTTAAATCTTAAATAACTAGATAGATTTATTATAAGATCTCTTGCATTATTTGGATTAATTCTTATAGAAGAAGCTATAGCATTTAATGCATTAAATAAAAAATGAGGGTTAATTTGAGTTTGAAGTGCCTTAAGTTCTGCCTTATTTGCCATTTCCTTCATTTCTTCAACCTTTGAAACTTCCATAAGAGTTGATATTATTTGAGAAAGTCCTATAGCAAGAGTTTCTACAGTATAAGTTATATGATTAGAAGATTTATAGTATATTTTTAGAGCACCAATAACTTCACTTTTCTCCTTAAGAGGTATTATAATAGCTGATTTTAATAATTCGGATTTTTCTTTAAAGCCAGTATTTTTTATGACTATATTATTATTACTAATGGCTTCCTTTGTTTCAGCATTTATAATTTCATGTCCAATATTGTAGTACTCTTTACCAACACCAATATAAGCTAATATATTCTTGGTATCTGTTATTGAAACTGCATCAGCTTGAATATCTTCTTTAATAATAGTGCATATCTTATTTAAAGATTCATTATTTATACTTCTAAAGTAAGGAAGAGTTTTATTTGCTATATCTAGTGCTAGTTTTGCCTGCTTAGCAGCAATTTTTTCTTTATCATCTTCTATACTTTGAACTAATATAACAATAAATCCTACACATACTTGTCCAAGAATCATTGGAAGAGCTATTTTAGATACTATATCATAACCTAACTCATGAGGTTTGCTTAATAGAAGTATTAATATCATAGTGATTGATTCAGAGAACATACCTGCTATTATTCCAGCTATCCACCTATATTTTCTTTGAACTTTTTTATTAATATATCCTGAGATTATACCTGCGCTAATACTGCTTATTAGACAGGGGATAGAAGTTACTCCGCCTATATCTATTAGATATCTATGGACACCAGATATTACTCCTGTTGTAATTCCTACAAAGGGGCCAAATATTATTCCCCCGGATACTATAGTAATAGTTCTAACATTTACTAGGGATCCTTCTACATTAAGTCCTGTGTAAGTTGATAATATTGCAAAGGCAGAAAATACTATACATGCAATTAAGTAATCTTTTTTTCTATATGTATCTCTTTGAAATATATTTCTAAAGCTTTGTAATCTTGTTATAACAAATAGACATGCAAGAAGTAATACAGCTCTATCAATTAATTGAATTAATATACTAAATATATAATTCAAGAATAACCTCATCTCCCTTCGTTAGATGTAAATATGGTTTATAAAAAAAGAATGGAGCTATCACAACAGCTCCAAATTTAAAATGCGAAATATAGAATTATTTAAGTAAATTATTAAAAATTTTACTTAACAAATTCTACGAGAATTTTTACTTTTATCTTACATTTTTAACTATTCATCTTCCGTTATGCTTTAGCACTAATAGGTATCCATATTACTTAATAAAGGACTTTGACATAAATACTTATAAATGATATTATATAATATATCTATAATATTTTAATATAACACATTTAAATTAAAAAGTCAATACTTTTTTGAAAGGAAGTTTTAAAAATGAATGAAATTAGTAAATTTTTTCAAGAGAGCCTACTAGAAAATAATTTATTAAATGAAATTTTAAAATGTAATGAAGTGACTAAAGAATATGGATTAAAACTTAATGAAAATGATATTAAGGAAATTGTTAAAACAAGGAATATAGCTCTTGAAAGAAGCGGAAGAATAGAATTTAATGGGCAAATTATAAATAAAATAATTGAGAGTTTTTGTGACTCACCTTATATTTCACAATATAACTATAGTGAAACAATAAATGAATTAGTAGAAATATTTTATAATTATAAAAATGAAACCTTAGATTACATTGGTGATGATGAATTAATAGAGATAATGAAAGAATTTTTTGATGATTATTGTCAGGGGTCCCTAGAATTACTAGAAGGAAAAGTTTTATATAAGATTTCAGATAATATTAGAAATGGTGTTAGGGATTATACAAATATATATAGTGAGAAGGAATGATAATGGGTGGATAATAAGGGAGATATTAAATTATATAATAAATTTAAAGATCTTGATAAAGAATATTTTTTCAAGGATTTATTAACTAAATGCTATGAGAATGGTTTGTTAGGAGATATAGATATAAATAAGATTTATAATGCTAGACTAGAGCTCTTAAAGATACAACTAAGGTACTATACTAAAGATGAAACCTCATCTATCATGATAGAAGTAGCAGAAAATATTTTAAAAGGAATTGATTATACAATAGGATTTTATATTAAAACTTTAAAAGACATAGAATTAATGATTAGGGAATTAAAAAGTTTTACTTTAGGGGAAATTTTCAAAAAAGGTAATGCTTTAATTAAGGAAAGGGTTAAAATAAATGAAAAATTATTAGATTATATTCAAAATAATAAAATTAATATTGATAACTATTCCTATAACGATACTATAGATTATGGAATTCCACTATTTTTTAAAAAATATGATGATTTTTTTACACCACATGAAGGAGATGGCTCTATAGATTATCAATTATGTATTGATGATATGGATTATGTTGGAATAGAGTATATAGAAAATTATTTAAATACATTAAAGTTAGAAAATGAATTTTGTAGTAAATTTGATATTGAAGAAATTAATGAATTATTAAAGGGGTATGATATAAATAGTAATGTACTTCTTATAAATATATTTGAAATAGTTCTAACTAATGCAATGGGATTAATAATTTGTGGGAAAGGACTAAGTAGTTTAAATATCAATGAAAAGGACAGAGAGCTCATAAAAGAAAAGTTAGGAAATTTACATTTGTGTAAATTAATAAGTGAATTGAAAAAATATAGCAATATATTATATAATGAAGTATATATAAAAAATATTAAGTTAAAAGAGTATATTGATAAAGCTATATTAAAAATAGCGCCTATTATAAAAAATGCCATAGAATTAGATAAACTAGAAAATGTTTTTATATCATTTGTTGGAGAAGATAATGACTTAATAACATATGTGGATAAGGAAAAAATGAGTAATGCTAGATTTAGAAGTATTACTGATAAGGTTAGGGAATGTCAATCAATTGAAGATAAAATTAAACTTATAAAAAACAATATAGAAAGTTTAGAAGACTTGATAGACATGTTAGATTCAGAGTGTTTGTTTGATGATGAGTATGAGAAGTACTTTAAGAGTTTATCACAGTTCGAGATTATACTTATATTTAAATATATACAAGGTTTTAGTTTAGATAATATATGTAGTAAGGATTGGTATTTAAGCTTTAATAAATTTATTTATCAGTTGGATACAAAAGAACAAGAAAACATTAAGAAGATTTCTGAAAACATAATTCTAAGTTAAGTAAACTTTAAAAGGTAAAGTATATTATTTCAAAAAAATAAAATACTAGATAGAATTAGTAAAAGGAGTGAATTTAATGAAAGGTTTGTTAGGAAAAGCTTTTATGGTTGAAGGAATAATATTAGCATTATTGGGAATAATTTTTCTTATAAATCCAGTAGATGCTTTTTTAAGCTTCACTAAAATATGTGGATTTTTTATTATAATAGCAGCTGTATTAAGAATAATTGGAGGGTTTGTAAGTTATTCAAAGTTATATTATATACTAACAGGTTTTATAGATTTATTATTTGGTATATTGGTATGGAGGAATCCTGTAGTAACAGTTGAAAATCTGATTTTAATATATGGAATATGGACATTTGTAAAAGGTATGTATAATGTGGTGGTAATTTCAAAGTATAAGTTATTGGGCTTTAACTTATTAACAATCTTATCTATAGCTTCTATATTATTAGGTGGATTTATAACACTTTGTCCTATAGTTATTTCAGTCACTTTAAAATATATACCTTATGCTATAGGAATATACTTTGTATTGATAGCAATTTTTGAAATGTATATTGGATATAAAATAAAAAAAATTAATATTTAGAGATAATAATAAATATAAAGGGCTGTTACATAATGTAATATTTTTGTGACAGCTCTTTTTAGTTATCAGAGACATAATTTTTATGCATATATATTTATAATCAATAGAATTATAAGTATATAATTAGTTAAATAAGCTTTGACATTGACTAATACCCAGGGGGTTACCTTAACATATTATTAAGGTAAGTTTAAAAAACAACTTAACGAATTTTTTATTAGTAGTGGGTATTATAATATATTTATACCTAATATGAAGATATTAAGCAGTGATTACAGAGAGTATCAGGATAAATTAGTAGAGTTGAATAAATTAATGTCTAAAGAACTGGGAATTAAGTATGATGAAAATATGAATATAATAAAAATAAATAACTAATGTATAAATGCAAATTTATTTTGATGAAAAGATTTATCTAAATAGTACCTTTTCTAGTAGAGTAGAATATTATGCTACTAGAAAGGATGTGATAAAAATGAATTATGAAAGAGCTGATTATGGTAGTTTGCAGGAGTTATATGATGAGTGCAATAATTTAATGGGCTACCATATAACCATAGTTATGAAAGATGGAAGTGCAGTAGATGGAATGATTGAGAAAGTAGATGCTAACGGAATTACTATGTTAGTTGGAGAAGATGTTATGAATGATGAAGAGGATATGGCTCAATCCATGAATCAATCTAATGAGCAAAGACAATTTGGAAAAGGAGGTAGAATGAGAAGGCACAGAAGGTTTAGACGTAGAGGCTTTCCATTCAATTCTATTAGGAGAGTTTTCCCTATAATTTATCCTTATCCTTTTCCTTACGGCCCATTCTTCCCTTTTTAGAAATAGGACTTAAATAGGATATCCTCCTGTTATATTATGATATAATTAAGAAAAATATAATTATAACTTAGGAGGCATTAATGTTTAAAGTAGCAATCTTTGATTTAGATGGGACATTACTGAATACATTAGATGATTTAGCAAATGCTTGTAATTATGCCCTAAATAAATTTTCTTTTCCAACTCATGAAGTGAGAAAATACAAAACCTTTATTGGAAATGGGATATATAAATTAGTGGAAAGAGCTTTACCTGATGATAAAAAGGACAAGGAAACAGTAGAAAATGTATTAGAAGTATTTAGTGATTATTATAATGAACATATGATGGATATGACCAAGCCTTATGATGGAATAATAAATCTTTTAGACCAATTAAGAATGAAGGGCATAAAGCTTGGGGTTGTATCAAATAAGAAACATGAATTTACAATAGAAATAGTAAATAAATATTTTGGGGATAGGTTTAATATAGTATTTGGACATAGAGAAAACTATAAAGAAAAGCCTGATCCATCGTCTGTTTTAGAAATAATAGAAAAACTTGATGTATTAAAAAGTGAGTGTATTTATATAGGAGATTCAAATGTAGATGTAATAACTGCAAGAAATTCTGGTATTGAATGTATTGGAGTTTCTTGGGGCTTTAGAGGTAAAGAAGAATTAGCTAAGGCGGGTGCTGATTATTTAGCTGATAATATAATAGAATTAAGAGATATAATAATTAACAATTAAAATAAAAATAGTAGCTAATTAAAATAAGCTACTATTTTTTTGTTTTAATAATATATATAAGATGTGCATTTAAAGTTTATTGACAACCATAAATCAAAGAGTTAAATTAAAATTATAAAACACTTGAAAACGTATACTTGAAATGAGAATTAAATATTAATACATTTACTACTTATAAATATATTTTAAGAGGGAGATTAAAATATATTTTAATGGAAAATTAAAAATTTTATTTATGAGGGGGAAAGAAAAGTGAATAGATTAATTAATACTCCTAGGGATAAGGTTCAGGAAACAATAGATGAATTATATGGGGATTTACAAAGAAGAATAGCTGTTAGTCCTAAAAGATCGTGTCCAGTAGATTTAGCCGCTGCTTTTTTAAGGATATGTCAATGTCATACCTGTGGTAAATGCGTGCCATGTAGAATTGGTCTAAAGCAACTTGAAAACTTAATAGATGATGTATTAGAAGGTAGGGGAACAGAGGATACACTAGGCCTTATACAAAGAACAGCAGAAGGGATAGCGGATTCAGCAGATTGTGCATTAGGTTATGAAGCAGCTGAAATGGTGTTAACTGGTCTTAAAGGATTTAGAGATGATTATGAACTTCATTTAAGTGGTTATGAATGTGTAGAAAGGCAAGAAAAATCTATCCCTTGTACAGAACAATGTCCAGCAGAAGTTGATATACCTGGATATATAGCCTTAGTGGAAGAAGGTAGATATGCTGATGCAGTAAGACTTATAAGAAAGGATAATCCACTTCCTTTAACTTGTGCTCTTGTTTGTGAACATCCTTGTGAAAGTAAATGTAGAAGAAATAATTTAGATTACTCTGTAAATATAAGAGGGCTAAAAAGAACTGCTGTGGAAGAAGCAGGGTATGTACCTATACCTAAGCCTTATCCACCTACAGATAAATCAGTTGCCATTGTAGGGGGTGGGCCTAGTGGCCTTACAGCTGCTTATTACTTAAGTTTAATGGGACATAAAGTAACAATTTTTGAGAAGAGAAAAAAACTTGGTGGAATGCTACAATATGGAATTCCTAATTATAGATTACCAAAAGATCAGTTAGATAGAGAAATAAAAACTATTTTATCTAATGGTGTTGAAGTAAAAACAGAAGTCTCCATTGGAAAAGATATTTTAATGGAGGAACTTAGAGAAAAATATGATGCAATATATGTTTCAATTGGAGCACATGGCCATAAAAAACTTAGAATACCAGGAGAAGATTCTCCTTCTGTAATATCAGCAGTACAGCTTTTAAGAGAAATTGCTGATGATAAGTATCCTGATTTTACAGGAAAAAGAATTGTGGTAATAGGCGGAGGAAATGTTGCTATGGATGCTGCAAGAACTGCAGTTAGACTTGGTGCATTTGAAGTAAATATAGTATATAGAAGAAGAAAAATAGATATGACAGCATTGCCTGACGAAGTAGAAGGTGCTATAGCAGAAGGCTGTGAAGTTATAGAACTTATGGCACCACTTAGTATAGAAAAAGATGGTGAAGATAAAATTAAAGGAATATGGGTCCAACCTCAAATTATAGGACCAATAGAAAATAGAAGAGCAAAGCCTCTTAATTCTAAGAGAGAACCACAATTTATAGCTTGTGATACTGTAATAGTTGCTATAGGTCAAGATATTGAATCAAAATACTTTGAGAAATGTGGAATAAATACTGAAAGAGGAAAAATTATTGTATCAGAATCAGGAGAAGTGTGTGGAGAAAAAGGTATATTTGCAGTTGGTGATTGTGTAACAGGACCATCTACAGTTATTAGGGCCATAGCTTCTGGTAAGGTTGCGGCAGCTAATATTGATAGCTATTTTGGATATAAGCATGTAATAAAAAGTGATGTGGAAATACCACCTATTAAATTTAAAAGTAGTATTTCATGGGGGAGATCTAATATGTATGAAAGATCTGCAAAGGAAAGACGTATAGACTTTAATATGGTTGAAAAATCTCTTACATTAGAGGAAGCAAAGCAGGAAGCAGGAAGATGTTTACGTTGTGATCATTTGGGCTGTGGAGCATTCAAGGGAGGTAGAGTAGATAGATGGTAAGTCTTATAATAGATAATAAAAAAGTAGTTGTACCTAGAGAAATTACAATTCTTGAAGCAGCAAGAATTGCAGGAATAGAAATACCTACACTTTGCTACTTAAAGGATATCAATGAAATAGGAGCCTGCAGAGTTTGCCTAGTTGAGATTGAAGGAATTAATAAACTTGCAGCAGCATGTAATACTCCTATTTCAGAAGGAATGGTTATTAAGACTAATAGCCCAAGAGTTAGAAAGGCTAGAAAAATTAATGTAGAGCTTATACTTTCACAGCATAATTTCCGTTGTGCTACATGTACTAGGAATGGAAGTTGTAGACTTCAAAGTATATCAAGAGATTTAGGTATAAATTATTTACCTTATAAGGAAGAAGTAAAATATAAGCCTTGGAGAAGGGATTTTCCTTTAATAAGAGATAATGAAAAATGTATAAAGTGCATGAGATGTGTTCAAGTATGCAATAAAGTTCAATCTTTAGGAGTATGGGATACAACAGGAAGTGGTTCTAGAACTAATATTGGTGTATATAAAAATAATAGAATAGAGGATACAGATTGTTCTTTATGCGGCCAATGTATAACTCATTGTCCAGTAGGGGCTTTAGTTGAGAGAGATGATACTGAAAAAGTTTTTGAAGCATTAGCAGATCCAGAAATTATTACAGTAGTACAAATAGCTCCTGCAGTTAGAGGTGCTTGGGGTGAAGAAATAGGCCTTTCAAGGGAAGAAGCTACTGTAGGGAAAATAGTAGATGCACTTAGAAGAATAGGTTTTGATTATGTATTTGATACTACCTTCGCTGCAGATTTAACTATAATGGAGGAAGGTACTGAATTAATTGAAAAGTTAAGAAATGGTGATAAGCCTCCAATGTTTACATCATGTTGCCCTGGATGGGTAAGATTTATAAAATCTCAATATCCAGAGTATGTATCAAAACTTTCTACAGCAAAGTCTCCACAACAAATGTTTGGAGCAATAACAAAGACGTATTTCGCAGAGAAAATGAATATTGATCCAAGAAAAATATATTGCATCTCAATAATGCCATGTACTGCAAAAAAATATGAGAAGGATATAGCAGGCATAAATGGGTCAGATGCAGATAGGGATGTAGATGTAGTATTAACAACAAGAGAACTTGTAAAGATGATAAGAGCAGAGCATATAAATCCTAAGGATTTAAAAGATGAAAATATGGATAATATATTAGGCGATGGAACTGGAGCTGGTGTTATTTTCGGAGCTACAGGAGGAGTAATGGAGGCTGCATTAAGAAGTGCTTATTACTTGCTTACAGGAGAAAATCCAAAGGTTGACAGTTTCCGAAATGTAAGAGGAATGAATGGGTGGAAAGAAGCTGAATTTGCTATTGGAAGTACTATTTTAAAAGTAGCTGTAGCAAGTGGTCTTGGTAATGCTAGAAATCTTATGGATGCTATAGAAAGAGATGAAGTTAAATATGATTTTGTTGAAATAATGGCATGCCCTGGAGGTTGCTCTGGAGGCGGTGGGCAACCAATATTCTATAATCAAGAGCTTGCAGAGGATAGAGCTGATGTGCTATATGGTCTTGATAGAAACTCTAAATGGAGATTTTCTCATGAAAACCCTATGGTAATTAAGTGCTATAATGAATATTTAGGTGAACCGCTTTCTAAAAAAGCTCATGAGCTTCTTCATTTTTCACATATAGGATCCCATTAACATACCAGATTGTTAATTAAGCTCATAATATTGTAAAGTAAGGGAGAGTTGCTTAAAAGCAACTCTCTTATTTCTTTGATAGATATATTTATAACTTAAAGAATCAAATATAGAAATATTATGCTATTTATATATTTGACTTAATAAATAGGTATACATTTTAGTAAATAATATATAAATTAGTTTATATTTTTGATAAGATGTAATAAAATAGTAATAAAGAATTAAGTTTAGCAATATAATATTAGATTTTAAATATTAGTTAAATTTATGAAGGGTGAGGGAGAATATAATGGTTCAAGATATAATAAAACAGCTTCAAATTATAGTAAACGTTGAAAGTCATGATGTCACTTATACTACTATAGCAAGAGTGATATTAGAAAATATACAAAATGGAATGGAGCATATAACCATTTCAGATTTAGCAGATATGTGTTATACATCTCCTTCCACTATAAGTAGATTTGTTAAAAAATTAGGATATAGTAACTATAATGAATTTAAAATGAAATGTTTAGAAAGAAAAAATCTTGGAACAGAAATACTGTCAGATAATGTAAAGAATATTCCTTTTAATTCTATAAATGATAAAGAAGTATTAATTAATCTTGTAGATTCAATCAATATATCACTAAGAGAATTTGTTGAAAAACTTAACATAAATGAAATTGATGAATTGGTTAATATGATACATGATTATAAAGATATATACTTTTTTGGCTTTCACTTATCAGGTTATTTTATGCAACATCTACAATATAATCTTTTTAACTTGGGTAAATATGTTAATTTTGCATCTCAAGAAAGAAGTCAAGAAAGTCTAGCAAAGCAAACTAATGAAAGTAGCCTATCAATTATTTTTTCTGTTGATGGAAATTTCTTAAGACAAAAATCACAAATTTTTTATTCACTTAAGGATAATGGTAGCAAAGTTATTCTTGTTACACAAAATCCAGCTTTAAAAATGGCCTCACAATGTGATTATGTTATTTACCTTGGTAATTATAAAAGTGCAACTGAAGGAAGATATAAACTTCATTTATTTACAGAAATATTAATCAATAGGTACTATCAAAAATATAGTAAATAACACACTTATTGAATCCGTTTTCAAAAAGTGAAAATAATTTTAAACATAGAAAGCAACTTCAAATCTTGAAGGGTTTTCTATGTTTTTTTTGTGCTAATATTAAATCAAGAAAAGAAATAAATTTAAGATAAAATTATAAACGAGGAGGAGATAATAATGGACAAGCATGAGGTTGCTAAAAAAATTATTTTTGAAATAGGCGGAAAAGAAAATATTTCTCAAAGCTGGCACTGCATTACAAGATTACGTTTTAATTTGGTAGATGTAGAAAAGGTAAACATTGAGAATATTAAATCCATAGAAGGTGTTATAGGAGCACAATTTAAAAGTGGTCAATTCCAAGTTATAATTGGCAATAAAGTTGGAGAAGTTTTTGAAGAAGTTACTTCTATTTTAGGTAAAGAATTTGATTCTAATGTAAAGGAAGAAAAGAATAAAAAAGGGATTATTAATACAATTTTTGATACTATTTCTGGGATATTTAATCCTATTTTACCAGCAATTACTGGAGCAGGTTTATTAAAAGGCGTTATGGCATTATTAACAGCATTTAATTTAATTTCAACAACTTCTTCAGAATATGCAGTTTTAAATATAATTTCAGATGCACCATTTTATTTTTTACCATTTTTAATTGCTTTTTCAGCAGCTAAAAAGTTTAAGACAAGTGAGGTTTTATCAGTAACACTTGCAGGAGTACTAATGTATCCTACTATTATTAACTATGCAGCTTCAGGAGAAGTAGCTTCATTAAGCTTCTTAGGATTAAAGATACCAATGATTAGCTATAGTTCAACAGTTATTCCTATAATTTTAGGTGTATGGTTATTAAGTTATGTTTATAAGATAGTAAATAAATATGTACCTAATCTTTTCAAAATAATAATTACACCATTAGTAGTTTTATTAATTACATCAGTATTAGTTTTAGTATTTATTGCACCATTAGGAAGTTATATGGGAGTTTATGTAGAGAAGTTCTTCACAGGTTTATTTAATGTAGCAGGACCATTTGCAGGAATGTTACTTGGAGGTACTATGCCTTTAATCGTAATGACAGGTATGCATTATGCATTCTTCCCAGCAGCTTTATCAAGTTTTGGTACAGTTGGATATGATGTTATGTTACTTCCAATGAATTTAGTTAGTAATTTAGCACAAGCTGGTGCAACTCTTGCAGTAGCCGTAAAGAGTAAAGATAAAAATATGAAATCATTAGCAGCTTCAACAGGTATTTCAGCAGTTTTTGGTATAACAGAACCAGCAATTTATGGAGTTACTTTAAAATTAAAGAAACCTTTCTATGCAGCATTAATTGGAGGAGCAGTTGGTGGTGGCATATTTGGAACCTTTGTTGTAAAGGCATTTACCTTCACACTTCCAGGAATTACTGCACTACCTTCATACATTGAGCAAGGAACTAAGAATTTCTTGTTTGCTTTATTAGGTGTAGGATTAAGCTTTGTAGTAGCTTTTGTAGTAGCATTATTTTTAAAGGTAGAAGATTAAATTGTTAAATAGAAAAGGTTAATAGAAATATAGAAAATTTTAATATAAATAAGGCTTTAGGAGGATTAGATATATGAAAGAATTAATGAAAGGCTTCCCAGAGGGATTTTTATGGGGGGGAGCAACTGCTGCTAACCAAATCGAAGGAGCTTTTGATGAGGGTGGTAAAGGATTATCTACTTCAGACATGGCAGCTTATAAAAATCCATATGCAACAGGAAAAGTTGATAACTTTACCTTTAATGTAACATCTAAGGAATTAGAAGAGTATTTAGCTCATCCAGAAAAATACAAGTTCCCAAAGCGTTGGGGAATTAATTTCTATCATAATTATAAAGAGGATATTGCTCTATTTGCAGAGATGGGATTTAAAGTATTCCGTTTATCAATTTCTTGGGCAAGAATCTTCCCAACTGGATTAGAAGAAGAACCGAATAAAGATGGATTAGCTTTTTATGATAAAGTATTTGATGAATTAGCTAAATATGGAATTGAACCATTAGTTACTATGTCTCATTACGAGATGCCAATTACATTAGTACAAAAATATAATGGATGGAAAAGTCGTGAATTAATAGGATTATTTGAAAAGTATGGTAGAGTGTTGCTTTCTAGATATAAAGATAAAGTAAAGTATTGGATTACATTTAACGAAATGAATATGTCTTTGCATAGTATTTATACTGGCGCTGGTATTTTAGGTGATTTAGTTGAAAATAAAATGCAAGAGGGATATCAAGCGGTTCATCATCAATTTGTAGCAAGTGCTCTAGTTGTAAAGGCAGCAAGAGAAATTGCACCAGATGTTAAGATTGGTTGTATGATTAATCAAATAGAATCATATGCAAAAACAACGAAACCAGAAGATCAGCTACAAGCATTAAAGGCTAATCAATTAAATATGTTTTACCCTGATGTACAAGCAAGAGGAGAATATCCATCATATATGACCCGTTTCTTTGCAGATAATAATATCCATATTAAAATGGATAAAGATGATGAGAAAATTCTTGCTGAAGGGAAAATTGATTTTGTTTCAATTAGCTACTATATGTCTCACGTAGCAGAGGCACGTGAGGACGCTACTGCTGTAGCAGGTACTTTTGATAGTGCAATTAAAAATGAATACTTAGAACTTTCTGAATGGGATTGGCCAATTGATCCAATTGGATTACGTATTTCATTGCTTAAATTATATGATCGATATCAATTACCGTTGTTTATAGCTGAAAATGGATTAGGTGCAAAAGATGTATTAACTGAAGATAAGAAGATTCATGATTTATATCGTATAGACTATATTAAAAAGCATATTATAGCTATAAAAGAAGCTATTAAAGATGGCGTAGAAGTTATGGGATATACTACTTGGGGATGTATTGATTTAATTAGTTGTGGAACATCACAAATGTCAAAGCGTTATGGATTTATCTATGTTGACCAAGATGATGAGGGAAATGGTTCTTTAGAAAGAATTAGAAAAGACTCTTTCTATTGGTATAAAGAGGTAATTAAATCAAATGGTGAGAATTTAGGATAATAATACTTAGGAGTTTATTGATGAGTAAAAAGTTGATTTTTATAGATGTAGATGGAACCCTCTGCGGTTTAGATGGACAAGTACCGCTATCTGCAAGAGAAGCAATTAATATAGCAAGATCTAAAGGCCATTTAGTATATATATGTACTGGTAGGTCAAAACCAGAAATAACTGAAGATATTTCATCTATTGGCTTCGATGGCATGATTTGTGCTGGTGGAGGATATATAGAAGTTAATGAAGAAGTATTAATGCATAAAAAAATGTCTATAAAATCTGTAAAAAGTATAATAGAATATTTTGAGATGCATGATATAGATTACTATATTGAATCAAATGATGGTTTGTTTGGAAGTTCAGGTTGTATAGATGCTATTTTAAGACAAGTAACAAAGGGACTTAAGGAAAATAGTAGTGATTTTGAGAATGCAAAGAAGGAAATTGAATGGTTTTTCCAAATAATAAATAAATATAAAGATAGGAAAATCAATTATAATAATATAAACAAAATATCTTTTATTAGCAATGGACATCCTTATGAAGAAGTTTATAATAGATTTAAAGAAGATTTACAAATCTACCATAGTACTGTACCACAGTTTGGAGAAAATAGTGGGGAAATTGGAATAAGGGGTATAAATAAATCTACGGCAATTAATTATGTTATTGAATATTTAAATATGGATAAGAGTAATACATTGGCTTATGGCGACGGAGAGAATGATATAGATATGTTTAAATGCGTTAATCATGGTGTAGCAATGGAAAATGCAAAATCAGAGTTAATGAAATTAGCTAAAGAAATAACATATACAGCTGAGAATGATGGTATATACTTTAGTTTCAAAAAAAACAATTTAGTATAAATAAGAGGTGAAAAGCAAAAATGCTTTTCACTTTTTTATAAATTCATTTCTTCAGTATATGAGGAGATAAATATCATATGATGGCGACTTGGAATTTACTACGGAGCAAAGAATAGGATATTCATCTCCTTTTTTTTATATTAAATTTTAAGATTATTATAAGGTTACTAAATTATAATATTTTACGAATAATAATTAGAGAAATTTAATTTACAACTTTAATACATATGAATGATATTATATGAGTTTTAAGGAGGATATTTATATGCAAAGAATATTAATAGTGGAAGATGAAGAAGCAATATCAAATTTAATAAAAATTAATTTAATTGCAGAAGGGTATATGTGTAAATGTGCCTTTAATGGAATTGATGCTGCAAATATTATTGAAGATGAAAAGTTTGATTTGATTTTGTTAGATATAATGTTACCAGGAATAGATGGATATGAATTATTAGAATATATAAAACCTCTTAAAACTCCAGTAATATTTATTACTGCAATTGGAACTGTAGAAAATAGAATAAAAGGATTGAAGCTAGGAGCGGATGATTATATAGTAAAACCCTTTCAAATTGGAGAATTATTAGCAAGAATAGAAGCTGTTTTAAGAAGAGTAAATGGTGGAGATAAAGTTTATGAAATTTTAGGAGTTAAGATAAATCAAGATTCTAGGTCTGTTATTAAAAATGGGAAATATATAGATTTAACAGTAAAGGAATTTGATTTATTGTTAGAGCTAATAAAAAATAAAAATATAGCCTTATATAGAAATCAATTATATGAAAGAGTATGGCAAGAAGAGTTCATGGGAGATACAAGAACTATTGATTTACATATTCAAAAATTAAGAAAAAAGTTAGGTTGGGAGAATAATATAAAAACAGTTTTTAGAATTGGATATAGGTTAGAGGTATAAAATACTATGAAATTATATGTAAAAATATTTTTATGCTCTATGGCAACTTTAAGTTTATTTTTATCTGTATCAGCCTATGTTTTAATTTCTAAATCATTTCAAAATTATATGGATAGAGAATTTGAACAAGTGAAAAATCAGCATACATATATAAAATACAATATTCAATCAAAGTTACTCATGAGTAAAAATAAAAAACAAGTAACCCATGAAAAGTACGATTTATCTATTTTAGATGTATCAAGATATACGATAGAAGGTAATCAAATAGCCATACTTAGTGAAGATAAAAAGATAATATCCTCTAATCTACCAAATGATTTAAGTCTTGATATAGTAAATTTAATAAATGGAGATTCAACAATATGCAAAGTAGAAAGCTTAGATAAAAGTAAGATTATTATGGTTGGAGGGAGTTTTAAGCATAATGATAAAATTTATTATTTGATTTCAGCTACAAATAAAGGAATTAAAAATAATTGGATATAAGATCAATAATGATAAATATTATATTGCAGTTAAAGATGATGGAAGAGGTATTCCAAAGGAAAAGATAGATAGAATAACAGAAGCTTTTTATATGGTTGATAAATCAAGATCTAGAGCACAGCATGGAGTAGGGCTAGGATTGTCATTATGTGAAAAAATAGCTAGAATTCATAAAAGTAATTTAAAGATTAGTAGCGAAGAGAGTAAAGGAACTACTATTAGTTTAGAAGTTAACATAAGTGGAGGTAATCCATCATGAAAAATCAAAAAAAACAAACATTTATAGGAGTATTACTAATAATAGTAATTATTATAGGGAGCTTTGGAGTGACTAAACTTTTATTGAGGAAGCAAGAACAGAGGTTATTATCTGAGGTTAAAGAATTTGATATTAATGTTACTAGTAATAATGAGATTAACAATAGTAGTTTAACTATAGAGCAAATAAGGGAAATATTAATTACATGGAGTGATAATAGAGATATTAGAGTTCACGAACCAACTATAAATCAACTAACTATGGATGAAGCTGTTAGCAAAGCTATTGAGGATATAAAGTACTTTTGTGAAAAGGGGATTCTCCCTAAAAAATTTGCTGATATAGATGATTACTGGAATACTCAGGCTTTTTTAGGGAATAAGGCTACATTAGAAACCAGTTTTAAAGATACTTTTAGCTATTGGACAATTAGGTTTAGTATTGATGAATTACTTATAGAATTAAAGCAAAATGCATACAGCGGTGGTATATGGGAAATTTCAGCTTATGATTTTATAGGTAGTGAGATAGATAATATTAATATTGAAGAAGCTTTAAATACTTATGCGGATTACTTGAATATAAATATGAATAATTACAGTAAAAGTGAACTTAGTTATGGTAGTTTGACTTCAGAGGATTCAAGACTTCT
This sequence comes from Clostridium sp. HCS.1, assembly GCF_047900555.1. NCBI lineage: Bacteria > Bacillati > Bacillota > Clostridia > Eubacteriales > Clostridiaceae > Clostridium > Clostridium sp. HCS.1. The sequence goes on along the minus strand of NZ_CP170704.1, from coordinate 3,677,163 downwards.
ATTGACTTACCAAATTGATAGAGGGTCTGGAAAGCTTAGCTCAAAGTATGAAATAGAATTATTAGCAAATTAAATTTTATAAAATTTAATAATTATAATACAACTAAGATACATTTAATATACTTAAAAATTACAATCTCCTTTTATTATTTAAAATAGGAGGAGGCTGTAATGAGAAAAACTAAAAAGTTAAGAAGAAAAAAGAGAAAAATAATTTTTATAAGAATTAGGACAGCTATAGTATTAATATTATTAATACTAATTTCAAATAAGGTAATAAGTAATATTTTTAATTATAGATTAACTTCAAATTTAAAAAAGACTTCATTAAATATTGAAGAAGTTAATGAAGAAAAAATAAGTGTTATACTTGATCCAGGTCATGGAGGACATGATATAGGTGCTAATTTTGGAGAAATTTATGAGAAAGATATAGTTCTAAGTATTTCTAATAAGGTGGGAGAGATATTAGAAAAAAATGATATTAATGTTATTTATACTAGAACTGATGATATATCCCTAGGGGACAATGAAAAAGAAGACTTAAGGAATAGAGTTCAAGTATCTAATACATCAAAGGCAGAATATTTTATATCATTTCATATTAATGACTATGATACATATGGTTATGAGGATATATATGGCTTTGAGGTTTGGACAGACTACAATAATTATAGTAGTGTAATTTTAGGGAGAAGTATAGAAAATAGTCTAGATAACTTATACTACACAGAAAAGCGACCAATGCTTGATGGAAGTGAAGACTTATATATTATAAGAGAAAATAATATTCCTTCAGTGCTTATTGAATTTGGTTTTATGAATAATTATAATGATAGAAATTATTTTTCTAATGAATATAACCAAGAATTGTTAGCTGAGGCAGTGGCAAAAGCAATAATAGAAAACATAAATTAGATAAGTATATAAAATTATATTAAAAAAGCAGAGTAATAACTCTGCTTTTATTTTTCATATAATCCATAAGCCTTATTTATCTCTTGAACAAATAAAATTCCATTTCCTGGTTTGTCCAATTTTAATTCTTCTCTTATTGAACTTACTATATCTTCAGTCTTATCTTTTTTAGATAAAATTATAACTACTTCTTTTTCTGGTTCTATTTCCATAGCAAAGACCTTACTAGTTTCATGAATCCCTGATCCTCTAGAATTTATAATAGTTCCCCCTTGAGAACCTGCTTTAGTAGCTGCCTCTATAGCCTCTTCCCCTCTTCCTTTATCTACTATTACAGTTATAACATTATACATATTATTCTCTCCACCTTTTTCTTCTTTATTACATTTGCAACTTCTAGTTCCAAATACATCACATATATTGGTTGTGAAGGCTATTCCATGATTAGGTTTGTTAAATTTAAATTCTTCATCTAATATTACTAAAGCTTTATTTATTAATTCGGTATTAGAAATCATCATTACCACTTCTTTGCTTACATCTGCCAGTCCTATAAAATCTAATATCTTATTATTTACAGTTCCTTTACCTAAAATTACTGTTCCTCCAGAAATTCCATTTTGTTTTGCTTTTTGCATTACCTTGCTTCCTAATCCTGATTTAACTATAACACAAAGTAATTCAATATTGCTTGAATAACTAAACATTTATATTTAGTCCCCCTTTTTTACTTTAACCAAGTATAAATTATTATAATTTTAAAGTTTTATTGCCACCAATTATTTACATGAATCTTATGCTACATTAAAGTTAATACTATTTCAATAGAAATTACCTCTAAAATAAAAAAATAAGAAAATCTTAAAGATTTTCTTATTTTTTTATTATCTTTTAACTTATTTCTCATATAATCCATAAGTTTTATTTATATTTTGAATATATATGATACCATTTCCTGGTTCATTAATTTTAATTTCTTTTGAAATTGACTCTACAATTTGTTCAGTTTGGTCTGTTTTTGTTAAAATAAGAACTACTTCCTTTTCAGGTTCTATTTCCATAGCAAATACTTTACTAGTTTCATGAATTCCTGATCCTCTTGCATTAATAATAGTGCCTCCTAATGATCCAGCTTTAGTTGCTGCATCTATTACATCCACAGCTCTTCCTTTATCTACAATAATAGTTATAGAATTATACATAATTTTATCAAAATCTCCCTCTTTAACTTTTTCATTTCCTTTACAACTTCTAGTTCCAAATACAGCACATATATTGGTTGTGAAGGCTATTCCATTATTAGGTTTGTTAAATTTAAATTCTTCATCTAATTTTACTAAAGCTTTATTTACTAATTCGGTATTAGAAATCATCATTACCACTTCTTTACTTACATCTGCAAGTCCTAAAAATTCTAAAATTTTATTATTTACAGTTCCTTTTCCTAAAATCACAGTTCCACCAGATATTCCATGCTCCTTAGCTTTGTGAAGCACCTTACTTCCTAATCCTAATTTAACTATAACGCAAAGAAGTTCAATATCGTTAATATTAGAATTATTCAACATCTACACCAACTCCTTCTTTTTTAGATTTAATTTTAAATATTAAACCTAATATTTGCAGAGCTATAATTGGCGTCATAGCAACCATAGCTATCATTCCAAAGCCATCTATTAAAACATCTGCTCCTTCTATTGATGCTGCTGCACCTTGAGCAAAAGCTAATATAAATGTAGCTGTCATAGGGCCCGAAGCAACTCCACCTGAGTCAAAAGCCATTCCTACAAATAGTTTTGGAACTATATACATTAAACCAACTGATATTATATATCCAGGTAATAGATAATGCCATAATTGAATCCCTGGAATAAGTATTCTGATCATTGATAATGCTACTGCAAATCCAACTCCAATTGCTAAAGACAACATTACTACCTTTCTTTTTACATATCCACTAGTAACATCTTCAATTTGATGAGTTAAAACATAAACTGCTGGTTCAGCTAAAATCGTTACACATCCAAGTATAAATCCTACTATTATAACATAGAACTTATTATCAAGGGCTGCTATCTTGTAACCAACTATAGTTCCAACTTCCATAAATCCAGCATTAACTCCTACTAAAAATATCACTAAACCTATAAAGGTAAATAATATACCAAACATTATTTTTCTTAATGATTTTTTAGAAATTTTAAATTTAATCTTTTGGAATATTAAAAATATAAGAACTATAGGAGTTAGAGCTAAGAAAATTTCATATGCTAAATGAGGTATTGCATGTAAAAATGGGCCTATTATTCCTTTTGTTCCTTCTAAATTAACTTCTGCTGATCCGCCGATTTCATTAGTTTTTGATATTATGCTCATTATCATTACAGCTAAGATAGCTCCTGTTGAGGCTATAGCAACTAAACCAAAACTATCTTTTTCTGATTGCTTACTATCTTTTTTCATTTTAGATACCCCAGTTGCCAAGGCCAATATAAATGGAACTGTCATAGCTCCTGTTGTAGCTCCTGAAGCATCAAAAGATATTGCTAAAAACTCTGGTGATACCAAAATAGCAATAAGTAATATTATCCCATAAATAATAGTCATTAATTTATATAATGGGAATGAATAAACTATTCTTCCAAGTCCTAAAGCAAGCATTATGGATATTCCAATTGAAACAACTATAACTATTAAGAGTTTTCCAAAAGCACCTCCAGTTACATCTGCGACTTGTCCACCAAGTATATGAAGATCTGGCTCTGCTATAGATATAACAAGTCCTAGAATTAATCCCGCTATAATAACAATCCATAGCTTATTTGCCTTAGCCATGCTGTTTCCCATTATATTTCCTATTGGTGTTACTCCAATATCAACTCCAACTAAGAATATTGATAATCCTATTACTATAAATACAGCACCTATTATAAATCTTACTAGCATAGAAGTTTCTATGGGTGTTAATGTAAAGTTTAGTATTATTACAATTAAAGTTATAGGTAAAACTGATAATGATACCTCTTTAATTTTTTCTGTCAATAAATTCAATTTGCCTCATCCCTTCTTATTTCAAATTTATTTTTTTAATCACCTCTCTTGTTTTTTTCTTTTATATAATAACGATAAGCTTTAAATTTAATAAATTTCATTGCTTTATTTACTCGTAAAATTCTATTACTGTAGAATATGTTGTATGAAATATTACATCTAAAATTTTTCATTGAATACTTATCGATTAAAACCAATTTTCATGTTTCCTCAGTTAATTGTACTTAATATTCAGTATTTTTGCAAATTTCCGAAATCTAAAATGATTTAATTTTATAACTATATTAAAATATTTTTTTAACAATCAAGTAAATCGGTTTTAGCTTTTTTAACTATTTTAAATTTAATATTTTATTCATATTATTATTTCAAAAAAGCATATTTTATTCATAATATTAAGTGTTTAATACTATTTTTATAGATTTTCTCCAAGGATATTAAGGAGATATTGTCAAATATATAACTTTTCTCTATATCAATTCCTTTTCATAGAATGATCACATAATAAAAATCCACCGGCCTAGCCGGTGGTTTTGCATTTTCGGGCATAGCCCTTTTTTACTAGCCACGCCTAAAGGCGTATGTTCGGTCTGGCACATGCTATTAGTTTACTTGGCACCCGTAAACGGGTCGGCATATTCCATCGTTAATTGCTCTGACAATTTATCTTCTTCCAATTGATGTGCTATATATTCTTTTATCTTTTTTGTATTTTTTCCAACTGTATCAACGTAATATCCTCTGCACCAAAACTCCCTATTTCTATATTTATATTTAATATTTCCCCACTTTTCAAATATCATCAAACTACTTTTTCCCTTTAAATATCCCATAAAGCTTGATACACTCATTTTAGGTGGTATTTCTACAAGCATATGTACATGATCGATACATACTTCTGCTTCTATTATATTTACCCCTTTCCAATTGCACAATTGTCTTAATATTGCTCCTACCTCTAATCTTTTTTCTTCATAAAATACTTTTCTTCTATACTTCGGTGCAAATACTATATGATATTTGCAGTTCCACTTCGTATGTGATAAACTATGTACATCATTCATTTGAATGTCCTCCTTCTGATATTAATGCAGTTGCCAGACCGCATTTTTATTATATCAGAAGGAGTTTTTTTATTGTGCCCAAAGCTATAAGCTCTTTTGAACCCCACGTCTAACGCGGGGTATTCTAAATACAAAAAAAGCCCAACAGTTATGTTGGACTTTAAATTTATGATATGTCTTATTTCAATGTTTAAAATTTTACCTTCTATTACATTATTAATTAGATAATTATTTTTTAGTTATACTAAACTTATATATTAAGCTAAGTCTTTTCCAGTAAAGCCTAATGGTAAAAGTTCTTCTAATGTATATTCTTTAAATTCATCTTTATTTTTAGCAAGGAAGATTTTAAATGTCTTCGGATCACAGAATTCAGCTATTACTTGTCTGCATACACCACAAGGAGCACAGTATTCAGTTTCTTCAGCATCTGCCTTATTACCTACTATTGCAATTGCAAGGAATTCATGCTGTCCTTCAGATACGGCTTTAAAAAAAGCAGTTCTTTCAGCACAGTTTGTTGGAGTAAATGCGGCATTTTCTATATTACAACCTAAATATATTTTACCATTTGTACCAAGTAATGCTGCACCAACATTAAAGTTAGAGTAAGGAGTATAAGCAAATTTTTGAGCTTCATAAGCCTTTTCAACTAATAATTTTGCATCAATCATAAATTTCACCTGACACTTTCTTTAATAATAATTAAAAAATATAATTCACTTTAAAAGTATATAACATTAAGTGGATTATTATTATAACACTATTAAATATCTGTGTATATATGAAATTTATTTAAAGATAATTTTGTGCTTAAAGATATCAAAAAAGTGTTTAAATATATATTGACATTAACGCAACGTAAAGGCTTATTATTAATTTGTAAGGAGGAATAAAGATGGAATATACAATTAAAAAGCTAGCTGAAATGGCAGGTATAAGTACTAGGACTCTTAGATACTATGATGAGATTGGATTACTAAAACCCTGTAGGATTAATTCATCAGGATATAGGATATATGGAGAAAAGGAAGTTGATATATTACAACAAATTTTACTTTATAGATCTATGGATATTAAACTTGAAGAAATTGAAAATATAATATCTAATTCTAGTTTCGATATTTGCCAATCATTAATTGAGCATCGAAAAAACCTCATTTCCAGAAGAAATCAACTTGATCAATTGATTTTAACTGTAGAAAAGACTATTGAATATAAGAAGGGAGAAATCAGTATGTCTAATAAGGAAAAATTTGAAGGATTAAAAAAAGAACGCTTAGAAGAAAATGAAAGAAGATATGGAAAAGAAATCAGAGATAAATATGGTAAGGAAACAATAGAAGTTTCTAATAAGAAGTTCATGAATATGAAGGAAGAAGATTTTAATAAAATGAATGAAACTGAAGAGGAACTTTTTAAGGGATTATTAGAAGTTGTTAGTACTGGGGATCTAGATTCAAAGGTGGCACAAGAAGTTTATGAAAATCATAAAAAGTGGCTTGGCTTTACATGGTCTAGTTACTCTAAAGAAGCTCATATTGGTTTAGCAGAAATGTATGTAGCAGATGAGAGATTTGCTAAATACTATAATGATAAAGCTGGAAAAGATGTAGTAAAGACTTTAAGAGATATAATACTAAAATACTCAAAATAGTAATAGTTACAATAATATGAAGTTTTATACAGAAGTGAGAATATTCATTTAAAAAGGGTATAATATATTAATAAAGCTTTATTAAGGAGGTAGTAGAATGAAGAAAAAAATGCTAATAATTACTATAATAGCGGCATTTACAATTTCACTTATATCATGTAGCTATAAAAATCCGCCTAATGATAATAATAGCAATGGTAGTGAATCTACAGAAATTGATAAAGAAACAAGTAAAGATTCATCTAATAATACTACACCTAAAGGTACAGAACCAAATACTGAAGGCTCAAGTGAGACTAATTCTGAAAATGTAAATAATTATAAAGCTGACATGCTAAACAATATAAAAGATAAGTCTCAAAATGGAATGGTTATTAACAGTGAATTCAAAGCAAAAGGTGATGTTATAGATAAGGTAACTGAAACTTATGGTAAGGCAGATACTGAAAACTATGTATCTGAAGCTAAAGGCCTTTATTATACTTTTGAAAGCAAAAATTTAGCCTTTGGAGTCAATAAGGGATCTCAAATATTTGAAGTAAGATCTTTTGATAAATCATTAGGAGATTTAAGTTTAAAAGATATAATATCATATTTTGGAGAACCGCAATATGATGTTATAACAGATATGAATGAAAGAGTAATTGGATATAAGGTAAATGACGATTTTAAGTTATTATTTGTTTTTTCAGATAGTAAAAGCGAAGATGCAAGCTTACATCATTATTCAGTTTTATATCCTAGAGGAACAGTTAATAACATGGCTAATGATCCAGGCAGAGAGTGGTAATGTACTTGACTTTAGCAAAATATATTATATAAAAAATAAAAGGATTATGGATGCCCATAATCCTTCTATTATAGAATAAAGATATAATAATTTTTCAATATTTAAGTTATTGTCTTGAAAGGTAAATATTTTTTTCTACATCTATAAATACTTCTGCAAGAATTCCATAAGTTTTACTCCAAGCATCTATTATTTCATCTGTTGCAGCATCACCTAAAGTTTCTTTTATAGCACCTAATAAATGCATTCCAATAATAGGATAATGCTCAGGCTTTACATTAGAATTACAATGTCTTTCTGCTATTTTATTTACTAATGGCATTATGGCTTGTAAATTATCTATGTTTTGAGCTGATGCTAATATTGACATTGCTAAAGCCTTTGGTTGCTCACCTGATGCTTGTCTATCCATATTAAATAATGGCTTTATTTCTGGATTTTTCTCGAACATATTCTTATAAAATGTTGTTGTTATTTCCACTCCATGAGTTTTTAAAACTGGAACCGTACTTTTAATTATCTCTATTGTATTTTGATCTAACATAATTTCTCCTTCGTCAATAAGTATTAGATAATAATTAATATTATTTATTACAAACAAAAGTTTATCACTATTTAAACAAAAATACAACTTAAATAATATTAATATAGGAGAAATATTTTAAGTAATATTATTTTTAATTAATCTCATAAATATATCAGGAGTAACTACTTTTATTCTAGGATTACTATTTAATTTATTGACTACCTTTTGAAGATTATCCATATCCTTGCTCCAAACGTGAACATAAACGAAGGTATAGGATTCAGGATTAGTAATATCTATATAGTCTAAGTTAACCCTAGAATTAATATAATTAATTAGTTCATCTTCATTTTCTAAGTCATCCCAAAGCAAATCCCTGCAAGATACAATAGGTTTATTATTTGACCAAATTATTTCACCCTTATAATTATTACCTCTTTTATAATCAAGATAGAATAAACCATCTATATTGGAACAACTAGTATATTTATCCCATAAATCAATGTCATAAAAGGAGTTATCATCAATTATTACTACATATTTTTCATCTACCTTTTTCATATATTCATTTAATCTATTTGTGTAATTAATTAATTTATCCTTAGGATATTTACTTGGATAAATGTATCCATTCCCAGAAGGAGAGACAAGATAGTAATCTGAAATAGCACTTTCATAATATTTATTAAATACTGTAGGAGCTAAAAAATATAAGGAGGGACTTAATGTCCAGCCTAAGTTAAAGTTTCCTCTATTTTTAGACCCATACCATTTTTCTGAACTATAATTGTTTCCAAGTAGCCATTGTTGGTTATCTCCATCAGACATAATAAAAGTTACATAATGAATATTATCCTCTTCTGGAATTTCGATTTGAGTCTTTTGCCTTTGGGGAGTTTCTTTAAATGAACTTAATACAGATAAATTATAGGACCAGTCGGAGGCAATAATATCAACTCCATACTTTGAAGCTATACTTATATTATTAAATTCATCAGGCCCCCATCCTAAGCAACGAGAGTTTTCATCCATAGAATTAAAAATTCCTTTTCTTAAGCTAGTATCATTTATATTATCTTCATAAAATATCAGTGATTTAGACATTATTGCATAATCCCTCAAAGCAATGGACTTATCAGGTGATAATTGAATAACTGTAGAATGATTTAACCCAGAGTTCCATAGATTTTCATATGCCCAATAAGAATTGGTATTTCTACAATCTTCAATCAATGTATTTATACCCAAACTGTTTACTTTAGATTCCAGAGATTCTTCTATGGGTAATGCATCTTTTAATGAAGCCAGTGAACAAGAATTATTTATAGATGATAGATTAGAATTACAGTATATTATATAGCCTGCAATAGTGTATTTAAACATATTTAGAAGCTTCCAAGGATCAGATATGTTTTCATAACTAATATTATAATTTTTATTTAAATCAGCTAGCCATATTTTATAGTCTGGTTCATTTTTGCTAAGAATATAAATTTGTGAGTTAGATTTTGTTGATATAATTCCTTGAAGAGCAGAAATCATAGTCTGCTCTTCTTTACTCATATTAGCTTCAGAAATAACATATAAATGCTTAGGGATAATAGAGTTTTTAATATAATAATAACTTAAACAGTTATCTAAAGCATTATTACTGGTAGGTGAATCTGATTTATTAGTAAAGCTATTATAAAATTCCTTTAAGAATTCAAAATGCTTTCCTTTATAGAAGTCTTTTTCACTTTTCTCACTCATACCTGATAAGGATAATTGACGCTTTATAATGTCATTTAAGCTAACATCTTTATAATTTTTCATAATATCGTACATTATCATAAAAGTAGTAGTTCTCCCTACTCCTTCTTTACAGTGAAAGTGAAGCCATGAATCTTTTGGTTGATTTTTAACAAAATTAATAAAATAATTAACCATATCATCATTAGGAATTCCACCATCTGTTACAGGAATGCGAATATATGAAATTTCTTTTGAGTTGGCAACTTGTAATTCATTTTGAATAGATTTAGGAACTATAGTTTCCTTTGTATTATAGAAAGTAATTGGGTTTCCAATTTTAATAGCGCTTAGTAGTTTATTTTCAGTAGATAAAACTTCGGATAAATTTAATCCCATAGTAGCATTATTTTTTTCATTTTCAAAGCTAATAGCTATTCCATTTATAAATCCATGAGATTCTTGCCTTAAATCGATATCTATTATAGAAAAGTTTTTATCAATAGCATCTTTTATTAAGGAAAGCCCTGAATCTGAAAACTGTGCACTTCCTGATATATTTAATTTATCAAGACCTTTGAGATTAATATTATCATCTTTTATGATAGATTTATAATTGGAAGACATTCTAAAGTGATGTGGCAATGTGTTGTTATTAGGGGAATTTTCTAGTAAGTTTAATTCTGATAAAGCTTTAGGAAAGTAATTTATATTCATTAATAAACAAAGTATCAATAAAATAAATATAGAATAAAATTTTAGAACTTTTTTCATATGTATTTACCTCGCAAAAAAATTATTTATATTTATTAGCATTAGAAATAAACTAATGGTTTATTCATTAAGTTCTATTTAGAACTCACATAAAAATCAAATGATATTTTAAAATTTGAAAATATTCAATAAGTACAAGTGTTATAATCATTAAGAAAAGTATTATAAATATGTTTTTCATTAAAGTATGGGAGGAAAGGGTTATGAAGTTAATAGTAAATGCTGATGATTTTGGATTTAGTAATGGGGTTAACTATGGAATAATAGATGCATACAAGAATGGAGTAGTAAGAAGTACTTCAATAATGGCTGGAATGCCAGCATTTGATCATGCTGTGGAGCTTTTAAAATCTTGGAGTGGTTTAAAGGAACTTGGATGCGGAGTTCATTTAACCTTATCAGCTTATAAACCAGTGCTAAGTACTCATAAAACAATAGTAGATGAAAAGGGTTTTTTCTATAAAAGAATAAGTGATGATTTGATTGAAAATAACTTTGATATTGAAGAGGTATATGATGAATTTTCAGCTCAAATACAAAAAGTTATTAATAATGGTATAGAAATAACTCATTTGGACTCTCATCATCATGTTCATACATTAAAATCTCTTAAGCCAATTATAGAAAAACTAATTAAGGAATATGATTTACCAATTAGAGGAGGTTTATTGTATAAATTAGATTATGATAAAGTAATTCCCTACAGTGGATTTTTCTATGACAAAACAGTTAGCATTGATGGATTTAAAAAATTAGATATAAATAAGAATGAAATTTTAGAGACTATGACTCACCCAGCCTATTTAGATAGTTTTATTATGGAAAATAGTTCATATAACTTAAAAAGAATAGAGGAGTTAAGGGTTTTAACATCTAAAGAATTAATGGATTATATAGAAGAAAATAAAATTAAACTATGTAACTATAAAGATATCTTTTAAAATATTTAAAAATATAGAAGTATTGTAAAGCTAATAAATGATTTTACAATACTTTTTTAATTTTAAGAATTGTGAAAAAAATTTTAATGAAATATATTGAATAAAAAACTTTTTCGTGATATTATGAAAATGTATTCAAAAGAAAAATATTTTTATGAAGAAACAATTATGAAAATGATTTTACAAAAGGGGGAATTATATTGTTTAAACAGTTACAAAAAATAGGTAAATCATTTATGCTGCCAATAGCAATATTACCAGCAGCTGGTTTATTACTAGGTATTGGGGGAGCTTTATCAAATCCTAATACAGTTGCAGCATATCCATTTTTAAATATTTCTTGGTTACAAGGTATATTCTCAATTATGTCTTCAGCAGGAAATGTTGTTTTTGCTAACTTATCACTTATTATGTGTATTGGTCTTTCTGTAGGATTAGCTAAAAAGGATAAGGGTACTGCAGGACTTGCAGGTGCAGTAGCATTCTTAGTTATGAATGCTTCCATTAGTGGAATGATTACAGCATTTAATCCAGCCGTTGAATCAATAGATACAGGTGTTGTTGGATCAATAGTAATAGGTTTAACAGTAGCATATTTACATAACAAATATGGAAATATTCAATTGCCAGCAGTTTTAGGATTCTTTGGTGGATCAAGATTCGTACCAATAGTATCTTCTTTTGCAGCAATATTCATAGGAGCAATATTCTTCTTAATATGGCCAACATTCCAAGGGTGGTTAGTATCAGCAGGGAATGGAATAGCAGGATTAGGAGCAATAGGAACATTCCTTTATGGATTCTTATTAAGATTAACAGGAGCAGTTGGTTTACATCATATGATATACCCACTATTCTGGTATACAGAGTTAGGTGGAGTTGAAGTAGTTGCAGGTCAAACAATTGTAGGAGCACAAAATATATTCTTTGCACAATTAGCAGATCCAAATCATGTAGGATTATTTACAGAAGGAACTAGATTCTTTGCAGGACGTTTTGCCACAATGATGTTTGGTTTACCAGGAGCATGTTTAGCTATGTATCACTGTGTACCTAAAGCAAAGAGAAATTTAGTTGGAGGATTATTTTTAGGAGCTGCAATAACTTCATTTATTACTGGTATTACAGAACCAATTGAATTTATGTTCTTATTTGTTGCACCATGGTTATATGTAGTTCATGCATTCTTTGATGGGGTATCCTTCTTTATTGCAGATATATTAAATATATCAATTGGTAATACATTCTCAGGAGGATTAATAGATTTCACTTTATTTGGAATACTTCAAGGAAATGCTAAAACAAATTGGATATATGTATTATTAGTTGGAGCAATATGGTTTGCACTATATTATTTCGTATTTAGATTCTTAATCACTAAATTTAATGTTATGACACCAGGAAGAGAAACAGAAGATGAAGAAGTTAAGGTTATAACTAAAGATAGCTTAAATGAAGTTGCAGAGAAAGTGTTAGTTGCACTTGGTGGAGAAGAAAATTTAGAAGATGTAGATGCTTGTATTACAAGATTAAGAGTATCAGTTAAAGATGTAAGTAAAGTAGATAAAGATAAAATTAAATCTTTAGGAGCTACTGCAGTCTTAGAAGTGAAAGGAGGAGTACAAGCTATATTTGGAGCTAAGGCAGACCCAATAAAGCAAAAAATAAATGAAATTATAGGGAGAGATTAGAAACAATGAAGGAAATGAACAGAGGATTAATTGTATCATGTCAAGCACTAGAAAATGAGCCATTACACAGTTCTTATATAATGAGTAGAATGGCTGTAGCCGCTAAAGAAGGCGGTGCTAATGGTATAAGAGCAAATAGTATTGAAGATATAATGGCTATAAAAAAAGAAGTAGATTTACCTGTAATAGGCATAATAAAAATTAATTATGATAACATTAAGCCTTACATAACACCAACAATGAAGGAAGTAGATTTACTTGTTAATTCAGGTGTTGATGTAATAGCTATAGATGCTACTATGAATCAAGATGAAGAATTTTTAAAGGAAATATTTAAAAAATATCCAAATCAAAGTTTTATGGCAGATATATCTACTGTAGAAGAGGGCTTAAGAGCTGATAAACTTGGATTTAAGTATATAGGTACTACTTTAGTGGGTTATACAGAGCATTCTAAAGGAATGAATAATTTTGAAGTTTTAGAAGCTTTAATAAAGGAATGTAAGGCTGATATTATAGCAGAAGGTAATTTCGATACTCCAGAAAAGGCTAGATTAGCTTTAGAAAAAGGTGCTTATGCTGTTGTAGTGGGAAGTGCAATAACAAGACCACAATTAATTACAAAAAAATTCAGCGATGAAATTCTAAAAGCAATTTAATTTATTAAAATTTTAGTTAATAACTCCCAAGTATTAGGTATTATATTCTGATATTTGGGAGTTATTCCATTTAAAGCACCTCTTTTAATTAGTTTAGATTAGTGATATTCTAATAATAGCTTATATTAATTTATAGTATAGTGGGGGAGTAAAGTGGATATATTAAGTGAAATCCGAAGGATATATAATAGTTTTTCTGATAAGGAAAAGGCAATTGCTGATTATATAATGCAGTATGGTGAAAATATAAAAAATATAAATATTACAGATTTAGCTAATGAAACAGGGACTTCAGGTGCAACAATAACTAGATTTGCTAAAAAGATAGGTTGTGATAGTTTTGTTGATATGAAGATAAAGCTAGGCTCAAATAGAATAGAAAAGATAATATTCGAAGATGAAGATGAAATTTTTTCTTATGCTTATCATTATTATAATGAAGTTATAGAAAGAACTAAAATGCTAATAGATAAAGAAGCCATTTTCAATATAGTTAATGAGCTTAAAAATGCTAAAAATATATACATTTATGGTGTAGGAAGTTCAGGATTAACAGCTACAGAAATGATGCAAAGATTATTAAGAATGGGCTTTAATGTTCACTGTATTACAGACTCACATATGATGATAATTAATAGTTCTATCGTAAAAGAGGAAGATTTAGTAATAGGTATATCTATATCAGGAGAAACTAATGAAGTAGTACTTTCATTAAAGAATTCACAGAAAAATGGAGCAAAAACAGTTTCTATAACTAGCTTTGAGGAAAGTAGTATGAGTAAATATTCAGATATAGAACTTATAGTTTATAATCCTAGATTCGTTAATAAAAAGAAGTTTATTAACAGTCAATTTTCAGCTATGTACTTATTGGATTTAATTTCCATGGCTTTATTAAAGGATGAAGAGTTAAGTAAAAAGATGCAAATTACTATTGATGCTATTACTAATGGATGATATAAAATTTTTTGTAATTAATATAAAAAATATGAATAAAGAATATTGATAGGGATAATCATTCCTAATTACTTTTTTTGACGTATTTTTGCAATTTAGCGGAAGTGTTATATTGGATAATAGTGGTATAATTAAAGGTAAGGGAAAAAGAGGTGATTATAGTGGAAAAGTTACAAAGATTTATGAAATATATATCTGGATACTTTAACAATGAAAAACAATTAAAAGATGAAGAAGAAGCAACTGGAGAAGTTAGAACCCCTGTAGCAAAGCATATAGTTGGTATATGTAATGATAAAATAAAAAATTTGCCAAAGGATTTTAATGGATACTTTACTATAGATGAAACTTATTATAAACATGGGGAACATGAAACAGCATTACATCATTTATTTTTATACACATTAAATGAAGATAAAAATGTAGTGTTAACTTCTTATGAATTACCAAATTACATAGACTATAATGATTTTATAAACTCAAATGATGAATTGGTAATAGATTATGATAAGTTAGAGTTATCTAAGAAATTTACTCCAATAGTGTTTGAAGAAAAAGAAGAATATTTTTTAGCAGAAAGTGAAAGTGAATTTTCACCTGAAGTAACATTTACAGCAGTAGAAAAAGTATATGATGGAAAGATGCATGTAACAGAAATATTCAGAAAGAATGGAGAAATAGTTTCTGGATCAGAAGAACCGATAAAATATGATAAGATTAAGTAATTAAATATTTCTTTTAAAAGTAAGAGAAAAAATAATGCTAGCTACAAATGAAGTTTACCTTTGTAGCTAGCATTATCTTTATGAAGTTAAAAAGGATGATACTTTAGTTTTAGCATCTAATACTTTTGATAATTTATTAGTTAGTTATGATAAATTTGTATATTTCCCAGGAAAATTTAATAAATAAAACGAGAAATACATATTATCCTATAAATAAAAGTAATAATATGTATTTCTGTTTTTAATCCTCTAAAAGTTCGAATTCGTCCTTTGTAGCTCCACAAACAGGGCAAACCCAATCATCAGGTAAGTCCTCAAATGGAGTATCTGGATCTATTCCGTTTTCTGGATCTCCGTATTCAGGATCATAGACATAAGTACATGGAACGCATACATATTTTTGCATTTAATAAATACCTCCTAATCATCTATACATTAAAATGTATTGGGTATATTATAAAAATATGATATAAATTAATATAAATAATAAAGTTAACGAAGAAGGTGATAAAATGAGTAGAAAAACTAGTAAGAATAATGATTTACTTAGTAGTGTAAGGAAGGATACCTCTCCAAAGATTTATTCTTTATTAGTGGATTTAGTTAATGATGAGAGAGAAGATTTGGCAGAATTAGTACTAAAAATAGATTATTTATTAGAATATTCAAGTTCATGTATTCGCCAAAAGGATTTTGAAGAGGCTAAAGAAGCTTTAAGTAAGGTAGAAAATAGAATAAAAATGCTAGAAAAAGATAATGTAGATACAGAGTATATTAGATACCTTTATGATGGTATAAAAAAGAAATGTAAGTAAAAATAAAAGAAGATGTTACAAAAATTATTGTTACATCTTCTTTTTATTTAAAATTATTATATTTTAAATATTATTTTCTTTTTTTATTTCTATTTGCAACTTCAATGTTAACTTTTCTCTTGTTAACTTTAAGGCCCATACATTTATCAATAACCTTATCTTTAACATCTGGAGCTATATTTACAAAGGAGAAGTTTTCTAAAATATCTATATCTCCAATAGATGTTGCTCTTATTCTAGCAGTATCCTTTATAAAGTTTACTAAAGATTTAGGAGTAATTCCATCTCTTCTACCGATAGATAAGAATAAACGTACATCTTCTGACTTAGGTGCTTCTAATACGTTAGAAGAATAGTTATCAAGTAAATCACTATTAAATTGATTCTTAATTAATGCTGCAATAAGGTCAACATTATCAAATTTCTCAGATAATTCTTTAGCTATTGGAATGAATTTTGAGTAATCTGAATCATTAATAGTATTTGAAACATCATCTAATATACTATCAGATTTACTATCAAATATTTCGTTAACTGTTGGGATAGACTTTCTAGATATATCTCCCTTAGTTACTAATTTTATTTGTTTAAGCATAGAATATTCCTTTGGAGAAACTAATGAATAAGCTATTCCTTTTCTATTAGCTCTTCCTGTTCTACCTATTCTATGAACATAACTTTCAACGTCTTGAGGTAAATCATAATTTATAACGTGAGATATTCCTTCTACATCTATTCCTCTTGCAGCAACATCAGTAGCAACTAGATAGTTTAATGAACCTTCTTTGAATTTCTTTAAAGTTCTTAATCTATGTACTTGTGACATATCTCCGTGCATTCCCTCTACTACATAGCCTCTAGATTGCATTCCTTCTACTAATTCATCAACGCCCTTTTTAGTTCTACAGAATATTATAGCTGAAGAAGGTGTATCAAAGTCTAAAACTCTACAAAGTGCTTCAAATCTTGTTTTATGAGATACTTCAAAGAAGCTTTGGCTTATGGTAGAAACAGTCATTGAAGTTTTCTTTATTGCTATATGTTTAGCATCTGGTTTCATGTATCTTTTTGCTAACTTCTTAATTTGTTCTGGCATTGTAGCTGAGAATAATAAAGTTTGCCTATTTTCAGGTAATTTCTTTATTATATCTTCTAAATCATCTATAAAGCCCATATTTAACATTTCATCAGCTTCATCTAAAACTAAGAACTTAATCTTATTTAAATCTATAGTTCCTCTTTTAATATGGTCTAACACTCTACCAGGAGTACCAACTACTATGTTTACTCCTCTTTTTAAATTTCTTATTTGATTGGTTATTGGGTCTCCACCATATACAGGAAGAATTGATAACTCATCATATTTTGATAATCTTTTAAGTTCATCATTAACTTGTATTGCTAATTCTCTTGTTGGAGCTAAGATTATTGCACTAAGTCCATCCTTTTTTGTAATATGGTTAATGATTCCACAACCAAAAGCTGCTGTCTTACCAGTTCCAGTTTGAGCTTGCCCTATAAGGTCATACCCTTCAATTGCAACAGGTATTGCTTCTGCTTGTATTTGGGATGGTTTTTCAAAACCTAATTCTTCAATAGATTTTAAAAGGGTATCCTTAAGCCCTAAGTCACTAAATTTAATTTCATTCATCTAAAATCCTCTTTCTCTTTATTTAAAATAATATATAATTAATCATAATCGATTATTTTATATTAACTAATTTAGTATAGGTTATATTATCCGACATTTATCCTAAGCTACTAAATTTAATTTCATTCATTCACAGTCATTTCTTCATTTATTTAAAATAATATACAATTAATCATAAAATTCATTTTATATTAACTAATTTATTATACACTATATTTAAAAAATATGCTCGTATTATTTATTAGAAAAATAAGTAATTTTATAATATTTATTGAAAAAGCAAAAAGAAAACCTTTTAAGGAGTCGAATAATGCAAAATAATAATGAAAAATTATACTTTTATGAATTAGAAACTATTATAGGAAGTATCTTTATTATAAAAAGTGAAAAAGGTCTAAGAAGTGTTGAAATAATAAAAGAAAACTTTGAAGCTCTAAATAATAAATATGAATTAATAGAAAGTAAGGATAAGTGCCAAGAGGAAATTAATCAGATAATGGAATTCTTTTCTGGAAGTAGAAAAGAGTTTAATTTAACCTTTGATATAGAAGGAACCGACTTTAGGAAGAAAGTGTGGATGGAGTTATTAAAAATTCCATATGGAGAGGTTAGGAGCTATAGTGATATAGCCAAAGCTGTAGGAAGTGAAAAGGCCGTTAGAGCTATAGGTCAAGCAAACAAGGCAAATCCAATACCAATAATTATTCCTTGCCATAGAGTAATAGGTAAAAATAAAAAACTACTAGGCTACGCTGGAAGTCATACAGATATTCAGGAAATACTTATTAACTTCGAAAAAAACATAATAATGAAAGAATGAAAAATGAAAGAATTAAAGAATTAAGGAATTAAGGAATTAAAATATGGTTAGTGTTTGTACAAATTACTAACCATATCTTAATTTTAGAAACTCCGCAAGGAGTTTCCTCCTAAATTCTACATTTTACATTCTACATTCTTAATTTCTTAGTCTTGTGGTAGTTTACTTTTTATTATTTCATAAACCTTTGAATTAAGTGTATCTTGTTCTTCTTTAGTTAAGTTCGATGTTTCTATTGCAGGATGTATGTATAAATCAACATTAGTAGGCTTAACCATCCATTTCTTTTTATTAGCTTCCATTATCTTATAAGATCCACTCATAGTAACTGGAACTATAGGTACTTTAGATTTAGTTGCAAGTTTAAAGCTACCTGCCTTAAATTCCCCCATATTATCGCCTTTACTTCTAGTTCCTTCTGGGAATATTACTAATGAATGTCCTTTTTTTAAAATTTTAATACCTTCAATAATAGCTTCTCCAGATTTTCTTATGCTACTTCTATCCATAAATACGCAATACATATATTCCATCCAAGTTCTAACTCCAGGAATTTTTTTAACTTCGATTTTAGATACAAATCCCTTTAGTCCAGGAATCTTACTCATATATATTGGAATATCAAAGTTACCTTGATGGTTACCTATATATAATACATTTTTATCTTTTGGAATATTTTCTAATCCATGTACTGTTACTTTAACTCCAGCAACCTTTAATAAGATTTTTGCCCAAGTAGTAGTAGTTTTATAAACAACTTCATCTCTTTTTTCTTCTAGTCCTTTTTTTGTAAGCATCTTAGTTCTTATCATAGCAGGAATGCTTAAAATAAGTGTGCCAAAGAATACTATATACCAAACAATAGATCTAAGCATGCAAATCAAATCCTTTCGATAATATAAATAAGTACATAAATAAAGTATATAACAAAGTCTAAGTATATAAAAGTTAATTAAAAATTCTTTTATAAATTCCTTATTTTATAATAAATTCAAAGAATATTCTGCTATGAGTGATGTTACATAGATGCACATTTTAATTTAGAAAACATATATTGTAAATTATTAGTAAGTAGAGGTGTTAGTTTTGAATAAGGCAAGTCCCTATAAATTAATTGTAGAGAAGTTAGATGATATATTAGATAATGGTCCAATAATACCAAGATGTTATGAAGTTAATTATTTAAGATCTTCAAACAAAATTACAGTAAATATAAATAAGGATGAGAATAAAAGTAAGAACATATATAAAGGTGAAGGACTATGTGGAAGATGGTGTTGTGAAAAGGAAAAATATATGCTTTTCTTTCAAGTAAATGTAGTTTCAAATAAGAATGGTTATGAAAGAGCAAAGGAAAAGGATAAACTAATAAGAAAAGGGCTTCCACTAATGATTAACTCTATAATAAAAGCTGAAGAAAAATTTCTAAAGGAAAATAAGTATTTATATGAATCTGAAATATTCATAAAATTTAACTCGATCTATGATGACTTTTACAAGGTAGAAATTTTTGGGAAATTAAAAAATTATATAAATATAGAAATATATGATGAAAAGGAATTAAAAGAAAAGGGAATTAATAGTCAAGTAAAAACAATAAAAAACAACATAGATATTAATAAAAATCTAATTTTAAACCTAATAAACCCTCATATAGAAATACATTTAGCACCAATGTATGGAAAAGAAGTTAAGTTTCTAATAAGAGAAATAGAACTACTAAGTATAAAAGAATTAGATGGTATTGATGGGGTATATAAAGAGCATGAAATAGTTGTTTCAGTTAAAATATTAAATATGAATTATATAGAAGAATTGATATTAGATATAAAAGTAAAATCAAATGGTGTAGCAATTAGTAATATAGCATAGAAAAAATTATATACATTATAAAAGTATTGAGAAAAGCATATTTTCAATACTTTTTAAATGTTATAATACACAGAATATTCAGAAAATGATGTTGACAGTAAAAATTTAAAGGAATATAATTAATATATACTTGAAAAGCTTTTCAAAGAGTGTGAGAAGAGGAAGAAATGGAGGTATCCATGGGAAGTATTAAAAAGGTAGCTGAAATAGCTGGTGTCTCTCCATCTACGGTATCTCGTGTTATGAATGGTACCGCTAATGTTGATGAGAAAAAAAGGCAAAGAGTACTTGATGCAATAGAAGAAATCGGTTTCAGACCTAACGAGTTAGCAAGAGCATTATTAAAGAAAACATCTAAAATTATAGGGGTTATAATACCTAATATTGAAAATCCTTTTTTCAGCGAATTAGCGAAATCAATTGAAGAGGAAGCTTATTGTAATGGATATAAAATTCTACTGTGTAATTCTAATAATAACACAGATAAAGAAATGATGAATATTCAAATGCTAAATCAAATAAATGCAGATGGAATTATTATTATGACAAATAGTGAATTAGTTACCAATAATGTAATTAGTAATTTTAATATTCCTATTGTTATGGTTGATCGGAAGTTGCTAGGATTAGGAGAAATAGCAAATATTCAATCAGATAATTATAAGGGTGGGAAAATTGCTACTGAGCATTTATTAAATTGCGGTTGTAAAAATATTGTATGTATTAGAAATGAAATGGAATATGATAGCGGTAAACAAAGATATAAGGGATATAGGGATATTTGTAGAAAATATAATATAAAAGAACAATATGTTGACTGCAAATATGATTATGAAGAGGGGCTAAAAGCTGCCAGAGAATTAATTGAAAAATATCCAGATGTAGATGGTATTGTTGCATGTAATGATATGGTTGCTATTTCAACATATAAGGTTTTAATGGAAGCAGGATATAGAGTACCTGGTATGGTACAAATAATTGGATTCGATAATATTAAACTTAGTTCAATATTTACACCAGAAATTACAACTATATGCCAACCAATAAAGGATATGGGCACATTAGCTGTGCAAATTATTATGAAAAATATTAGAGGGGAAGAATTTGATAAAGAAAATATTTTCGATGTTAGATTAATAGAACGTCAAACTACAAAACGGAAAGGAGCAAATAAAATGAAATTTGCAGTAGTAGGGAGTATCAATATGGATATGACTGTTACAGCAAGAAGAATTCCATCAAGAGGGGAGACTATTCAAGGGGACACACTAAGTTATATTCCTGGTGGGAAAGGTGCTAATCAAGCAGTTGCTATGGCTAAGCTTGGAGAGGATGTTACTATGTTTGGATGCGTAGGTAGCGATAGTAATGGGCAAAAAATGATAGAGAATTTAAAGAATTTAGGAGTAAATACTAACTACATTAAAGTTCTAGAAGGTGTTCCTACAGGAATTGCTATGATTACAGTTGGTGAAAATGACAATACAATAGTAGTTGTTCCAGGAGCAAATGGTAAAGTTGATAAGAGGTATATAGATAGCATTAAAGATGTTTTGGAAAACTATGATATGGTTGTTTTACAGCATGAAATCCCATTGGAAACAGTTCATTATGTTATAGAATTTTGTGCAGAAAAAAATATTCCTGTAGTTTTAAATCCTGCACCAGCTTCACCTGTACCTATGGATATTATAGAGAAAGTAACATACTTAACTCCTAATGAACATGAAGCAGCTATTATTTTTGGAGACAATCAAACTACAGAAGAATTATTGAAAAGATATCCTGAAAAGTTAGTTATAACCCAAGGATCAAGAGGAGTTTCTACTGCTTTAAAGTCTGGTGAAATTCTGAAAATCCCTCCAAGACTTGCACATGTAGTAGATACCACAGGGGCAGGAGATACATTAAATGGTGCCTTTTCTGTGGAAATTTGTAGGGGATTAGATATAAAGAATGCATTGTTATTTGCAAATACAGCAGCAAGTTTATCTATTGAAAAATTTGGTGCACAGGCTGGAATGCCTACAAGAGAAGAGGTAAATAAGGAACTTGGGAGGTAATATTTATGAAAGTAAATGGAATTATAAATAGTGATATTTCTCGTGTTTTATCTTATATGGGACATACTGATAGAATTTGCATTGGCGATTGTGGGTTGCCAATTCCTAATGAAACTGAGCGTATAGATTTAGCATTTAAATTAGGTAATCCAGCTTTTATGGATGTTTTAAAAGAAGTTGCTAGTGACATGAAAATTGAAAAAATAATTTTGGCAGAAGAAATAAAAATAAATAATCCAAAAATATTATCAGAGATAGAAGATTATTTTTCTAAATTAGATATTAAACCAGAAATAGAATATGTTTCTCATGTGGAACTTAAGCTACTTACAAAAGAATGCAAGGCAGTAATTCGTACAGGAGAAACAACTCCTTATGCCAATATTATTTTACAATCTGGTTGTATCTTCTAAATAAGGAGGGGAAATTATGCAGATTGAAATGCGTGGAATTAATAAAGCTTTTGGTGGTAATAAGGTTCTGAAAAATGCTGGTTTTTTATTGGATAATGGAGAAGTTCATGCTTTAGTAGGTGAAAATGGTGCTGGTAAATCAACTCTTATGAAGATTCTTACAGGTGTTTATACAAGAGATGAGGGTACTGTTATTGTAGATGGAAAGGAAGTATGTTACAAAAACCCCAAGGAAGCAGAAAATGCTGGTATTGTATTTATTCATCAAGAATTAAATGTATTGTTTGATTTAACTGTAGAAGAAAATATGTTTATGGGAAAGGAAATAACAAATAAGTTTGGAGTTTGTGACAAGAAATCTATGCGTGATGAAGCAAAGAAAGTATTAGATAGACTTGGTGTTAATATTAATCCTAGTACTAGAATGGACAGGCTATCAGTTGGTCAACAACAGATGATTGAAATAGCAAAAGCCTTAATGATAGATGCAAAAGTTATTATAATGGATGAACCTACAGCAGCTTTAACACAAAATGAAACAAAAGTACTATTTCAGATTATTAGGAACTTAAGAGAAAAAGGCGTTTCTATTATTTATATTTCACATCGTATGGAAGAGATATTTGAATTATGTGATAGTATTACAGTTCTTAGAGATGGTGAATATATTGCAACAAAGAAAATTACTGATACTGATATGAATGATTTGGTTAAAATGATGATAGGACGTGAAATTGGTGAACGTTATCCAGAAAGAAATGCAAAAATAGGAGCTGTAGTATTTGAAGTAAAGGATTTCAATTGCCCTGGAGTATTCAATAATATATCATTTCAAGTTCGTGCAGGTGAAGTCCTTGGTGTATCAGGTTTAATGGGAGCTGGTAGAACTGAAATTATGAAGGCTATCTTTGGAGATATGCCTAATGTAACAGGGAAAGTTTTTATTGATGGAATGGAAATAGTAAATAAGAATCCTCGTGATGCAATGAAAAATGGAATTGGATTTATTACTGAAGATAGAAAATCAGAAGGATTAATGCTTGAAGATAGCATTATGAAAAATATTTCTATAGCAAACTTAGGGAGAATATCTAAAAATGGTGTTCTCATGAAAAAAACAGAGAATGATTTAGTTAAAGAAGCTATTGAAGAATTACACATTAAATGCTTTGGACCATCACATGAGTGTAATAAGTTAAGTGGTGGTAATCAGCAAAAAGTTGTATTTGCTAAATGGATTGATACAGACCCTAAGGTTCTTATTTTAGATGAACCTACTAGGGGAGTAGATATTGGTGCCAAGAAAGATATTTATAACATTATTAATAAATTAGCAGCAACTGGAGTTGCAATTATAATGGTGTCTTCTGAACTCCCTGAAGTATTGGGGATGTCTGATCGTATAATGGTTGTAAGAGAAGGTAAAATAACTGGGATTTTACCAAAAGAAAAAGCTAATCAAGAAAATATTATGACTTTAGCGACAGGAGGAAAACTAAATGAATAATAAGAAATTAATTAATTATGTACAAGATTTAGGGGCTTTAATTGCGTTGATTTTATTAATAGTAGTTATTAGTATTATAAGTCCCGAATTTAGAACTGTAGGAAACTTCTTATCATTACTAAGACAATCTTCAATAAATGGACTTATTGCCTTTGGTATGACTTTTGTTATATTGACTGGCGGAATTGACTTATCAGTAGGTTCTGTTTTAGCTCTATCTACAGCATTATGTGCAAAATTTATTGCAAATGGAATGCCTGTAGGATTAGCAATACTTCTTGCATTAATAATTGGTACAGGCTTTGGTTTAATAAGTGGTGTTTTAATAACAAAAGGGCGTTTACAACCATTTATTGCAACTTTAATTACTATGACAGTATTTCGTGGAGCTACAATGATTTTTATGGATGGTAAACCTATTTCTAATTTAGGAGATAGTTTTTTACTAAAATTTATTGGAAAGGGAAGTATATTTGGAATACCTGTTCCTGTAATACTATTTATTGCTATTTTCGTATTATTTATATTTATACTAGAAAAAACAGTATTTGGACGACGTATTTATGCTACAGGTAGCAACTGGAAATCAGCTAAACTATCTGGAGTAAATATCGATAAAACAAAATTAGCAGCATATGCAATTTCTGGTTGTATGGCAGCTTTAGCAGGATTAATATTGCTATCTCGTTTAGGATCAGCACAACCTACTTTAGGGTCAGGATATGAGTTAGATGCAATCGCAGCAGTAGCATTAGGTGGAACAAGTATGAATGGAGGACGTGGTCGTATATGGGGTACATTTGTAGGTGTTTTAATTATTGCTGTTTTGAATAATGGGTTAAACATACTTGGTGTATCTTCTTACTATCAAGATGTGGTAAAAGGAGTTGTAATTCTAATTGCTGTATTATCAGATCGTAAACGTTAATCAAAATTAATTAGGTTATACAAAATATAACATATAATAAAATTTAAAAATCAACTCACACTTTTTATAAAAATAAAATTTGTAGAGTTGTAAAAGTATTAGGAGGGAAAAAATATGAAACTGAAAATTAAAAAATTACTTGGTATTGCATTAGCAACAGCAATGATGATGTCTGTAACTGCTTGTAGTTCAGTCAGTGTTGACGGGGAAAAAGACAGTGGTACAGAAACAAAAGAAGGTAATGGAAGTATAGGTCTTTCAGTATCAACATTAAACAATCCTTTCTTCGTAACTTTAAGTGATGGTGCTAAAGAAAAAGCAAAAGAAAAAAATGTGGAATTAATTGTTGTAGATGCAGGAGATGATGCTGCAAAACAAACAAGTGATATTGAAGATCTTATTTCAAAAAATATTAGTGTATTAATTGTTAATCCTGTAGATTCCGATGCAGTAGCACCTGCAGTAAAAGATGCAATTGCAAAAGGTATTAAAGTAGTTTCTGTTGACCGTGTCGTAAATGGTGTAGATGTTGATTGTGCAATAGCTTCTGATAATGTAGCAGGTGCAAAAATGGCAACAGAATATCTATTAAGCTTAGTTGGAGAAGGTGCTAAAGTTGCTGAATTAGAAGGAGTACCTGGAACAAGTGCTGCAATAGATCGTGGTAAAGGCTTCCATGAAATAGCTGACACAAAACTTAATGTAGTATCAAAACAAACTGCAAACTTTAATCGTTCAGAAGGTATGACAGTTATGGAAAATATGCTACAAGCTAATCCTGATATAGTAGGTGTATTTGCACATAATGATGAAATGGCTTTAGGTGCTGTAGAAGCAATTAATGGAAAAGATATAGTAGTAGTAGGCTTTGATGCAACTGATGATGCTTTGGCAGCAGTTAAAGATGGTAAAATGGCTGCAACAGTAGCTCAACAACCTGATTTAATGGGATCAACAGCTGTAGAAACAGCAGTAAAATTAATGGCAGGAGAAACAGTAGAAAAAGAAATTCCTGTAGAAGTAACATTAGTAAAAGAATAAAATAGATTTAATATATAACTAAAAAAATAATAACCACCCCTTTAAGGAGTGGTTATTATGATTTAATATCTAAGCTATTGAGTTAGTAAAACATAGGAGTTTTTCCATATGCATACTTTATATATTGACATGAAGAAAATGTTATTATACAATTTATTTGGTACTTAAGTCTCCATAGTTCAATGGATAGAACAGTCCCCTCCTAAGGGACAGATACAGGTTCGATCCCTGTTGGGGATACCAATAAAAAACTCGTAAACCAAGATAATTCAAGGTTTACGAGTTTTTTACTTAATTAAATATTGTTACTTTAATTTAGTGTTTTAATATTGTTGACAAACTAGGGGAATTATTAGAAAATATTTTATGATTTAAGAGCAGATGGGCAGCTAATTACCCATTGCTCTTTTTTTTATGTATTAAATAAAAGTATTCGTACTAATAAATGCAGGAGGATAAAATGAAGAAAATACTAAAGGATAAAACTTTTATAACTACAATGCTTACCTTAGCATTGCCAATAACTTTTCAAAGCTTTATAACATCATCTTTAAATCTTGTAGATAATCTGATGATTGGTAGATTAGGAGAGGAGGTTATTGCAGCAGTAGGACTAGCAAATCAATATTTCTTTATATTTATGTTATGTCTTTCAGGCATAAATGCAGGTGCTAGTGTGTTTATGTCACAGTACTGGGGAAAGAAAGATGTTATAAATATTAAGAAGGTCCTTGGATTAGATATATCAATAGGTTTAATTGCATCAATAATATTTGGAGGAGCAGCCTTTATATTATCAGGCTCAATAATGGCTATATTATCAAAAGATCCTAGAGTTATTGAACTTGGATCACAGTATTTAAGAGTTATTGCTATTAGCTTTTTATTTACAAATTTTACTCAAGGATTTTCATCTGCACTAAGAAGTACAGAACAGCCTAAGATCCCTATGTACGCTAGCTTAATAGGTGTAATTTGTAATGCACTTTTAAACTGGATATTTATATTTGGAAACTTAGGAATAAAACCAATGGGGGTAGTTGGGGCAGCTTTAGCAACAACTATTGCAAGAACTTTAGAAATGACTTATATATTTTTCATGATTTATGTTAAAAATAATATTGTTTCATCAAAGATAAAAGAACTATTTTCTTTTGATATGAATTTTATCAAGGTGTATTTCAATACTTCTACTGCTGTTATTGCTAATGAATTATTATGGTCACTAGGAATGACAGCATACTCAATAGCCTATGCACAAATAGGAACTAGTGCTGTTGCCACAATGCAAATTGCAACAACATTAAATAATATGTTTATGGTCTTATGTATAGGGTTAGCATCAGCTGCTGCAATAATGGTTGGGAATAAAATTGGTGCTAATGAAGAAGATATTGCTGTAGATTATTCACATAAGATAGGTAAAATTTCTCCTATAATAGGATTAATAATAGGAATAGCAGTATGGCTTTTAGCACCACAAATTGTTAGACCATTTAATGTTGAAGCAAATACTTTTAAAGACGCAGTTACAGTTTTAAGAATTATGGCATTAATATGTCCTATAAGATTCTATAATGTAGTTATGATTGTTGGAATTTTTAGAGGTGGCGGAGATACTCTTTATTCAACACTAGTCCAATTAGGAACTGTATGGTTCTATGCTGTACCTATTTCCTTTATTGGAGCAATATTCTTAGGCTTTCCTGTAACATTAGTATATTTCTTAATATGTACAGAAGAGTTTATCAAAATTATATTTGAAAGAAGTAGATTAAAGTCAGGAAAATGGATAAAAAATGTAGTTGAAGAATATGAAATTGCGTAGAAGAATATAAATTTAAGGATACAATTTTTATTAGTTCTAATATTTTGAAATTTATATATGATATAATAGATAATAAAATATATTTATCATTAGGAGAGTGAATTATTTTGGAGAGTTACACGTGGCAGATAATATTATTGATAATATTATTAATAATGTCAGGATTCTTCTCTATGTCAGAAACAGCCTTAATGGCACTAAGTAAAATTAGAATAAGACATATGGTGGATGAGGGAGTTAGAGGAGCAAAATTAGTTGAAAAATTATCTCAGGACCCAAGCAAATTATTAGGAGCAATATTAATTGGAAACAATATAGTTAACATTGGAGCATCAGCACTTGCTACATCAGTTGCTGTTAAGGTTATTGGACCAAGTGGTGTAGGTGTGGTTACTGTAATAATGACTATTTTAGTCCTTATATTTGGTGAAATAACGCCTAAATCTATAGCTAAGCAAAATTCTGAAAAGGTATCTTTAATGGTTAGTAAACCAATAAATTTTATAGTTAAAGTATTTAAACCCTTAGTATTAATATTTACTGCTATATCTGGAATTTTTATAAGACTTTTAGGTGGTGATCCTAAAGCTACAGAACCATTTATTACAGAAGAAGAATTAAGAACTATGGTTGGGGTTAGTGAGGAAGAGGGAGTACTTGAAGGCGTTGAGAAGGAAATGATATTTAATGTTTTTGAGTTTGCTGATTCTCAAGTAAAGGATGTAATGGTTCAAAGGGTAGATATAGTAGCTGTAGATGTTAATGCTACCTATGAAGAAGTTATTAATATAATTAAAACTGAGCAATTTTCAAGATTACCAGTTTATAATGAAAACATAGATGATGTTATAGGAATACTTAATGTTAAAGATTTAATAATGGCATCAGGATGTGAAGAAAACTTTAAAGTATCAGATTATATGAGAGAACCTTACTACACTTTTGAGTTTAAGAAGATAACTGAATTATTTAAAGAAATGAAGAAAACAAGAAATCATATTGCAGTAGTATTAGATGAATATGGTGGTAATGTGGGTATAGTTACTATTGAGGACTTAATTGAAGAAGTAGTTGGAGAAATTGAGGATGAATACGATGATGAAAGAGATAGTAACATAATAGTTGTTAAAGAAGATGAATATATAGTTGATGGTAGTGCAAGGTTAGACTATATTGGAGACTTAATAGGCGTTACTATGGAATCAGAAGAATTTGATTCTGTAGGAGGTTTAGTTATTGGAGAATTAGGAAGATTTCCAGAACCAAATGAAGAGGTTAAGATTAATAATATTAGATTTATAGTAGAAGATATTGATAAGAATAGAATTAAAAAGGTTAGAATATTTACTTAAGGTGCTGTAGCACCAATGTATATTTGGAGCTGCTTTAGTAGCTCCTTTTTATAAAATTTTTTATTTAGGAGAAATGTATTATGGACTACATGGATCTTGCAATAGGAGAGGCCGAAAAGGCTTTTTATAAGGGGGAAGTCCCTGTTGGAGTAGTAATAGTTAAAGATGGACAAATAATATCACAAAAACACAATTTAAAAGAAGAGATGAAACTTACTACTGCCCATGCTGAAATTTTAGCTATAGAAGAAGCAAGTAAAAAGTTAGATAATTGGAGGCTATCTGGTTGCCATATGTATGTAACCCTAGAACCTTGTCCAATGTGCGCAGCAGCTATAGCACAAAGCAGAATATCTAAATTATATATTGGTACATTCAATAAAGACATGGGAGCTTGTGGGTCAACAATAAATTTATTAGGTTACAATGTATTTAATTGGCAAGTTGATATAAAATGGTGTTATAATCAAAAATGTAGTGATTTACTAACATCATTTTTTAAAAATAGAAGAAAAAACAAATTGTAGAGGAGGAACGAAATGAATCCAGTAGCTTTTGAAGTTTTTGGCTTAGAAATTAGATGGTATGGATTAATAATATCATTTGGGGTTTTAGCAGCTATGCTATTAATGTATTTTCTAGCAAAGAAGAAAAATATTGACTACGATGTAATAATAGATGCCTTTTTAATTACTTTCCCTATATCAATTATAGGAGCAAGATTATATTATGTTGCATTTGAATATCAAAACTATCATTCTTTTATGGATGTAATAAATATAAGAAATGGTGGAATGGCTATTCATGGTGGTGTTATAGCAGCATTATTGTCAGGGTATATCTTTGCTAGATATAGAAAAGTTAATTTTCTAAAATATGTAGATGTAATAATGCCAGGGGTTATTTTAGCACAAGCTATAGGTCGTTGGGGAAATTTTATGAATCAAGAAGCTCATGGGGGGCCTGTATCTCAAGAATTTATAAGTAAGTTCCCAGAATTTATACAAAAGGGTATGTTGATAAAGGGTATTTATTATCATCCAACATTTTTATATGAGTCTTTATGGAATTTATTAGTTTGCTTAATTCTAGTTTATATACTTCTTAAAAAGAAAGATGGAAAAGATGGAATTGTACTTGGTGGATATATGATTTTATATTCAATAGGAAGATTCTTCATTGAAGGATTAAGAACAGATAGCTTAATGTTTATGGGTCTTAGAACAGCTCAAATTGTAAGCTTAATAGGAATAGTTCTAGGAATAGTGCTAATTATATTTGTAACTAAAAAGAAAAGAGCATAAATAATATTAATAAAAAATATATATGAAATGTAGAATTATTGATGTACTGATTTTATAAACTTCTTTAGAAGTTTATTCTTTAATTCTACATTTTTTATTATTCCTTTTATATTATTTATAGTTTAAAGTGAATTTTATGCCTTTATAAAGTTATATTAAATTTTAATTTGGGTGGCCTTAGCTTTTAAATGTTGCAATATTTATTTGTATATGATAATATATAGCAGTAGTTCAAATTAAGTAACTATAAGCAAATTTAAAAATAATTATGTTATTAATTATTTTCATTAATTTAATATGGAGAGATGTCCGAGTGGTCGAAGGAGCACGCCTGGAAAGCGTGTATAGGGGAAACTCTATCAGGGGTTCAAATCCCCTTCTCTCCGCCATGGCCGTGCTAGATGGGGAGTTAGCGGTGCCCTGTAACCTGCAATCCGCTATAGCAGGATTGAATTCCTAGCCTAGGCTTTAGTCTGTAGAGCCTGCCTATGCAAGTGGTGTTGATGGCAAGGTCCCATACGACGTAAGTGCGTGAACCTCGTCAGGTCCGGAAGGAAGCAGCGATAAGCGATTACTGCGTGTGATATGGATAAATCTTGTCAGAGCTAACTACATAGTAACGTCTATAGACTACTGTCGAAGCTAGGTGCACGGTTTAATTTTAGGCCTTTCTTGCAAGAAGGGTTTTTTTAATGTAAATGTGAAATTTAAAAATAATTATTTATAGGTTACTCTTCAATAGGATTAACATACAATAGGACAAAGAAAGCGAGGGAATTCCTTTAGGAATACCCTCGTTTTCTTTTTTGATATTTAGGAATTTATAAAAAGATTACCCTGTGAATAATTTTTTATAAATTCCTTTCCTTCAGTATTGGAGGAGATAGATATTATGTTCTGGCGACTTGGAGCCTGTGAGGTCGAAAAGAATATAATATCTATCTCCTTTTTATTTTCTTGTTAAATCTATAAAACTAAATTTTAAATTATCAGCTTCATTAATAAATATTTCAGATTCGTAATCAATGAACCAATCTTCAAGATTTATTTTAGGGAAGGTAGTATCTCCATTAAAATCTTTATAAACCTTAGTTAAATAAAGTTTATCAGATTTAGGTAAAAGAGATTTATATATTTCTCCACCACCGATAATAAAAGCTTCTTCATTAGAATTTTCAAATCTATCTATAATATAATTTATATCATTAACTACTTCAACTTCAGTTGAGTCAACTTTATAATCTTTATCTCTTGTAATCACAATATGATGCCTATTAGGTAAGACTTTTGGTAAAGATTCAAAGGTTTTTCTTCCCATAATTATAGTATGACCAGATGTAATTTCCTTAAATCTCTTTAGGTCCTTAGAGATATGCCATAGAAGCTGATTATCTCCACCAATTACATCATTGCTTGCTACAGCAACTATAATTGATAACATTATACACTTACCTCCATTTTAATAGGGTCATGGTGCTTGTAATCTATTAGTTTTATATCATCTACAGTGAAATCGTAGAAGTTAGTAATTTCAGGGTTTATCCAAAGCTTTGGAGCTTCAAAATCTTCATTTTCTCTAGTAAGTTGAAGTTTCATCCCTTCAATTTGGTTTTCATAAATATGAGCATTATTAATAACATGAGTAAATAATCCAGGTTTAAGATTAGTTACTTGAGCTATTAAATGAACAAGTACAGCATATTGACTGGTATTAAATGGAACCCCTAGTGGTATGTCTCCTGACTAAATTTTCAATAAGGCTCGCTACACCTTATCCGCTTTATTTAGAAAAGCTGCTGTATATTTCTATACAGAAAAGACTATATCATAATCTATAAAATGTTATTTTATAGATTCCCTGCTTTTCCCGTTACCTCACATGTCAATGTGACCTCCGATAGCTTGAGGGGTACTCTACTTACTTATATCTAATATCCTTTTAAATATATTAAATATGTTTTCGATAGTCGTTAGGCATTTATTTATATATCATAATATTCATATGTAGGATAATTTTTAGATCTTATCCTATATAGTATAGTTGCTGGAACAACATTTAAATTTCTTCATTTGTAATCAGCCCTTTATATTTGATATATAAATATTTAGCACGGGATTATCCTATAAAAATGGACTTTCCCCGTTTAACAGGGTTTGCAAAAAGTATTACTACTTAATGGCGCTCATTTGAACGCTGGATTAACATACAGTTTAGGTGGCCATCAGTTACATCCCATAAAGTTTGATAGCAACAAGGCTGTAAAGTCATCTCTGGTAAGTCCTCGATGTTCCACATAGACATTATCATTCTTCTGTCTTGAGGATTAGTTTTTAAAGTTTCAATAAGTTTATCAACTTGATTAAATTTAGCTATTTGGTATCCATAAGCTTTACCGATTGTGTTATTTTCATCTACCCATTCATCCCAAATGTGTACATTTTGCTCTTGAAGCTTTGTAACATCATTGGATTGATCCCTATATATCCATAGCATTTCCTTTATAGCTGTTTTAAATGCAACCTTTTTAGTGGTTAGAATAGGAAATTCCTTTTGTAAGTTAAATTGCATAATTTGATGTGGTAGCTTATATGTAGGCATTCCTGTTCTATTATTATCGTAATACCCATTATCTAAGATATCTCTAACTATAGATAGATATTTCTTATCGTACAAACTCAAATTATATCCCTCCTTATTTTTGATTAAGATTATTGTACTATAAAAACTATAAATGAAGTTAGTATAAAATTTAACTAGAATTACAATATATGGTATAATGTTACTTGAGAATCATCATAATTAGTAAATTTAAGGGGGTATAATTAATGTCAAAGGATAAACTTTTACCTATATCAATTTTTTCTTTAGCACTTTCTATAGTTATTGCTGCATCTATTATTTCAAAGGGAATTGAAAATAAGGGAAGATTCATAGGAGATGGACTATTTCAAGGAGCTAATAATATTAGCACTACTATAAGAGATATTTCACTTAATGATAAAGATAGTAAAAGTATTCTTAATGTTGACACTGCATCAATATATTTAGGAATATCACAAGATAGACTAATGCAAATATTAAATAATAAAGAATCAGGAATTCCATATACAAAAGTAGGAGAAAATTTTATTTTTAGCAAAAATGCATTAGATAAATGGATAGAAGAATCTAATTTTAAAATGTAGCCTAACTTTATATAGATGAGGATTTATAAGAATAGAAAGTAGTGAAGATTTAAGGAGAAAATTAATGATTATATATAGAGGGCCCAAATATTATTTGATAGAGGTATTTTTATTATCTATAGCTATTTTTTGGATAGGAGTAGTAATATTTGATACAAAAGAACCGCTTATAAGTTATTTATTATCAATAATAGTTTCTGATTTGATATTAAAATCTAAGGGGAAATTAAATCTTAAATAAAGGATGGAAGTTAATATAATGGATGGATTAGGTAGTGTATTTTTATTTATAATAGTTGGATTTATGATAATTTATATTTCTCAAATAGGGGAAGAAGTTAAGAAATTAAATAAAACTTTAGACAAGCTGGTTAATCATTTTGGAATAGAACTTTATAGAAATATTGATGAGGAATTGAAGGATATCATTTTAAATGAGGGAAAGATAAAGGCTATAAAGAAATATAGAGAGCATACTGGTTTAGGGCTTAAGGAAGCAAAAGAATATATTGATAATTTAAATATAAAGTAGGAGGAATTTATGAAGATAAGAAGATTAACTGAAGATAATGCAAGAGAGTTTTGGGAATTAAGATTTAGGGCTTTAAGAGAAGATGGGGATGCCTTTGGAGCAACTTATGAAGAAGAAATAAAGAAGCCAATACAAAGCCTTATAGAAATATTCAATAATAACTATATTAAGCCTATAAATAATAATTTTATTTTAGGAGCTTTTAATGATGAAAATAAAATAATAGGTGTAATTGGATTATATAGAGAAACAAGGATTAAATTAAGACATAAAGCAACTATATGGGGAATGTATATAATACCTGAATACAGAAGAAAAGGAATTGCTAAGAAACTATTAACTGAATTAATTAATATAGCAAAAACTATGGAAGAATTAGAACAATTAAGTTTAGCTGTAGTAAGTAGTAATACAAAAGCCATTGGTTTATATAATACATTAGAATTCATAACTTATGGCAAAGAAAAAAATGCAATAAAATCAAATAATAAATATTATGATGAAAATTATATGGTGTATTTTGTAAAATAATAGGCGAAAAATTCAGAAAAAGATATATGGTATTTAATACTGCCTTTCTACCTCTGTTTTTTTATCGTTTTTTTAGCTATTGCAATTTTTTTGAAAATAATTTATTATGAATATATATTAATCTGGAAAAAGAAAGGAGAAATAGAATTATGGAATTTGCTGTAAAAAGGTTTAAATATGAAGTATTTTCTAGTAGTGCACAATCAAAAACAGCTGCAATTTTAGAAAATTGGATTACTATAACCTTTTTTAAGGTAAAAATGCAAGATTCTATTTCTTAACTTGCAAAAGTAGTAACTCCAATTAGACCCATCTGTTTCTAGAGGGTCTTTTATTATGCCCAAAAACGTAAAAAATTGGAGTTGATTTTAATGAATAAAATAAGTAAAAATATTAAAAATGAGTATTTATATAGATTTCTTTCATACTTTGATATAACATCTGCTATTTGGGTATTATATCTAGGTTATAAAGGTATGAACTTAGCTGAAATAGGATTGATTGAAGGGATATTTCATGTAACTGGATTTCTATCAGAAATTCCAACAGGAGCCTTAGCTGATTTATTTGGTAGAAGAAAAATTATGATAATTGGCAGATTAACATCCTTAATATCTGCAATAATAATGTTATTTTCTAATTCCTTTTTAGGATTTGCAATTGGATTTATATTATCTGCATGGGGATATAACTTAAATTCTGGATCTGAAGAAGCATTAGTCTATGATAGTCTTAAAGTTTTGAAAAGAGAAGAAGAGTATTTAAAAATTAATGGAAAAATAAATTTAATTATAGAAGTTTCACAGGGATTAGCAGTATTTATTGGTGGGATTCTTTCTGAAATAAATTTTTCAATTAGTTATATTACAGCAATTATTATAGGAATATTTTCCTTGATAGTTTCTTTTAATTTTACAGAAGTAGATATTAGAGAGTCTCATGAAGAGAGAATTACAGTAATTAATCATTTTAAGACCTCTATAAATATAGTAAAAGAAAATAAGATGCTTTTAAATATATTAATTTTCTTTCCTACAATATATACATTTTCAGCCATAATATATTTCTATGGTCAAAAGTTTTTGAGTGATGGTGGCTATTCAAGAGTAAATATATCTATTATATTTTTAGTTAATGGAATACTTTCATCTATAGGAGCAATTTTAAGTAGTAGAGTATATGAAAAATTTAAGAGTATAGGCTGGATATCCATATCTATGATAATAAGTATTCTAATACTATTTATGGGGAATGTAACTAAAAATCTATCATTACTAATTTTTCTTTTCATAGGCTTTTTAACATCAATACTTCAGCCAATTAGTAGTAAGTTAATAAACTCTATGGTAGCTTCCAAGCAAAGAGCAACTATAATTTCTGTAGAGAGTATGTTTTACTCTATGATGATGATAATATTATTCCCTATATGTGGATTTATAGGAGATAAAATTTCTTTAGATATATCTTTTGAAATTATTGGATTCATAGGTTTATTAATTACCAGTATTGAAATACTAATTATAAAGAAAAAATAATATAGAAGATTGCAGGGATGAAATTTGAAATTATATTTCCTGCAATTTTTTTGTTTTAATAGAAGAGTAAAAAATACTCATTAGTTATAAGTAAATGATTAATTAATAAATATAGGGGTATAAAAAAGAAAGGGTAGATATACTTATTTGGATTTGAATTTATTTTCACTTTATCTCAGTTTATAATAAAAAAATTAGATTTATTTATAGGAAGTTGAAAGTATTTTCTAAATGCTCTGTATATATTGAAAATAAATACAAGCTAACTTAGAATTAACTAAAGAAAAAGTACTTTTTTATTTTATATATGGTAGGAGGGAGAATGTGAAAAATATTAATAAAGGTTTGATAGTGTCTTGTCAGGCTTTAGAAGATGAGCCTCTCCATTCCTCATTTATTATGGGGAAAATGGCTAAAGCAGCAATACAAGGAGGGGCCATAGGCATTAGGGCTAACTCCAAGGAAGACATAATAGAAATAAAAAGAAGTGTAGATACTCCAATTATAGGAATAGTTAAAAGAGACTATGAAGATAGTGATATTTATATTACGCCAACAATGAGAGAAGTAGATGAACTCATGGAAGCTGGAGTAGATATTATAGCTTTGGATGCAACTAATCGTTTAAGGCCAGATAATACTACTTTAGAAGTATTTATAGAAAAAATTAGAGAAAAATATAATGATATATTACTTATGGCTGATTGTTCCACTTATGAGGAAGCTATTAATGCAAATAAATTAGGCTTTGACTTTATAGGGACTACCTTAGTAGGATATACAGAGGAAAGTAAAGGTATTCATATAAATGATAATGATTTTGAACTTATAAGAAATATTATTAATTCAGTTTCAAAACCAGTTATTGCAGAAGGCAATATAGATACTCCAGAAAAGGCAAGACGTGTGCTTGAATTAGGTTGTTATAGTGTAGTAGTGGGTTCTATTATAACTCGTCCACAGGTCATAACTAAGAAATTTATTAATGAAATTAATAAGATAGGAGAGTATTAAAAATATGAGTACATTTATGAATAAAATGGAGGAAATGTTTCTTCCTTTAGCTAATAAACTTGCATCTAATAGATATTTATCTGCAATAAGAGATGGTTTTGTAGCAATACTTCCAATTATGATTGCAGGATCTTTCTTTATACTTATAAATAATGTGTTTATTGGAGAAAACGGTTTTACTAATAAACTTTTTGGAATGCCATTTACAAAACTTACAGAGTTAGGAGCATCTATAGTTCCTGCTACTATGTCTATAATGGCAATACTTTTAACATTTACTACTTCTAAATCATTAGCAGAGTATTATAAGTCTGAAACTTCAATTACACCATCTATTGCAGTTGTAGTACTTTTCATATTAATGCCAATAACTTTTGATGGGAATTTAGGAATAGAATATATAAATACTTATTATACTGGTGCTGCTGCTATGTTTATGGCTTTTATTGCTGCAATAGCTACAGTAGAGGTTATAAGAGGATTATCAAAAATCGATGTTCTAATTATAAAAATGCCAGATAGTGTACCACCATCTATTGCAAGATCTTTTAATAAGTTAATCCCTGTAATTATTACTTTGTTGATATTTGGAATTTTAAAGATGATTACAAATTACTTTGGCCTTCCATTAAATGATCTTATATTTAAATCTATACAAACACCTTTTACAAATGTAGTTAATTCTACTTTGGGGTTAGGTCTCATTTACTTACTTTATATGTTACTTTGGGGATTAGGAATACATTCTGCTTTTATTTTTAATCCTATTTTAGAACCAATCTATCTTATTTCACTAACTCAAAATGCAGAAGCTGCATCATCTGGACAAGCCTTACAAGCAATTATGACTAAGCCTTTCTTAGATTCGGTTGCATTTATGGGAGGTGCAGGAAATATGATTGCTCTTATTATTGCAATTTTTATAGTATCTCGTAGAGAGGATTACAAGAAAATTGCTAAGATAGGATTTATACCAGCATTATTTAATATTTCTGAGCCAATAATGTTCGGACTTCCAGTTGTAATGAATCCAATTCTAATAATTCCAATGATTTTATCTACATTTATAGGTCTTATTATAGGAACCTTAGCAACATCTATAGGGTTGATGGCACATACTTATATATTAGTCCCATGGACTACTCCACCAGTATTAAGTGCTTTCTTTGCTACAGGTGGACATATGATGTCAGCATTAATTGCTATTATTATTTTGGTAATTTCAGTATTAATATATATGCCTTTTGTGGCAATAACAAATAAACAAAGGATGGTAGAAAATGACTAAAGTTTTAGCGTTAGATTTGGACGGTACGTTAATTAATGAAAAAAATGAGATAATAGGAGGCCAGGAAACCCTTAGCCTACTTAAAAGTCTACAGGAAGATGGTTATGAAGTAGTAGTAGTAACAGGAAGATTAGATCATGACATAATTCATATAGCTCAAAAGTATGATTTAAATATAAAGTATAGAATTTCTCAGAATGGTGCTGTAATACAAGATAATTACAGCATTAAAGGAAGAATTTTAAGTAAAGAAACAGCTCTTAATATATATAAATATATAAATAAAAAGGATCTTAGAGTAGAAATGAATACTATAAGTAATAGATATTGGCATAGTGATAGAGGGACAGATTTTCCAAGAGAATTCTATGATTCTTCAAATATATTAGAGGATTTTACAGAGGTTATTTACTATCAGCCTATAATACTATTTCTTTTAATTGGAGATAGGGATGAAATAAATGATGTTAGGAAGTATATTGAGGAGAATTTTGATGATGTTGATGCAATTAAAACCTCAGAGAAGACATTAGAAGTAATTCCTAAAGGCGTATCTAAAGGTAAAACTCTTAAGGAATTATATCCTAGTGCAGAAATAATATCTATAGGAGACTCCGAAAGTGATTGTTCTATGTTTCCATATTCAAAAACTTCATATTTTGTAGGTGAGCATAGCTTTGGAGAGGCAGATTTTAATCTGCCTTCTATAAGAGAAGCTTTGAAAAATATAGTGGAGGAAAATAATTATGGAAAGTAATGAGTTGATTTCATTTGAAATAATATCTAATGTAGGTGCAGCTAAATCGAAATATATGGAGATAATCGAAAAATGTGAAAATAAGGATTTTGATTATTTGGATAAAATGATTGAAGAATCTGACAACTATTTAATAGCTGGGCATAAAACACATATGGAACTTGTACGAAGGGAAGCTTCTGGAGATAAAGTTGAGATATCTCTATTGCTTATGCACGCAGAAGATCAGCTTATGAATGCAGAATTAGTAAAAATATTAGCACAAAAGTTTATGCGTTTATATAAGGAGGTTTTATAATATGATAAATATATTATTAGTTTGTAATGCAGGAATGTCCACATCAATTCTTGTAGAAAAGATGAAAAAAGTAGCTATAGAAAAGGGAATAGAAGCAAAAATATGGGCATTATCTAGTACAGAGGCAAAGAATAATAAGGAAGATGTAGATGTAGTACTCATAGCACCACAACTAAAATTTGCAGTAAAAGACATACAAAATAGTTTTCAGGATAGGCCTATAGAAGTAATAGATATGAGGGTATATGGAACAATAGATGGAGATAGAGCCTTAAATCAGGCTTTAAATTTAATAAAATGATGAATATATTATTTATTCCATTAGATGAGAGACCATGCAATAGAAAATTTCCTGAGCTTATAATAGCATCTGAAAAGGATGTTAAAATTATATCTCCAAAACCACATCTATTAGGAGATAAAAAAGTTCCAGCACAGGTATCTAAACTTTGGGACTTTATATTTGAAAATGCAAAAAGTTGTAGTTATGTAGTACTTTCAATTGATATGCTTATTTATGGAGGGCTTATTCCTTCAAGAATACATCATTTGACTAAGAATGAAGCTGAAGAAAATATTAAAAATTTAAAAAGAATAAAGGAAATAAATCCTAATATAAAGATATTTGCTTTTAATTGTATAATGAGAGCTCCTCAGTACAATTCCTCTGAAGAAGAACCAGATTATTATGATAAGTATGGATACGATCTTTTTAGAAGTAAGTATCTTATAGATAAAAAATTAAGAGCTGGAATTAATAAAGCAGAAGAAGAGGAATTAGATTTAATAAAAATCCCGAAGGAAGTATTATTGGACTATGAGAGTAGAAGAGAGTTCAATGAATATATTAATATTGAAGTGGCAAAACTTCTTGAAGATGAAACTTTAGATTTTTTAGTTATCCCACAGGATGATTCATCAGAATATGGATATACATCTATTTCTCAAAAAAGAGTTTTAAATTTTATAAAAGAGAAAAAACTTGAATTTAAATCTTCTGTATATCCTGGAGCAGATGAGGTAGGGAATTCATTATTAGCAAGAAGTTTAAATAATTATTTGAATAGAGTTGTTAAGATATATGCATTTTATTCATCTACATTGGGACCTAGTATAATTCCTCTATATGAAGATAGACCTATGAACGAAAGTCTTAAGTATCATGTGAGAGTATGTGGTGGAGAATTGGTTGATAATCCTGAAGATGCTGATTTGATTCTTGCAATAAATTCTCCAGGGAAGAATATGCAAGAAGCTTCAGAACAATTATTAAATATTGATCTTACCTATACTTCTCATAGGAATCTATTAGATTTTGTCTACAAAATAGAAAAACATATAAATGAAGGCAGAAAGGTTATACTTAGTGACTCAGCTTTTGCTAATGGAGGAGATTTAACTCTAATAGATTATTTGGATAGACTTGGACTTTTTCAAAAATTAACTGCTTATGCAGGATGGAATACAAATTGTAATACTCTTGGAACTGTAATATCTTCGGGAGTATATAGTTTAAATTCTAATAATAAAAATCAAATGAAACATCTTATATATCGTCTAATTGAAGATGTACTTTATCAGTCTAAGATTAGGATGAAAGTGATAAAGGATTTTCTTCCGGTCAATGGATTAAGTTACTATGATTTTAAAAATAAGCAACAAGATGTAGAAAATGTTATTAAGAAATTACTTTTAGAGGAATATAACAAGCTTAATTTATCAAAGATTTTTAGTGTTAATATCAAGAGTGTTACAACACCTTGGAATAGAATGTTTGAAATAGGTATGGAAATGGATATTACTAATTCTAATAAGGATTTATAAAAGTGATTTTTTGAAACAATATTTTAATTAAAGGAATCTATTTGGTATTATTATTTTAAGTAATTCCAAATAGATTTTTTATTTACAAAAATTTTGAAGAAGGGGGGATTAAAATAAAAATGTCAAATCATGATAATAATATAATACCATTAATGGAGACACTATATAGTAACTTTACTAATACTGAAAAAGTAATTGCAGATTTTTTTATAAATAATAATATAAAACAGGATTTTTCTGCAGAAAGTATTTCTAGTAAGTTATTTGTATCAAATGCTTCCCTGTCCAGATTTGCAAAGAAATGTGGATTTAAAGGTTATAGAGAATTTATTTATAGATATGAACAAACATTTAATGAAGAACTACAGAATGTTGGAAAGTTAAAAAAGAAAGTTTTAAACACTTATCAAAAGCTGCTAGATAAAAGCTATACATTAACAGATGAAGCTCAACTTAAAAGAGTTTCTGAAATGCTTGTAAAATATAAAAAGGTATATGTATATGGAATAGGAAGTTCAGGAATAGTAGCAATGGAGTTTAAAATAAGATTTATGCGGTTAGGATTGAATGTAGAATCAGTAGTAGATGCACATATAATGTAAATGAATTCTGTTCTTGTAGATGAAGATACTTTAGTTATTGGTTTTACAGTAAGTGGTAAAACTAAAATAGTATTAGACTCATTAAAAGAGGCTAAAAAAAGGAAAGCAAAAACTATAGTAGTAACTTCCAATAATGATTTTAAACTTAATGATTTTTGTAATGAAATTATTTTAATTGCTGTAACAAAGAATTTAGCTATTGGAAATGTAATATCTCCACAATTCCCAATACTAGTAGTAGTGGATATATTGTATTCACATTTCTTGAATATTAATTATAATGAAAAGGCTTCTGTACTTAATGATACATTATCTAATATTGAATTTGAAGTTGAATCAGAAAATGAATAGATTTTATGTTTGTTTGAATTCTAAGTTCAAATATTTTAATTGATTTGATTAAAAAGTATAAAAGAAGGTTTGTTTATGAAAGAATAGAAATTAGTCAAAAATAAATGTGTATTTTATATATAAGTATTTTAGAGTATTAACCATCTATATGATTTTTGATAAGTAGATTATAAGAGCTGGATATGGGGAAAATATTATAATTTATACCTTTTATGTAAGGATATATGAAATAAAGTGGTTTTGTCTAAAATTTAACGAGGATAATTGGAAGG
Source organism: Clostridium sp. HCS.1 (assembly GCF_047900555.1). Classification (NCBI taxonomy): domain Bacteria; kingdom Bacillati; phylum Bacillota; class Clostridia; order Eubacteriales; family Clostridiaceae; genus Clostridium; species Clostridium sp. HCS.1. The sequence continues at coordinate 3,633,895 of NZ_CP170704.1, read as the reverse complement.
AATTATGAAAAATAAAATTTGTGCATAATTTCTGAAATTTCGATGCAAGTTTTCGAAGTCTAACTTGCATGAAGAAAAAAATAAAATGAAGGATTGCGATTTAAAACTTTCAAGTGATTGAATTAAATATGTAAAGTTATATTTTTTTAATCCTTCATTAATTTTATTCTTTAGTCTATAATATAAATAAACGATTAAAATAAGGAATGATTATATGGGATATACAGCTTTATATAGGGAATGGAGACCACAAAATTTTTATGATATTGTTGGTCAAGAACATATAACTACAACAGTTAAAAATCAAATATTACATGATAGAATAGCGCATGCTTATCTTTTTTGTGGTACAAGAGGAACAGGTAAAACCACAACAGCTAAGGTTTTTGCTAAGGCTTTAAACTGTCTTGATTTACATGATGGTGAACCATGCAATAAATGTGAAATGTGCCAAAAGATAAATGAAGGATTAGCAATAGATGTAACAGAGTTAGATGCTGCATCTAATAATGGTGTTGATAAGATTAGAGACATTATTGATGATGTTAAATATCCACCACAAGAAGGTAAATATAAGGTTTATATTATGGACGAAGTTCATATGTTATCTACTGGTGCTGTTAATGCATTCTTAAAGACTTTAGAAGAACCACCAAAAAATGTAATATTTATATTAGCAACAACAGATCCTCAAAAGCTACCAATTACTATTCTTTCAAGATGTCAAAGATTTGATTTTAAAAGAATTAATAATAATGAAATTATAGGCAGACTAAGAAAGATAGTTACTGAACAAAATGCTTTAGCAGATGATAAAAGCTTAGCCCTAATTGCAAGAGTATCTGATGGAGCTATGAGAGATGCTTTAAGTATATTAGATCAAGCAATTTCTATGGGAAATGGTGCAGTGGAATATGATGTACTTGTAAGTATGCTAGGACTTGTAACTAATGACCATTTATTTAGTTTAACTAATTCAGTTATTCAAAGAAATGTTGAAAAATCCATAAGTATAATAGATGAAGTAGTTTATGCTGGAAAAGATATTTATCTATTTATAAAGGACTTAGTAAGCCATTATAGAAATATTCTTATGGCTAAGGTTACTAATAATCCAGAAGAAGTACTTGATATGTCAGAAGAAAATATAGCTTTAATCAAAGAGCAAGCTTCAAAAATTAGAGCAGAAGAAATTATGAGATATATTAGAATTCTTCAAGAAGCAGAAGCAAATGCTAAAATTAGCAAACAAGCCAGATTATATTTAGAATTAGCAATAATAAAAATGTGTAAGGTAGAATATGATACTTCCAACGAAGTTATATTAAGCAGACTTAATAAACTTGAAGAAGGACTTAAAAATGGAAGTTTAAAAGTAGTAAGTGCAAATTCAGCAGAAGCTAATACAAATTCTAAGAAAGAAACAGCTATAAAGAATGTTAAGCAGGATGTAAAGAGAACTATTAGTCATAATATAACTGGAAACGAAGATTCTAAGGTTACCTTAAATGATATACAAAGAGCTTGGAAGGATATATTAGAAAGAATTAAGGCAAGAAGAAAAATGATAGTATATGCTTCTATGGTTACTGGGAAACCTATAGAATGTAGGAAGGGTATATTAACAATTGAATATGAAGATCAATATAAATTCAATAAGGATAGACTAGAAAAGCCTGAAAATAAGGCAGTTATTCAAGAGGTATTAGCAGAGATATTTAGAGAAGATATGAAAATAGTATTTGAAGTAGAGGAATCATCAAATAATGAGAAATCAATGGAAGATATGTTAATAGAATCTCTAGGTGCAGATATGGTAGATATATTAGATGAATAATTTCTACATAAGTGAGAATCTAAATTTTAATTTAGTAATTCGAACTTACAACGCTGACAATAGGAAGCGTTGTTACATTAATAATAGAATAAATAACAATAATAAAATTGAAATTATTAATAACCTAAATATAGTAAAATAAATAAAAATACTATATAATAGAGAATATATTTTTATATAAGGAGGATGTTTTTATGGCAAGAGGAGGATTTCCAGGCGGATTTGGCGGAGGAAACATGAACAACCTAATGAAGCAAGCTCAAAAGCTTCAAAAAGAAATGGAGCAAATGCAAAAGGACCTAGAAACTAAAGAATTTGAGGTTTCAGTAGGTGGTGGAGCTGTAGTTGTAAAGGCAAATGGAAAAAAAGAAGTTGTTTCTATTAATATAAAACCAGAAGTAGTAGATCCAGATGACGTTGAAATGTTAGAGGACTTAGTATTAAGTGCTGTAAATGAAGCATTAAGAAAAGCAGAAGAAGAAAGCGCAAACAAAATGGGAAAATTAACTGGCGGAATGAATATGCCAGGATTATTCTAATAGATTTAAAGGAGAGCTGTTTAAACAGTTCTAAATTAAAAATGTAGAATTATTTATTAAATTTAAAACAAATTAGTAATAATATATTTATTTTAGAAACTCCTTAAGGAGTTTCTTCTTTAATTTGCATTTTTAATTTTATATTTTAGAGAAATATCCTTTATTTATTAATTTTACAGAAAGGATGATTTTATGGATTTTTATCCAGTTGCTATAGAAAAGCTTATTGAAGAATTTGCCAAGCTACCTAGCATAGGGCAAAAAACAGCTCAAAGATTAGCACTACATGTATTAAATCTTCCTGAAGATGAAGTTAGAGAATTTGCAGATGCTTTAGTAAAAGCAAGAGGAACTATAAAGTATTGTTCAATATGTGGGAACTTTACAGATTCAGATCCTTGTGCAATATGTTCTAATCCTAGTCGAGATAAGGATACAATTTGTGTGGTTGAGCAGCCTAAGGATATAATGACAATGGAGAAGGTTAAAGAATATAACGGTAGTTATCATGTTTTACATGGCAATCTTTCACCAATGCAAGGAAGAGGCCCTCAAGATATAAGAATAAGAGAGCTAGTTTCAAGAATGAGTGCAGATGTTAAGGAAGTAATTCTTGCAACAAATCCTAATATTGAAGGTGAAGCAACTGCTATGTATATATCAAGAATATTAAAACCTTTAAATATTAAAGTAACTAGAATAGCATCAGGTATACCAGTTGGTGGAGACTTAGAATATGCTGATGAAGTAACTCTTTCAAAGGCTCTAGAAGGAAGAAAAGAAATCTAAAAAAGGGGAACATATGGCTAAATTATTAAAGTTTTTATTTAGTAGAATGGTTATTATAGGATTACTTATTATTATACAGTTAGGAATATTAACTTTTACTATATGGAAGTTATCAGAATCCTTTGTATATTTATATGTATTATTTACTGGGATAAGTATTTTTTCTGTTATTTATATATTAAGTACAAAAGATAATCCATCTTATAAATTAGCTTGGGTAATACCAGTTCTTCTCCTTCCTGTTTTTGGAGGATTATTCTATTTGATTTTTGGGTCAAGAAGAACAACTAAAAAATTCAGGGAAAGAATGATTAATATTTATAAAGAAACATCGAAATTTTTACCTCAAGATGAGGATATTATAAGGGAAATTAAGAATGAAGATAAGTCTTTTGCAAATCAAGTTAGATATTTAATTGATTATGCAGAAAGTCCTATATATAAAAATACTATAACAAGGTATTTATCCCCTGGGGAAAAATTTTTTGAAGAATTAAAGAGAGAATTAAAAACAGCTAAGAAATACATATTTATGGAATACTTTATTATTCAAGAAGGTGTTATGTGGAATAGCATACTAGAAATCTTAGAAGAAAAAGTAAAAGAAGGTGTTGATGTTAGAATTATTTATGATGATATGGGATGCCTTCAAACTCTTCCATATAAATATTATGAAAAGCTCAGAGAAAAGGGAATAAAGTGCTTAGTGTTTAATCCTTTTGTACCATTTTTATCTGTAATTATGAACAATAGAGATCATAGAAAAATTACGATTATAGATGGTCATACAGCTTTTACTGGAGGAATTAACTTAGCAGATGAATATATTAATGAAATAGTTAGATTTGGACATTGGAAAGATGCTTCTATAGTTTTAAAGGGAGAAGCAGTTTGGAATTTAACTATAATGTTTCTTCAAGCATGGGAATTTACATGCGGGGAAAAAGATGATTATGAAAAATATAGACCAGCTGTTAATTATGTTGGTGAATTTGCAAGTGATGGCTATGTTCAGCCTTATGGTGATAGTCCATTAGATAATGAAAATGTTGGCGAATTTGTTTATTTAAATATTATAAACAAAGCAAAGGATTATATTTATATAAATACACCATATTTAATAGTTGATAATGAACTAGTGACAGCTTTAACCTTGGCAGCTAAAAGTGGAGTTGATGTAATTATAGTAACTCCCCATATAGAAGATAAGTGGTATGTACACTTAGTTACTAGAGCTTATTATCCTCAATTAATAGAAGCTGGTGTAAAAATATATGAATATACACCAGGTTTTATACACTCAAAAACTTTTGTATCTGATGATAAAGTAGGAGTTGTTGGGACAATAAATATGGATTATAGAAGTCTTTATTTACACTTCGAAAATGGTGTTCTTTTATATAAAACTAAATCTGTTATGGAAATTAAAGAAGACTTTATTGAAACTTTAAAGCTTTGCCAAAGAATATCATTAGAGGATTGTCATAAGGTAAAATGGTCTAATAGATTTATAACATCTATACTAAAGGTATTTTCACCTTTAATGTAGAAATACATTATATGAATTTTATACTCAATCTGAATAATTTTATAAAAGTATGGACATTACTTTAATAGTAATTATTTGGGAGGAGTCTAAAATGAATAAGAATGTTATTTTAGAATTTTTATTTAAAAGTGAAGATAAAAAGAAAAAGGAATATACTGAAGAAGAAATAGCTATATTAAAAGATATTCAAGAAACCATACAGGAAATGGAAGTAGCTAGGGTTTTATTTAATTCAGTAAGTGATCCTAAATTAATAGAATTAGCAATTCATGAAGAAGATGTGGCTAGAACAAGATTTGATTATTTAATAGGTATAGCTAAAAAAAGAGGTTTAAGAAGAATAGAATAATAGAGTTAAAACAATAATATTATTAAGTGGAGGGGATTTGTATGGATATAAATTTAATATTATATGGTTTAATTGGACTAGTGTTACTTTATTTATTAATTAAGGTTTTAAAGTGGCCGCTTAAAATATTAATAAATGGTGTAATAGGTATAGTATTACTGTATTTAACTAATATACTAGGAGCTTATTTAGGTTTTTCCATAGCAATTAATTGGGTTACAGCCTTAATAGCAGGATTCTTAGGAGTACCGGGAGTTATATTTTTAGTAATATTTCAATTGTTTTTCTAGATTGAATTAAAATTATAAATTTACAAAAAGTAAGGTGAAATATCATTAATTGCTTAGGCAATAAGATATTTCACCTTTTATTTATGGAGTAGTTCAATAGTCTCCTTTTTTTTACGAGAGAGGGAACCAATAGTTCCCTAAAGTTTATATAGATGGGAGTTAGAAGTTTTTAAAAATTAATGAGTGAAAAGCTTCTTATAAGACTAATATATGAGCATTGAGCAAAGAGGTTACTACTATTTTAGAAATAATATGTTAAAATATTTATATATAAACCTATAAAGGAGATGATAAAAGTGCCAGCTGGAAATGGAGTAAATTGTAGCTACTGTCCTGAATACAAGAAAACTTGTAATGGAGATGATAAGGGATGCTTATGTTATAAGTGTCCAAGGCATTTAGGACAATGTATATGTGTTAAATATTGTAGGGAAACAGAATCAATATTAACATTTGAAGAATAGATTGGAGGAATATAAAATGACTGATAAAGGGAAAAAATTCTTAACGGAATTTAAGGAGTTTGCATTAAAAGGAAATGTATTAGATTTAGCTATTGGTGTTATTATTGGGGGTGCTTTTAATAAAATAGTATCTTCTTTAGTAAATGATATAATAATGCCGCCAATTGGAGCTATAACTGGAGGGGTAGACTTTAAGGACTTAGTTTATGTATTAAAACCAGGAACAACTACAACTGAAGCAGTTACTTTAAATTACGGAGCTTTTATTCAAAATGTAGTAGATTTTTTAATCATAGCGTTATCAATATTTGTATTTGTTAAAATAATTACAATATTAAACAGAAAGAAAGAAGAAGAGGCTATAGAAGAGGTTGAAAATAAGGAGCCTGAATTAACAGTAGAACAGCAATTATTAATGGAAATTAGAGATTTATTAAAAGAAAATAATAATTAGCAAATGCAGGACATCTGCATAAAATGATAATAAAACGCTTTATTTTCATTTAACAAAATAAATTTTATGGTGATAATGCAATAATGATAGAGAATATTCTAAATATTTAATAAAATAGTTGTTAATTCTATAGAAAAGTAGTAAAATTAACAATAAAAATAAGCAATAAGAATAAATAAAAAATTTTATAATGGGGGAGAGGAAATGCATAAAAAGCTATTTATTCCAGGACCAGTTGAGGTAAGACAAGACGTATTAGAGCAAATGGCTAAGCCTATGATTGGACACAGAAGCAAAGAAGCTTCTGCAATTCAAAGAAGAATCAGTGATAATTTAAGAAAACTATTTTTCACAGAAAGTGAGATACTTTTGTCAACTACTTCTGGTAGTGGACTTATGGAAGGAGCCATAAGATCGTGTACAGCAAAGAGGGCTGCTGTATTTTCCGTAGGGGCATTCGGAAAGAGATGGTATGAAATGGCTACTACTAATAATGTTCCTGCAGATATATTTGAAGTAGAAATGGGAAAAGCTATTACTCCTGAAATGGTTTATAAAGAACTTGCAACAGGAAAATATGATTTAGTTGCAGTCACACATAATGAAACATCAACTGGTGTTATGAATCCAATTGCAGAAATTGGAGAAGTAGTAAAGAAATATCCAGATGTAGTATTTATAGTAGACACTGTAAGTTCAGCAGCTGGTACTAAAATAGAAGTAGATAAATGGGGAATTGATGTATGTATAACATCTAGCCAAAAGGCATTAGGATTGCCTCCAGGATTAGCAGTATGTACATTTTCTAATAAAGCTAAAGAAAGAGCAGAAATGGTACCTAATAGAGGCTTTTATTTAGATCTTTTAGCTTTATATAAATATATTCAAAAGAAGGATTATCAATATCCTTCAACACCATCAATACCTCATATGTATGCTCTTGACTATCAACTAGACTATATACTAAACAAAGAAGGTTTAGAAAATAGATTTGCAAGGCATTTAGAAATGGCTAAGGTAGTTAGAGAATGGGCAAAGAAATACTTTGAACTATTTCCAGATGAAAATTATCTATCTAATACCTTAACTACAGTTAAAAATAATAGGGGTATAGATGTTTCTGCTTTAAATAAAGAATTAGGCAATAGGGGATTCCAAATATCTAATGGATATGGAAGCTTAAAGGATAAGACTTTTAGAATAGCTCATATGGCAGATTGTCAAATGGAAGATATTCAAGAACTTTTAAGCAATATAAATGATATTTTAGGTTTAGAATAAACTTAAAATAATTTAGGCAATAAGTATTAAATAATTAAATTGAATGTAAATATAAGGAGCTGTCTAAACAGCTAAAAGTTAAAAATGAAGAATTATTTATGTAACTTGAATTAAATTACTGAAAATATATAAATTTAGAAACTCCTGAAGGAGTTTCTTCTTTAATTTTACATTCTTCATTCTTAATTTTACATTTATTTATAGGGGGTATAAAGATGACAAAGATATTAATTAGTGATGGTCTACAAGAAAAAGCAATAAATAATCTTAGAATATTAGGTTTTGAAGTTGTGAATAAACATTATAATAAAGAAGAACTAGGAGAAGTCCTTAAAAATTATGATGCTTTAGTTATAAGATCAGCTACTAAAGTAACTAGAGAAGTTTTAGAAGTAGCTAAGGGTGGGAAATTAAAATTAATAATTAGAGCTGGAGTTGGAATAGATAATATAGATTTAATAGCAGCAAATGAATGTGGAATAGTTGTAAGAAACACTCCAAATTCTAGCTCAGATTCAGTTGCAGAACTTGCACTAGCTCATATGTTTGCAGTAGCAAGATTTGTTGGAACTTCTAATTATACAATGAGGAATGGCGAATGGAATAAAAAGAAGTATGAGGGCGTTGAATTAAGTGGAAAAACTTTAGGAATAGTAGGTATGGGCAGAATAGGAAGGTCTTTAGCTACTAAGGCTACTGCTTTAGGAATGAAAGTAGTATATAATGACGTTTTTGGTAAGGTAGAGGACTTAGAATATGAGTTTTTAGACTTAGAGAATTTATTAAAAGTTTCCGATTTCATTTCTCTTCATGTGCCTTACGATAAGAATGGTGGTTCACTAATAGGAAAAGAAGAGTTGAAATTAATGAAGGATGGATCATATTTAATAAATTGTGCAAGAGGAAAAGTAGTAGATGAAGAAGCCTTATTAGAAGCATTAGATAGTGGTAAAATTGCAGGAGCAGGAATTGATGTGTTTGCAATAGAACCAAATACTAATGAGGCATTAGTTAATCATCCAAGAGTTAGTTGTACACCTCATATTGGTGCAGCAACAATTGAAGCACAAGAAAGAATTGGAGATGAAGTAGTTTCAATTATTAAAGAATTCTTTAAGTAGGATAAATATAGGAGGAGTGTTATGGCAATAATTAGACCTTTTAAGGCTATAAGGCCTATAAATGAACTTGTTGATAAAATAGCTGCGTTACCTTATGATGTAATGGATAGTGATGAAGCTAGAGATATGGTAAAGGATAATCCATATTCATTTTTGCATGTAGACAAAGCAGAAGTAGATTTGCCTAAGGATATAGATGTATATGATGATAGGGTTTATGAGAAGGCTAAAGATAATCTTGATAAAATGATTAATGAAGGATTATATTTACAGGATAATAAACCTAATTATTATATTTATAGGCAAGTTATGAAGGGAAGAAGTCAAACTGGGCTTGTAGCTTGTGCATCAATAGATGATTATACTAATAATATAATTAAAAAGCATGAATTAACAAGAGAAGAAAAAGAAATTGACAGAATTAATCATGTATATAAATGTGAAGCTCATACTGGGCCAATCTTCTTAACTTATAGAGAGGATAAGAGAATCTCAAATATATTAAATGAATGGATTAAAAAGGAACCTCTATATGATTTTATAGCAGATGATGGTGTAGCACATACCGTTTGGATTATAGATGATGAAGATACAGTGAATAACTTACAAGAACTTTTTAAGTCAGTTAAATATTTATATATTGCAGATGGACATCATAGATCAGCTTCAGCAGTTAAGGTGGGTCATATAAAGAGAGCAGAAAAAGAAGATTATACTGGAGAAGAAGAATTTAATTACTTCTTATCTATATCATATCCAGATAGTGAATTAGAAGTATTAGATTACAATAGAACAGTTAAGGACTTAAATGGACTTTCTACAGAAGAATTTTTAGAAAAAGTAAAAGAAAAATTTGAAGTTAATGAAAGTAGTGAAAGAGTTAAACCATCTGAAAAGCATACTTTTGGAATGTACATTGATAATCAATGGTACTTACTAAAAGCGAAGGAAGGTATATTTAATCCAGAAGACCCTGTAGATAGATTAGATGTATCAATACTTCAAAATAGCTTATTAAGACCCATTCTTGGAATAGAAGATCCTAGAAAATCTAAAAGAATTAAATTTATTGGTGGGATAAGAGGCTTAAAGGAGCTTGAAAGAAGAGCTAATACAGATATGAAAGTAAGCTTTTCAATGTATCCAACAACTACAGAAGATATAATGGCAATTGCAGATAGTGGAGAAATTATGCCACCAAAATCAACTTGGTTTGAACCAAAGCCTAGAAGTGGAATATTTGTTCATAAATTTTAATTTATCTAAATTTTAGAGAATATACTAAACTTAAAGGAACTCAGTTAATCTGAGTTTCTTCTTTTTATAAATATTAAGCAATTAATAAAATATAAATATTAAAGTTCTCAAAATAAAGGGTATTTTTATAAATATTCAGAAAATAGTTCTTGAATAATATGTATTTATTATATAATCTTATATATGTATGAAAAATTAATATTTTTATGACAAATAAAGAAATATAAATTATGAGGAGTAGATTATGGTAGATTCGTTAATTAATTGGTTTACTAGCACATTAAGCTTTATGCCAAAGGAAGTTGTAGCGTTTATAATATCAATGGTACCAATTTTAGAACTAAGAGGAGGCTTAATTGCAGCTTCATTACTAGGTATTGGAGTAGTTAAAGCAATAATTATATGTATTATAGGAAATATAATTCCTATTCCATTTATTTTATTTTTTATTACCCCAATATTCAATTATATGAAAAAAACTAGCTTATTTAGACCTTTAGTTGAAAAGTTAGAACAAAAATCAATGGCAAAAAGTGACCAAATTAAAAAATATGAATTTTGGGGACTAGCATTATTTGTAGGAATACCTTTGCCAGGAACAGGCGCATGGACAGGAGCTCTTATAGCAGCACTTTTAGGAATAGATATTAAGAAAGCATCCCTATCAATTTTTGTAGGAATACTTATAGCAACAGTAATAATGACTATTATATCTTATGGTATACCATTTGCAATTCAAGCAATGGCTTAAATTAGACTTTAAGATCGTATAGTTTTATATTTACATAATTCCGAAGACTGAGGAATTATTACCTTTAGTATAGAAAGAGATAAATATTATATTACGGCGACTTGAAGCCTATGCTACGGAGCAAGGAATATAATATTTATCTCTTCTTTTTTAAATTTTTTTAATCATATTTTTTAATATTTTAGTTGAATTACTAACAGCTATAGGAATAAACTTTTCATAATCCATATGAGCACCATTATTAGCATTATCTGAAATAGATCTAATAACTACAAATGGAATATTATTTAGATAACAAACCTGTGCTATACTAGCACCTTCCATTTCACATGCCATAGCATTAAATTCTTTTTCAAACCACTTAATTTTATCCACACTTGAAATAAATTGATCCCCAGAAATTATTCTACCAGAGAAAGTATTAACTTCTTTAATCTCTTCACAAGATTCTAATGCAGCATTAACTAAAGCTTCATCACACTTAAAATCAAAAGTATCTAGTCTTGGAATTTGACCGTGAGGATCTCCAAACACTGTAGTATCCATATCATGTTGAACTAAATTAGTACCCACTACCACATCTCCAGGGTAAATATCCTTACCTATTCCACCTGCAACTCCAACATTAATTATAGAGTCTACATTAAATTCAGATATTAATATTTGTGAGCAAACAGCAGCATTTACCTTACCAATTCCACAAACAACAGCAATTATATCTTTATTTTCTAAGGTTCCTCTATAAAAAGTCATGTTGGCTTTTTTAGTTTCTTCTTTAATATCCATATCCTTTAGAAGAAGTTCTAACTCTTCAGTCATTGCACTTATAATTCCTAATACCATAAATTATCCTCCTTAAATTTATGTACACATAACTTAAATCTTTTAATATCTTATCATATTATCTACATTATTTAAATAAAATATATAATTTGATAATTTTTAATTAAGATATAGTTAAATGGTTAATATTCAAAAAATATTGTTGTTAATAGATTAATAATAGTCTAAAATAAGATATATTAAATTTAAGTATTTTTGTGAAACACAAGATATATATAAAGGAGAGAAATTAATGATACAACATCCACTATCTAGAACAGAACTTCTTGTAGGAGCTGATGGAATAGAAAAATTAAAAAATGCAAAAGTAATGGTATTTGGTGTTGGTGGGGTAGGAAGCTTTGCAGTAGAAGCTTTAACTAGAGCAGGAATAGGAACATTAATATTAGTAGACGATGATACTGTATGTATTACTAATTTAAATAGACAAATACATGCTACATATAATACAGTAAATAAAAATAAAGTTGATGTTATGAAGGAAAGAATACTTTCTATAAATAAAAATTGTAATGTTATAACTCATCAAGTTTTTGTTACACCTGAAAACTTAAGTGAATTAATTCCTGATGATGTAGATTATGTAATAGATGCTATTGATACAATAACTGCAAAGATAGCTTTAGCAGAGTATTGTTACCAAAAAGGAATTAATCTTATAGCTTCTATGGGAACAGGTAATAAATTTGATCCAACTCAATTTAAAGTAGCTGATGTATATGATACAAAAGTATGTCCTTTAGCTAAAGTTATGAGATATGAACTTAAAAGAAGAGGAGTTAAAAAACTTAAAGTAGTATATTCAGAGGAAAAACCAATGAAACCAAGTGGAGAAAAGATAATAGCACCAGAAACAGAAGATTCATTAAAAGATAGTACGAAACTTGTTAAGACTAAAAGACAAGTACCTGGTAGCATATCCTTTGTTCCTCCAGTAGCTGGAATGATTTTAGGTGGAGAAGTAGTTCAATCTATATTAGGTTTAAAATAATATATAAGTATTAAAAAGAAGTGTGAAAATAATTACTAACGTTATATTATTTTCACACTTTTTGTTTATTCTTTTCTAAACTTAGAATTTCATCTCTATAATTTTTAGGAGTTATACCAGTAACCTTTCTAAACATTTGACTAAAATATGATGAATTAGAAAATCCAACAATAGAGGCAATATCTCTAATTGAATAGTTAGTAGTTGAAAGAAGGTTTTTAGCCTCTTGTATACGTTTATTTATTGCATAATTAATTGGAGACAAACCAATTTGCTTAGTAAAGGTATGAACTAAGTGGAATTTGTTCATATAAGTTAAATTTGATAAAAAATCTAAGGTTATATTTTGAGAATAATGAGAATCTATATAGTTTTTTATTTTTATACACTCTAAGTTTAACTTTTCTCTAGATTCTTCTATAAATAACAGTGAGCTTCTACTTCTAATAATGTAGGTAATAAACATGTTTAAAATGCTTTTACATATTATTTCGTAATTAAATTCTTTATTTTCTATTTCTTTTATTAAGGTATTGAAATAATTTAAAATTACATCTTTATCCTTAGCAAAATTCATAATTTCATATAACTTAATTTGTTTATCATTATCAGTTAAACTATAGGATTCAGGAAAATTCAATAATAGATTATCTACCCCCATAACAATATATTCAAGTGGAACATCTGATAGTGAGGATTTTTCTGTGTGTAAGCAATTAGAATTAATTATAATTAAATCCCACTTGTTCACATTAACAATTTGATCGCTTAAATAAAAGGCTCCTTTTCCATCCGTAATAAAAAATATTTCTGTAAATGGATGAAAGTGAGCAGTACTATGCCAATCATTTTCAAATTTAGATTTACTAATATATAGTAGTTCATAATTAGGATTATAAGCATTCTTATTTATTAAATATCTAGTATTACTCATTTAAAACCTCCATTCTATATATTTATTCTATTATATAACAAGATATATATAAATATAATTATATTCATATCGCAATATTACTATAAAATACCGCAATAATATTATTGTGTAATTGATTTCATAAATATACAATAAGCTTATAAAATAAAGAAATAAATAAGGGGGGGGGACATGATATATGCGTAAGAAAAGTACTGTAAACAAGGTGTTTGTAGGGTTATCAGTGATGCCAGCACTTATACTCTTTATAGTATTTATGGTGATTCCAACTATAAATGTCTTTTGGATGTCACTATTTAAATGGGGCGGATTATCAAATAACAAGAAATTTGTAGGATTAAGCAATTTTACAATATTATTTAAAGACAGTAATTTCATTAAGTCCTTTCAAAACACATTATTCTTGCTGGTGATAGTAACTATAATAACTATGATTTTAGCAATAGCTTCAGCAGCAATACTAACAAAAAAAGAAACAAAGTTTAAAAATTTCTTTAGAGTGGTATTTTACTTTCCTAACATATTATCAGTAGTAGTTATTTCAGCTATATTTTCAGCTATATTAGATCCTGAAAGAGGAATAATAAACGCAAGTCTTGGCAGTTTAGGGCTAGATAACTTAAAAAGAATGTGGCTAGGAGATCAAAAGGTTGTTATCTGGTGTATAGCCATCGCAATGATATGGCAAGCTGTTGGATATTATATGGTTATGTATATGGCAAGTATGAGCAGTATTCCAGATAGTCTTTATGAAGCAGCTGATTTAGAAGGAGCCACAAGAATACAACAATTTTTCACTATTACTTTACCTTTAATATGGAATGTTATAAGAACAACTTTAACTTTCTTTATAATTAGTACAATTAATTTGAGTTTTCTTTTTGTAAAAGTTATGACATCAGGTGGACCAGATGGCTCCTCAGAAGTTTTCCTAAGTTATATGTACAAGCAAGCTTATTCTAATTCATCTTACGGATATGGTATGGCAATAGGAGTTATAATTTTCATTTTTTCCTTTGGCTTATCATTAGTAATTAGCAAAGCTACTAAGAGAGAGGTAATTGAATTCTAAGGAGGCATTAATATGGAGAAATCATATAAAAAGACATCAACAGAAAAGATAATTAAGATTTTCATTTATTTATGTTTATCTATATTTGCATTAAGTATATTAGTTCCTCTAGGGTGGGCTATATTAGCATCATTTAAGCATAAATCAGAGTTTTATGGGAATCCATGGGCTCTACCAAAAGGATTATATTTTGATAATTTTAGTAAGGCATTTGTAGATGCCAATATGGGTAATTACTTTATGAATTCAGTAATAGTGACAGTGTTAGCACTAATAATACTGTTAGTTGTTTCCATACCAGCTGCATACGTACTGTCTAGATTTGAATTTAAAAGTAAGAAAATATTAAATTTATTATTTTCAGCTGGGTTATTTATAAATGTTAACTATATTGTAGTTCCAATTTTCTTATTAGTATTAGATGGAGAAAAGTTAATTAGAAGTATTTTTGAAATTCCAACTAGTATGACCGTATTTTTAGATAGTAGGATAGTGCTTAGCATAATATATGCATCTACAGCTCTACCTTTTACTATATATCTACTTATGACATTTTTCAAATCATTACCAAAAGCCTATGAAGAGGCAGCTTATGTTGATGGTTGCAGTAATTTAAAAACGCTAATTCACGTTATAATACCAATGGCCAAGCCTAGTATAATAACTGTAATATTATTTAATTTTCTAGGATTTTGGAATGAATATATCATTGCTCTTACTATGTTACCTAATAAAGCAAAAACATTACCACTTGGATTAATAAATTTAATGCAAGTGCAAAAGACAGCTACAGATTATGGCTCCTTATATGCAGGTTTAGTAATAGTAATGATTCCAACAATAGTTTTCTATATATTAGTTCAAAAGAAATTAACAGAAGGAATGACAGTAGGCGGGATAAAAGAATAAATAAGGAGGACAATAATGAATAAAGGCAGAGTTACAATTCCAACAGATGACAATTTTTTGAAAGAGACAATGGAAATTGCAGAAAAATGGGGAGCAGATGCTATAAGAGATTGTGATGGATTTAAGCTACCAAAGGAAATAAAAGATTTAGCTAAAAAAGTGTATTCTACGTACTTTGTTACTCGTGGAGATAATAATTGGGCAGAGAAGAATCCAGAAGAATTACAACAAACTTATTTAATGACTAAATATCACTTAGCAACTTCAGATTCATTAACTGTAAACATTATGGATGGATATTTTAAGGAACAAGTAAAACCCGATACTTATCATGATATTAAGGAGTTTTGGGAAGTAATAGATAGAACTACTAATGAAGTAGTTAGTTTAGATAATTGGATATATAATGAAGAAACTCAAGAAATAACAATTAATGAAGCTAAACCTTGGCATGAATATACTGTATCATTTTTAGCATATTGTTTATGGGATCCAACACAAATGTATAACCATATAACAAACAATTGGGGTGATAAGCCTCACGAAATTCCTTTTGATGCAAGAAAACCAAAAACAAATAAATATATATTTGAAGCTATGCATAGATGGCTAGATGAACATCCAGAAGCAGATGTTGTAAGGTTCACAACTTTCTTTTACCATTTTACATTAGTATTTAATGACAGGGCAAAGGAAAAATACGTAGATTGGTTTGGTTATAGTTCAAGTGTAAGTGCAGAAGCATTAAGAGAATTTGAAAAGGTTAAAGGGTACAAGTTAAGGGCTGAAGATATTATAGATGAAGGGTACTACAATAGTTCATTTAGAGTTCCTAGTAAAAAGTTTTTAGATTATATGGATTTTCAACAAGAGTTTGTTTCAGAGAATGTAAAGAAGTTAGTAGATATCGTTCATGATAATGGAAGAGAAGCTATGATGTTTCTAGGTGATAACTGGATAGGAACAGAACCTTATGGAAAGTACTTTGAAAATATAGGTTTAGATGCAGTTGTTGGATCTGTAGGTGGTGGAGCTACTTTAAGAATGATTTCAGATATTCCAGGAGTTAAGTATACTGAAGGAAGATTTTTACCATATTTCTTTCCAGATACCTTCCATGAAGGAAATGATCCTACTATTGAAGCAAGAGATAATTGGTTAACAGCAAGACGTGCAATTATGAGGAAACCTGTAGATAGAATAGGTTATGGTGGATATTTATCACTAGCATATAAGTTCCCTAAATTTGTTGATTATATTGAAAGTGTTTGTAATGAGTTTAGAGAAATTTATGAAACTATTAATGGAAATAAACCTTACTGTGGATTAAAGGTTGCTGTATTAAATTGCTGGGGTAAATTACGTACTTGGCAAACTCATATGGTTGCTCATGCATTATGGTATAAACAAATATATACTTATTTAGGTGTAATAGAATCTCTTAGTGGTATGAGTGTAGATGTAAGCTTTATAAGCTTTGATGATATTAAAGAAAATGGAGTGCCAGAAGGCATTGACGTTATCATTAATGCTGGTGATGCAGGAACAGCCTTTAGTGGTGGTGAAAAATGGTTAGATGAAGAGATTACAACAAAGATAAGAAAATGGATATTTGAAGGTGGCGGATTTATAGGGATTGGAGAACCATCAGCTGTATTAAGTGGAGGCCATTACTTCCAATTAGCAGATGCATTTGGTATTGATAAGGAATTAGGATTCTCTTTAAGTTCAGATAAATACTTTACTAAAGAATTAGATTCCCATTTTATAACTGAAGATGTATTTGAGGAAATAGATTTTGGTGAAGGTCAAAAGAATATCTATTCATTAAGTGAAAATACAGAAATTATAAAATATACAAAGGGTGATTTGTTGATGTCAGCCAATAAATATGGAAAGGGTAGGGCTGTATATATTGCTGGACTTCCATATTCAATTCAAAATACTCGTATCTTAACTAGAGCTTGCTACTATGCAGCTAATAAGGAAGAAGAAATGAAGAAGTGGTATGCTGATAATCCATACTGCGAAGTTTCAGCTTATTTAGAGTCAAATAGATATTCTGTAATTAATAATTCAAATAAAAAGCAAGTATCTAATATTTATGATGGAGAAGGTAAGTTAATGACTTTAGAGCTAGCTCCAACTGAAATAAAGTGGATTGATATTAATTAGTATTTATTTCAAAGGAGGATTAATAATGTTAAAAAATATAATTTTAACTATATTGTTCTTTGTATCTTTGCTTTTGGTTATAAAGGGTAATTCAATTACAGGATACTTTGGGTTAAGTATCATGTTTATTGGTATGGCTGGGGTAATATTTGAGCTTTATATTTATAATAAAAAATATCAGTGATTTAAGTATAGTGATATCTAAGCAATATAAATAAAATATTAAGCAAAAATCTTATATTATTAACGTTTACAGGAGCTTAAAATTAACTTATAAACAGTATTTGTTTTTATTAAAAATTTAGGTATAAATATAAAAGGGTTTATTGAAAAGGGAGGAAATATAATGAAAAAAAGAACGTTAGCTTTAATACTAAGTTCAATTATGGCAATGACTACTTTAGTGGGTTGTGGTTCAAAAGAAAAAGATTCAACTAACACAGGAAAAGAAACTAAGACATTAAAAATAGCAGCTTTTGAAGGCGGCTATGGAAAAGTTTATTGGGAAAAATTAAAAGAAAACTTTGAGAAGCAACATGAAGGAGTAACAGTAGAATTAACAGTTGCTTCAAATATTGAAGAAGTTATCCGTCCTCAAATTCAAGCAGGAAATGTACCAGATTTTATTTACCTAGCAACTGGAAGACCTGATGCCTTAACAGAAACATTTACTAAAGAGCAAGGATTACATGATTTAAGTAATGTGCTATCTATGAAGGTACCAGGAGAAAATGTAACAGTTAAGGATAAAATATTACCAGGATTTATTGATAGTTATGCAACTAATCCATATGCTGATGGTAAAACTTATTTATTACCTTTATTTTACAGTCCGACAGGAATGTTCTATAATAAAACTTTATTTAAGGACAAGGGATATGAACTTCCAACAACTTGGGATGAAATGTTTGCCTTAGGAGATAAGGCAAAGGCTGATGGAATATCATTATGGTCATACCCAACAGCAGGATATCTTGATTGTATGATTCCTCCTATGCTTGCAGCAGCTGGTGGCACAAAGGCTTTCGATGATGCAATGAATTACGCAGAAGGCTTCTGGATGTCAGAACCTGCTACAAAGACTTTAGAGACTATTGGAAAACTTAAAGATTACTTAGAACCAACAGTAGTAGCCAATGCTAATAATCAAGGATTTAAAAATAATCAGCAATTGATTTTAGATAACAAAGTATTATTTATACCTAATGGAAACTGGTTACCAGGAGAAATGAAGGATGCTCCAAGAGCAGAAGGCTTTGAATGGGGATTTATGCCTTATCCAGCATTTACAAAGGGTGGAGATCAATATGCTGTAAGTTTTATTGAGCAAATGTACATTCCAAAGGATGCTAAAAATATAGAGTTAGCAGAAGAATTTATGGCTTATATGTATAGTGATGAAGCTGTTAAGATTATTGCAGAAAATGCTAAGGGTGTTGTTCCAGTTAAAGGTTCTATGGAAATTGCAACTGAATATTTAGAGCCATTACAAGTTGAATTATTAAAGATGTATGATAATGGAGCTAAAGCATTAATAGGAGTATTTGCAGCAACTAATCCAGTAGAGGGATTAAAATATTCAGATGTTTATGTTGGAACAGTTGATTCTGTAATGACTGGAGATAAAACAGTTAAGGATTGGCAAACTGCTTTACAAGAAGCTACTGATAAGATGAGAGAAAACTTAATTAAATAATATAAAAAATAGAGGCTTCGTAGCCTCTATTTTTATAATTTTATATGACAATAGCCATTTGGATTTTTCTTTAAATATTTTTGATGATATTCTTCAGCTTTATAATAGTTAACTAAAGGAACTACTTCTGTAACTATTTTTTTATCATAATTTTTTTGGTTCTTTTCTTTGCTTTTCAATATTGTGTCTAAGTCACTTTCATCTAAATAAAATATTCCTGTTCTATATTGACTACCAACATCAGGACCTTGTCTATTTAAAGCAGTTGGGTCTACTATTGACCAATATTCTTTTAATAAGTTTTCTAATGATAAAATATTTTCATCATATTCAACTAAGCAAGCTTCAGCAAAATAAGTATTTTTATAGCAAACATCTTCATAAGTTGGATTTTCAGTTCTTCCATTAGCATACCCAACTTCTGTAGAAACAACTCCATTTAGTCTAGACAGGAATTCTTCAACGCCCCAAAAACATCCACCAGCTAAAACTATCCTTTTCATTTTATCACTCTCCTCACTATATTGTTTATTATTTATCTTATATTATACATCTTAAATACCAATTAAACATAACTATTTAAATAATATATTGATATTTATATCATCACCAATAATTTGTTTAAACAAATTAGTAAGAGAGATTTTAGAATTATAAATAGCTTGGTCATATATATCTTTTTCATTAAGAGTTTCTTCAAAACTTTTATATACTTCTTCTTGAATTTCCTCGAATTCTTCTGATGTAAGTGTTATTTCTCCAAATCTTAAGAAACCATTTGTAGAATCTTCATAAGTAGTTTTTTCTCTTATGATATCTATGGTAAATATTTGAGGATTAGAAACAGTAATAGTTAAATTACTCTCATCTAAGCTTATATCTTCTTTTTTTAATTTAGATAAATCAATATAAAAGGAACAATTAGCATAAAATTTTATTCTCTTGTATTTTTGAAATACTTCTAAGCTGCCCCAACTTTTATCGATAGTTATAAACTTAGAGAGCTCTACCTCCAATGGGATTATTTTGCTTGTACTTTTTATTTCATTAATTAAGCTTTCTTCAGTAGTTATGTTCAAAGGTTTATTTTCACTTTGATTCTTTATTGCACTAAGTTTAATGATAAAAGTTATAGATATAATAAATATTAATATAAAAAGTAAAAACTTTATGGCTTTTTTTATTCTCTTTAAGGTCTTTGAAATCCTCATAAAATCTCCTAAATAACATAGTAATAATACTAAGTATATGAGAACTTATTTATAATAATGAAATAACTGATTATTATATTTGGATTAATTAGTCTAATATAAAATATTGTGTAAATTATATTTTTTTCGTTATAATAGATATAATAGTGAATAGATTCAACTTAGGAGATAGTATTATGAATGAAAACAAGGAAATAAACATAGAATTAGTTAAGGGAAGTCTTAATGATTATAAAATCAAGGATAGAACTAATATTTTTATAGGAAGGTTTACTATAGTTGAACTAGATAAGGATAATAAAAGGTGTAATATTAAATTAAAGTTCTTTAAAGAAAATAAACAGGTTTTATTAAGAGAAACTATATTATGTATATTAAGAACAATTTTTAAGGATGGTACAATTTATAAAGCTAATATCTTAGTAGATGAAAATATAGATTATAAAGTTTTTTTAGATTTAGGTTTTACTTTAGAAGGTATATTTACAGAAAATATATTTTCAAATGGAGTATTTCTAGATGAATTAAGCTTTGGAATCAATAGAAGTGAATTTAATAGTAAACAAAGAAATTATATTGTTAATTTAAAAGGAAAGAGAATAACTTTAAGAAGCTTTACTCCTGATTGTGCAGAGGAATTATTAGATTATTATATAAGAAATAAGGAGCATTTAAGTTATTATGAGCCTACAAGAGAAAATAGTTTTTATACTGTTGAAACGCAGAGAGATATACTTCTTGAAAGTTATAAAAATCTTATGAATGGCACTGGAATTGATTTAGGTATTTATAAAGATAATAAGTTAATAGGTAAGATTAAAATATCTAATATAGTATATGGTGTATTTAAAAGTGGAATTGTTGGATATTCCTTAGATAAGGATTTTCAAGGAGAAGGGTATATGACAGAGGCTCTAACTCTAGTATTAAAGTATGCAGAAACAGAATTAGAACTTCATAGAATAGAAGCATCAGTTTTAATTGATAATGATAGATCTAGATCTGTTCTAACGAAATGTGGCTTTAAAGAAATAGGACTAAATGAAAAATATTTATTTATAAATGGTTATTGGAGAGATCATATAACATTCTATAGGATATTAGAGAAATTTTAGTTAGGGTAGAGGGGATGATAGTATGGGTAGAATAATATTAAATAATAATGCCAAGGTTGTAAAATCTTTTAATAATAACATACTACTTGTAAGAGAAAATGGAAAAGAAAAAATACTATTTCAAAAAGGGATAGGCTTTGGGAAAAAGCCAGGAGATTTAATAGAAAAAGGTATAGTATTAGAAAAGGTATTTATAATAGCAGATGAAGATAATCAAAGAAATTTTAATGAAATATTAGATAGAGTAGATTCTAAGTTAATTGTATTGGTAGAAGAGATGATAGCTGAAATTACTGATGAATTAGGTGAAGAGCTAAATGAAAATATTCATGTAGGTTTAATAGATCACTTATTTTATGCTATAAGAAGGCTTAAGGATAATGAAGAAATTCAAAACCCATTTTTAGTTGAAATAGAAACTCTTTATGGAAGAGAATTTAGTATGGCTTGCAGACTGTCCAATAGAATAAAAGAAGTATTGAATGTAGAAATGCCAGAAGGAGAAAAGGGATTTATAGCACTACATATTCATTCCGCTAGAAATAATGGTAAGCTATCTAATACTATAAAGTATAGCTTTTTAAGTAATTCTATAATAGAACATGTAGAGGATAGACTTAAAATAACAATAGATAGAAAATCCTTAGACTATGCTAGGTTTTTAACCCATATAAGGTTTGCTATAGAAAGAATAATAACTAATAGTCCAATAAAAAATGACTTAATGGATGTTATCAAAGTAAAATATAGATTAGCTTATAAGATTGCTGAAGAAACTAGAACTATAATTTGCAAAGTCCTTGATATTCCTAGTATATCAGAAGATGAGGTGGCTTATCTAGCAATGCATATAGAAAGATTTAGAGTATCCATGGCGAAATAGTGAATATAAAAAATGGTACAGAATTTAATTGTTTAAAATTCTGTACCATTTTTTATATTATTTTAAACTTCAAAGTTAACAACTGTAGTTTTTCCAGCAACAACTTCTCCACTTTCAACAGGAGTAATTGACTTAGCTGCATCAACATTAGTTATAAGAACTGGTGTTGCAAGTGATAAACCTTTGCTTAATATAAACTCTCTGTCTATTTTTATTAAAGGAGTTCCTGCTTTTACCTTTGTTCCTTGTTCAACTAATTGTTCAAAACCTTCTCCATCAAGAGAAACAGTTTCTAATCCAATATGAACAAGTAATTCTAGTCCATTTTCTAAAGTCATAGCAAATGCATGCTTAGTTTTGAAGATTAAAGTAACCTCTCCATCTGCAGGTGCAACAACAGTGTCACCTTCAGCAAATATAGCCATTCCGTCTCCAGCAAGTTTTTCAGCAAAAACAGGATCTGGAACCTCTGATAAAGGCATTGCTTTACCTGAAACAGGAGCAACAAGAATATTTGCATTAATATTTGTAGCTAAGCTTTCTTCCTTTTTTGAATCTGAGTTGAATAAATTTTTTAGAAATTTAAACATATTATTTCCTGAATAATCAGGAATTCACATCCTTTCTGTTTCGTTTTTATTGGCATAATTATAGTATTTATTAATTTAAAATAATAAATACATATATATGTATGCAACTAATTAAAAATAAAAGGCATAAGTCCCTATTTAGTTATGGACTCATGCCTGATTAAACAGTAACACGTCTACAATGATTATATATATACTTATTAGTAAATGTCAATAAATAATAGAAAAAATGTAGAATGAAGAAGTATATCAATAAAAAATAAAAATTTAAATAAAGATATTGAAAACAATAACATTTAATGATAGAATATTATTGTAATTAAAAATTATATGAATTTAGGCGTGTTATCAATTAGTGAGCATGAGCCGAAGAGGATTTTATAAATATATAATATCCTTTTCGGTTTTTTCGTTTTTATGGTATTATTTTTATCTGTCTAGATTTGTATAAAACATTAAGGAGGATTAATTATGATGAAGTATCTTCAAAGACTAGGAAAATCATTAATGCTTCCAGTTGCAGCACTTCCAGTTGCAAGTATCTTAATGGGTATCGGTTACTGGATTGACCCAACAGGTTGGGGAGCTAATAATGTAGGAGCAGCTTTCTTAATTAAAGCTGGCGGAGCATTAATAGATAATATGGCGATTCTATTTGCTATTGGGGTAGCAGTTGGTATGTCAGATGATAATGAAGGAACAGCAGGACTTGCTGGATTAGTTTCATGGCTTGTTATAACAACACTATTAAGCACAGGTGCTGTTGCAATGTTTAAAGGAATAGATGTTGCAGATGTTCCAGCAGCATTTGGCAAAACTCAAACTCAATTTATAGGTATTATTTCAGGTTTAATTGGTGCTAGTTGCTATAATAAGTTTAAAAACACTAAATTACCTGATGCATTAGGATTCTTCAGTGGTAAGAGATCAGTTGCCATAATGACGGCTTTGGCTTCATTGGTTGCATCATTAATATTATTCTTTATATGGCCAGCAATTTATGGAGCGTTAGTAACATTTGGTAAAGCAATTATTTCAACAGGTGCAATTGGAGCAGGTATTTATGCATTCTTTAATAGATTATTAATTCCATTTGGATTACACCATGCTCTTAACTCAGTATTCTGGTTTGATGTTGCAGGAATTAATGATATAGCAAATTTCTGGGGACAAATGGGGGATGGAGTATATGGTCAAACAGGTATGTATATGACTGGATTCTTCCCAGTTATGATGTTTGGTTTACCTGCAGGAGCTTTAGCTATGTATCATACAGCTAAAGATAATAAGAAGAAAGTTGTATATGGATTATTATTAGCAGCAGCTTTATCTTCATTCTTTACAGGAGTTACAGAACCATTAGAATTTGCATTTATGTTCTTAGCTCCAGGACTATATGTAGTACATGCTTTATTAACAGGTATATCTGCAGTAGTTTGTACTTTATTACCAGTAAGAGCCGGATTTAACTTCAGTGCTGGATTTGTTGATTGGTTCTTAAGCTTTAAGGCACCAATGGCTGAAAACCCATGGATGATAATCCCAATAGGTTTAGTATTTGCGGTTATATACTATGTAGTATTTAGAATTATCATTACTAAGTTCAACTTAAAGACTCCAGGAAGAGAAGATGATGATGAACTTACAGAAAACACAGTAATTAATGGAGACATGAATCAATTAGCTAAAGCATATATTGAGGCTTTAGGTGGAAGAGATAATATATTAACAGTAGATAATTGTGTAACTAGATTAAGACTTAATGTAAAAGATAATTCAGTTATTACAGATAAGAAATTAACAGCTCTAGGAGCTAGAGGTGTTATAAGACCAGGAAAAGGAAGCATACAAGTTATTGTTGGAACAAATGTACAATTTGTAGCTGATGCAGTAAAAGCTGAATTAAAGAAATAGTACAATATTATAGAAAGGCAAGAATTTTAATTCTTGCCTTTTTGAGTATATATAAATTATAGAAGCATATGAATAAAAAGCTTTTACAAAATATTAAAGGTTAACTTGGCCAGGTGTATCAATAATAGTAATATGTTGAAATATGAAGAATAAAGTAGAAAAAATATATTATTTTTATATAAAGCACTAATTATACAATATCTTTTTTGAATATAAATGTTAAGATAAATCTCGTTCCCGACAGAAACAAACAAAAAGGGACAAACACGAAAAAGATTTAAAAGTCGAAAAATGTTGACAAATAAATCTTTTAGATGTATAATAAGATAGTCGCTTGAGGGCGACGAAGAAAATGGTCTTTGAAAATTGAACAGAATATAAGTTAAGTAAAATAAACCAGCAATTCTTTTAAGTCTTAAGTGAGAATCTAAATTTTAATTTAGTAATTCGAACTTACAACGCTGACGATAGGAAGCGTTGTTACATTGATTAAGACTCAAAGTAATTTGAGGAACAGATTAAACTTTTTATTGAGAGTTTGATCCTGGCTCAGGACGAACGCTGGCGGCGTGCCTAACACATGCAAGTCGAGCGAGGAGAGTTCCTTCGGGAACAAACCTAGCGGCGGACGGGTGAGTAACACGTGGGCAACCTGCCTTATAGAGGGGAATAGCCTTCCGAAAGGAAGATTAATACCGCATAACATTGCACTTTCGCATGAAAGAGTAATTAAAGGAGCAATCCGCTATAAGATGGGCCCGCGGCGCATTAGCTAGTTGGTGAGGTAACGGCTCACCAAGGCGACGATGCGTAGCCGACCTGAGAGGGTGATCGGCCACATTGGGACTGAGACACGGCCCAGACTCCTACGGGAGGCAGCAGTGGGGAATATTGCACAATGGGGGAAACCCTGATGCAGCAACGCCGCGTGAGTGATGAAGGTCTTCGGATCGTAAAGCTCTGTCTTCAGGGACGATAATGACGGTACCTGAGGAGGAAGCCACGGCTAACTACGTGCCAGCAGCCGCGGTAATACGTAGGTGGCGAGCGTTGTCCGGATTTACTGGGCGTAAAGGGAGCGTAGGCGGACTTTTAAGTGAGATGTGAAATACCCAGGCTCAACCTGGGGGCTGCATTTCAAACTGGAAGTCTAGAGTGCAGGAGAGGAGAGTGGAATTCCTAGTGTAGCGGTGAAATGCGTAGAGATTAGGAAGAACACCAGTGGCGAAGGCGACTCTCTGGACTGTAACTGACGCTGAGGCTCGAAAGCGTGGGGAGCAAACAGGATTAGATACCCTGGTAGTCCACGCCGTAAACGATGAATACTAGGTGTAGGGGTTGTCATGACCTCTGTGCCGCCGCTAACGCATTAAGTATTCCGCCTGGGGAGTACGGTCGCAAGATTAAAACTCAAAGGAATTGACGGGGGCCCGCACAAGCAGCGGAGCATGTGGTTTAATTCGAAGCAACGCGAAGAACCTTACCTAGACTTGACATCTCCTGCATTACTCTTAATCGAGGAAGTCCTTTCGGGGACAGGATGACAGGTGGTGCATGGTTGTCGTCAGCTCGTGTCGTGAGATGTTGGGTTAAGTCCCGCAACGAGCGCAACCCTTATTGTTAGTTGCTACCATTTAGTTGAGCACTCTAGCGAGACTGCCCGGGTTAACCGGGAGGAAGGTGGGGATGACGTCAAATCATCATGCCCCTTATGTCTAGGGCTACACACGTGCTACAATGGCAAGTACAAAGAGATGCGATACCGCGAGGTGGAGCTAAACTATAAAACTTGTCTCAGTTCGGATTGTAGGCTGAAACTCGCCTACATGAAGCTGGAGTTGCTAGTAATCGCGAATCAGAATGTCGCGGTGAATACGTTCCCGGGCCTTGTACACACCGCCCGTCACACCATGAGAGTTGGCAATACCCAAAGTTCGTGAGCTAACCCGTAAGGGAGGCAGCGACCTAAGGTAGGGTCAGCGATTGGGGTGAAGTCGTAACAAGGTAGCCGTAGGAGAACCTGCGGCTGGATCACCTCCTTTCTATGGAGAAATCTAGTAAGCATGGCGCTTATCTAGTATAACTTAGAAGATGGTTTATCTTAACTTCTGTTCAATTTTGAAGGACTAAGTTCTTCAAGCTTCTCTAAAGAGAAGTAGCCGACCATATCAAAATCATAGATTTTGGATGTCTGGCCATGTTCTTTGAAAATTGCACATGAATAAAAATAACAACAAGCCAAAAATATTCTTTGTGAATAACTTTGTAATAAATTACTTTTTAAAAGGTCAAGCTACAAAGGGCGCATGGTGAATGCCTTGGCATCAGGAGCCGATGAAGGACGTGATAAGCTGCGATAAGCTTCGGGTAGGCGCACATAGCCAGTGATCCGAAGATTTCCGAATGAGGAAACTCACATGGGAAACCCCATGTATCCTGTAATGAATAAATAGTTACAGGAAGGTAAACCTAGGGAACTGAAACATCTAAGTACCTAGAGGAAGAGAAAGAAAAATCGATTTTCTTAGTAGCGGCGAGCGAAAGGGAAAGAGCCCAAACCAGAGATTTATCTCTGGGGTTGCGGACAGAACATTAACGGAAAATTATAATTAATCGAACACAACTGGAAAGTTGGGCCACAGAGTGTAATAGCCACGTAAGTGAAAATTATAATAACCAAGTTCTGATCCAGAGTACCACGAGACACGTGAAACCTTGTGGGAAGCAGGGAGGACCACCTCCCAAGGCTAAATACTACCTGATGACCGATAGTGAAGAAGTACCGTGAGGGAAAGGTGAAAAGAACCCCGGGAGGGGAGTGAAATAGAACCTGAAACCGTGTGCCTACAACCGGTCAAAGCCCCTTATGAGGGTGATGACGTGCTTTTTGTAGAACGAGCCAACGAGTTACGGTATGTAGCAAGGTTAAGTACTTAAGGTACGGAGCCGAAGGGAAACCGAGTCTTAATAGGGCGACTAGTTGCATGCCGTAGACCCGAAACCGGGTGACCTATCCATGGCCAGGTTGAAGCGGGGGTAAAACCCCGTGGAGGACCGAACCACGTTGCTGTTGAAAAAGCATGGGATGAGCTGTGGATAGCGGAGAAATTCCAATCGAACTCGGAGATAGCTGGTTCTCCTCGAAATAGCTTTAGGGCTAGCGTCGGATATGAGTAATGGAGGTAGAGCACTGAATGGGCTAGGGGGCATATCGCTTACCGAACCTTATCAAACTCCGAATGCCATATACTATTAGTCCGGCAGTCAGACTACGAATGATAAGATCCGTGGTCAAAAGGGAAAAAGCCCAGATCGTCAGCTAAGGTCCCAAAGTGTAAGTTAAGTGGTAAAGGATGTGGGATTTCTAAGACAACTAGGATGTTGGCTTAGAAGCAGCCACTCATTTAAAGAGTGCGTAATAGCTCACTAGTCGAGAGATCCTGCGCCGAAAATGTCCGGGGCTCAAACTTACCACCGAAGCTACGGGCTCAAGATTACTTGAGCGGTAGAGGAGCGTCGTAATCGGGCTGAAGTCGTACCGTAAGGAGCGGTGGACTGATTACGAGTGAGAATGTTGGCATTAGTAGCGAGATGTAAGTGAGAATCTTACAGGCCGAAAATCTAAGGTTTCCTGGGGAAGGCTCGTCCGCCCAGGGTTAGTCGGGACCTAAGCCGAGGCCGAAAGGCGTAGGTGATGGACAATTGGTTGATATTCCAATACCACTATTATCGTTATTATCGATGGTGTGACGGAGAAGGATAGGATGTGCTAGCGATTGGAAATGCTAGTCTAAGCATTTAGGGAGTTAAGATAGGCAAATCCGTCTTAACAATCCTGAGGTGTGATGGGGAAGGCCATTTAGGCTGAAGTATCTGATTCCCTGCTTCCAAGAAAAGCATCTAGAGAGAGAAATAGTGCCCGTACCGCAAACCGACACAGGTAGATGAGGAGAGAATCCTAAGGCCATCGGAAGAATTGCAGTTAAGGAACTAGGCAAATTGACCCCGTAAGTTAGCGAGAAGGGGTGCCTGCGAGAGCAGGCCGCAGAGAATAGGCCCAAGCAACTGTTTAGCAAAAACACAGGTCTCTGCTAAAGCGTAAGCTGATGTATAGGGGCTGACGCCTGCCCGGTGCTGGAAGGTTAAGGGGAACACTTAGCGCAAGCGAAGGTGTGAACTTAAGCCCCAGTAAACGGCGGCCGTAACTATAACGGTCCTAAGGTAGCGAAATTCCTTGTCAGGTAAGTTCTGACCCGCACGAATGGCGTAATGACTTGGGCACTGTCTCAACTGCAAATCCGGCGAAGTTGTAGTGCGAGTGAAGATGCTCGCTACCCGCGATTGGACGGAAAGACCCCGTAGAGCTTTACTGTAGCTTAGCATTGAGTTCCGATATTGTCTGTACAGGATAGGTGGGAGACTGAGAAACTAGGGCGTCAGCCTTGGTGGAGTCAACCTTGGGATACCACCCTGATAGTATTGGGATTCTAACTGGACGCCATGAATCTGGTGACAGGACATTGTTAGGTGGGCAGTTTGACTGGGGCGGTCGCCTCCTAAAATGTAACGGAGGCGCCCAAAGGTTCCCTCAGAACGGTCGGAAATCGTTCGTAGAGTGCAAAGGCAGAAGGGAGCCTGACTGCGACACCCACAAGTGGAGCAGGGACGAAAGTCGGGCTTAGTGATCCGGTGGTACCTCGTGGGAGGGCCATCGCTCAACGGATAAAAGCTACCTCGGGGATAACAGGCTGATCTCCCCCAAGAGTCCACATCGACGGGGAGGTTTGGCACCTCGATGTCGGCTCGTCGCATCCTGGGGCTGTAGTAGGTCCCAAGGGTTGGGCTGTTCGCCCATTAAAGCGGCACGCGAGCTGGGTTCAGAACGTCGTGAGACAGTTCGGTCCCTATCCGTCGCGGGCGTAGGAAATTTGAGAGGAGCTGTCCTTAGTACGAGAGGACCGGGATGGACTGACCTCTGGTGCACCAGTTGTTCCGCCAGGAGCATGGCTGGGTAGCTAAGTCGGGAAGGGATAAACGCTGAAAGCATCTAAGCGTGAAGCCCCCCTCAAGATGAGATTTCCCATAGCGTAAGCTAGTAAGACCCCTTGAAGAACACAAGGTTGATAGGTCAGAGGTGTAAGTGTGGTAACATATTTAGCTGACTGATACTAATAGGTCGAGGGCTTGACCAATAAAATAATGTTATTAATTCATGTGCAATTTTCAGAGAACAAAGTTCTCTAAGGAAACTCACTAAGCAAAGCTTAGGAGTACAAGATTCTTAACCAAATCAAAGATTTGGAGAATCATAGCATCTGGTGATGATGGCGTAGAGGAAACACTCCTTTCCATTCCGAACAGGAAAGTTAAGCTCTACAGCGCCAATGGTACTGCATGGGAGACTGTGTGGGAGAGTAGGACGTTGCCAGGTTATAAAAAGACTTAAGATTTATCTTAAGTCTTTTTTTTGCTTTTTAGGAATTTATAAAAAATTACTCACAGGGTAATATTTTTATAAATTCAACGAGGATATAGATATTATATTTTGGGAACTTGGAATTTTGCGAGTTTTCAAAGAATATAATATCTATATTTTTTTATTTTCAAGTAATGTTAAGGTTTTATAATAATTCTATAAATTGTTAATTTTTTTTTGAATTTTATGGAGTAATTTGAAATGAATACTATGGAATGATATAATAAAAAAGAAAATATGTGATATTAATGGGAAAATTATGTTTATTTAAGGGGTGAGAATGGTATGGAAACAAAAAAAGTAGAAAAAAATATGGCTAAGAACGGAAAACTTAATAAGAAAGATATAAACTTATTCCATGAAGGAAGAAATTTTAAAAGTTATAGTTTCATGGGAGCACATTGTACTAGTGAAAATAGACGTAGAGGAGTAAGATTTACTACTTGGGCACCAAAAGCTTCAGAAATATATGTAGTTGGAGATTTTTGTGAATTTAAGCCTTTAGAAGAATATAAAATGGAGAAAGTTAGTAAATCCGGTTTATGGAGTTTATTTATACCTGGAATTAAAGATGGAATGAGATACAAGTACTTTATTGTAAATAAGGATTCTGGAAATGGAAAATATAAAGCAGATCCCTACGCAATGTTTTCAGAACTAAGACCGAATACTGCATCTATAGTTATTGAAGAATCTAAATTTAGATGGTCTGACAAAAAATGGTTAAATAAAAGAGAAAAAGAAAATATTTATAAATCTCAAGTTAATATATATGAGATGCATTTAGGATCATGGAAAATAAATGATGGGGAGCTTTATACTTATAAAGAACTGTGTAATATATTGCCAGAATATTTAGTAGAAATGGGATATACTCATGTAGAATTTATGCCTTTAACAGAACATCCACTAGATGCTTCTTGGGGATATCAAGGAACAGGATATTATTCAGTAACTAGCAGATATGGTAATCCAAAAGAATTAAAAGAGCTTATTAATGTTCTTCACAAAAATAATATAGGTGTAATTTTAGATTGGGTACCAGGACATTTTTGTAAGGATGCTCATGGATTATACATGTTTGATGGAAGTCCAACTTATGAATATGAAGAAGGATGGAAAGCAGATAATAAAGGTTGGGGAACATTTAATTTTGACTTAGGAAGACCGGAAGTAAAAAGCTTTTTAATTTCAAATGCATTATTTTGGTTTAGAGAATTCCACATAGATGGACTAAGAGTTGATGCTGTATCTAACATGATATATTTAAATTATGGAAGACAAGAAGGAGAATGGAAGCCAAATAGATTTGGTGGAGATGGATGCTTAGAAGGTATAGAATTTTTAAAAGAATTAAATACAGCTGTATTTGCAGAATTTAAAAATATATTTATGATAGCAGAAGAATCAACTTCTTGGCCTAATGTTTGTAAACCAATAGAAGATGGTGGATTAGGATTTAATTTTAAATGGAATATGGGTTGGATGAATGATACCTTAGAATATGTTGAAATGGATCCTATTTATAGAAAGTACCACCATAATAATATGACATTTTCCATGATGTATAACTATTCGGAAAACTTTATATTACCAATATCTCATGATGAAGTAGTGCATGGTAAGAAATCTTTATTAGATAAAATGTGGGGAGATTATTGGAATAAGTTTGCTGGATTAAGATTATATTTAGCATACATGATGGGACATCCAGGTAAAAAGTTAACTTTCATGGGATATGAATTTGGACAATTCATAGAATGGAGAGAGTATGAGGAGCTTGAATGGAAGTTAATAGATGATTTTGAAATGCATAAGAAAACTCAATTATTCACTAAGGAACTTAATAAGTTTTATAAAGAGAATAAAGCTCTTTGGGAGTTAGACTATGATGTATCTGGATTTGAGTGGATTGATGCAGATAATTCAGCTCAAAGTATATTTACATTTGTAAGAAAGGGTAGTGACATAGAGGATACTCTTATATTTGTATGTAATTTTACTCCTGTTGTTTATCATGATTTTAGAGTTGGAGTACCATATAAAGGAGAATATAAAGAAATATTTAACACTGATAGAGATATATATGGAGGCTCTAATCAAATAAATGCAGAAGTAATAACTTCTGATGATATTAAATATCATAACAGACCATACTCAATATCAATAAAAGTGCCACCTATGGCTACATCAGTATTTAAAATAACAAAATTAAATAAAGAGGAAAATGAAGAAGAAAATAAAGAGGAAAATAAGGAGGAGTAGACTTGAAAGTTTTATTTGCTGCTTCAGAAGCTAGTCCATTTATAAAAACAGGCGGATTAGGCGATGTTATGGGTGCTCTTCCAGTAGCTTTAAAAGAGTTAGGTGCTGATGCAAGAGTTATAATTCCTAAATATAGAGATATTAATGATGAAATAAAAAATAAATTAAAGTATATAAATAATTTTACAGTAAAGGTCGGTTGGAGAAATCAATATTGTGGGATTTTTGAATATGACTATGAAGGGGTTAGGTTTTATTTAATAGACAATGAGTACTATTTTAAAAGAGGGGGCTTATATGGATATTATGATGATGGTGAAAAGTTTGCTTTCTTTAGTAGGGCTGTGCTTGAGTTTTTAAAACAAAGTGATTGGACACCTGATATACTTCATTGTAATGATTGGCAAACTGCTATGATACCAGTACTTCATAAACTAGAATATATAAATGATGAAAAGCTTAGAAATATGAAAACAGTCCTTTCAATACACAATTTGTTTTTTAAAGGAATGTTTTCACCAGAAGTATTACCAGAGCTTTTTGGTTATGACTATGAACCATACTTTAATGGAAGCTTAGAACATAATGGGGCAGTAAGCTTTTTAAAAGGTGGAATTAATTATGCTGATAGGGTAACTACTGTTAGTAAGAGTTATGCAGAAGAAATAAAAACACCTGAGTATGGAGAGCAGTTGGATGGATTATTGAGATATAGAGGGGATTTTCTAGAGGGGATAGTTAACGGAATAGATTATAAAGAATATAATCCTGAAGGAGATAAATTTATTAAATATAAGTACAATGTAAAATCTCTATTTAAAAAGGGACGTAATAAAGAACAATTACAGAGAGAATTAAATCTACCTGTAAATAAGAATATTCCAATGATAGGAATGGTTTCAAGATTAACTCATCAAAAAGGTTGCGATCTAATTACTAGAGTTCTTGATGAATTATTAAAAGAAAATATTCAAGTAGTTATTCTTGGAACTGGAGATTATATGTACGAGGAAAGTTTTAAAAGCTTTGCTAGTAGGTATCCAAATAAGGTAAGTGCAAATATAAAATTTAGTAATGAATTAGCTCATAAGATTTATGCTTCTTCAGATATGTTTTTAATGCCATCTCTGTTTGAACCATGTGGACTTGGACAACTTATAGCACTAAGATATGGAAGTGTGCCTATAGTTAGAGAAACAGGAGGATTAAGAGATACAGTAATTCCTTATAATGAATATGATGAAACTGGAAATGGGTTTGGATTTAGGAATTATTCCAGTGATGAGTTACTAAATACAACTAAGTATGCATTAAGTATTTTTAGAAATAAAAAAAGATGGGGAAAAATTGTTAAGCAAGCTATGGATTCGGATAATAGTTGGGAAAAATCAGCTAAGGAATATATAAGATTATATAATGATTTAATAAAAACTAATTAACAAAAGGTATTGATAAAAAATTTATATTAGAGAGAGGAAAGCAAATGGGAAAAAAAGAGATTGTTGCAATGATATTAGCAGGAGGACAAGGATCTAGGCTAGGAGTTTTGACTAAAGATATAGCAAAACCAGCTGTTCCGTTTGGAGGAAAATATAGAATTATAGATTTTCCTTTAAGTAATTGTTCTAATTCTGGGATTTATACTGTAGGAGTATTAACTCAATATAAGCCATTAGATTTAAATGCTTATATTGGAATTGGAGATCCATGGGATTTAGATAGACGTAATGGGGGAGTGACAATATTACCGCCTTATCAAGGGGAAAAAGGCGGAGCTTGGTATAAAGGAACTGCTAATGCAATCTATCAAAATATCCAATTTGTAGATAGATACGAGCCTGAATATGTTCTTATCTTATCAGGAGATCATATTTATAAAATGGATTATTATAAGATGTTAGATTTTCATAAAAGCCATAATGCAGATGCAACAATTGCTGTAATTGATGTACCTTTAGATGAAGCAAGTAGATTTGGAATTATGAATACTAATGAAGACAGTACTATTTATGAATTTGAAGAAAAACCTAAAAATCCAAAGAGTACTAATGCCTCAATGGGAGTCTATATATTTAAATGGTCAGTATTAAAAGAATACTTAATACAAGATGAAATGGACAAGGATTCAAGTAATGACTTTGGAAAAAATATAATACCTATGATGCTTAACTCAGGAAGAAAGTTAGTTGCTTATCCATTTAAGGGTTACTGGAAGGATGTAGGAACAATAGAGAGTCTATGGGAAGCAAATATGGACTTATTAAAAATAGATAATGAATTAAACCTATATGACAGTGAATGGAAAATTTACTCTGATAATCAAGTAAGACCTGCTCAACATATAGGAGAAAGTGCTAAAATAGCAAATTCATTAATAGTAGAAGGCTGTATAGTTAATGGAGAAGTGGAAGACTCAATATTATCCCAAGGAGTAACTGTAGGAAAAAATACAATAATAAAAGATTCAGTAATAATGCCAAATGTAAAAATAGGAGATAATGTAAGAATAGAGAGAGCTATAGTAGGTAATGATTCAATAATAAACAATGATTGTCATATTGGAGATGGAAAAAACATTGAAGTCATTGGTGCATACCAATGTGTAATTAAATAATTAAATAATAACCATTAATAAGAATTAAATAGTTTAATTTTGGAGGAAATCATTATGATGAAAAATTGTTTAGGAATTATAAATTTAGATGAAAATAAAAGAAAAATGGATGAATTAGTTAGACATAGAACATTAGCAGCTGTTCCATTAGCAGCAAGATATAGAATAGTGGATTTTGTTCTATCTAATATGTCTAATTCAGGAATAGAGGATATAGGAATCTTTACTGAAAACAAATCCAGATCTCTAGTTGAACATTTAACTAATGGTAGACCTTGGGATCTTCATAGAAAGAATGAAGGACTTAGAGTATTTAACTTTGGAGATAATGAACCAAATGTTGATGATATTCATAACTTTGTAGACAATATTAAATATATTGAAAATAGCAGAAAAGATTATGTAATAATTAGTCCTTCTTATATGATATGCAATATAAACTATAGAGAAGTAATGAAATATCATATGGAATCTGGAAATGATATAACTATTGTATATAAGAATGTTGATAATGCAAATAAGAGTTTCATAAAATGTGAAACAGTTTATATAAATGAAGATAATAGGGTTATTAGTATAGGGGAAAATATTGGAATAGAAGAAAATGCTAATATAAGCATGGAAATGTATATAATGAAAACAAACTTATTTATAGAGATAATACATGAATGTTTAAAGACAGGAAGATATAGAAAGTTCAAAAAATATATAGAAAATAATTTGGATAATTTAGTAGTTGGAGCATATGAGTTTAAAGGATACTTATCATGCATTAACTCAATAAAATCTTATTTTGATACTAATCTAGACTTATTAAATCAAAGTAAATATAAGGAGTTATTTCATAGTGATAATCCTATTGCAACAAAGTCTAAGGACGAGCCACCAACACAATATACAAAAAATAGCTTAGTAACTAATTCTATTATAGGAAATGGATCTTATATAGAAGGAGAAGTTAAAAATTGTATTATTGGAAGAAGAGTAATAATACAAAAGGGAGCTAAACTCGAAAACTGTATTATATTAGATAATTCAGTTATTGGGACAAATGTTATGATGAGTAATGTAATAGCTGATAAAAATTCTTTAATTCCAGGAAATAGAGTAGTTAGAGGAACAGAAAATAACCCAGTAACTATACAAATAAAGGGAGAATATTATCATCAATCTATTTAATTGAATGTAAAAATAATAAATTAAGAAAAGGTGTGAAATAAATTATTTCACACCTTTTTAATAATAAGCTACTAAAAAGTAACTAATATATTAAATTTATAATCTTGTTATTTGTTTAAAACAAGACCCTTACTTCTTATACAAGTACATTCTCTAGCTTCAGTTGTGTGTAGACATTGGTATTTTACTTTTTTAGGAGCCATTATTTGTTGAGGCTTCTTATTAGTGTTTTCATTTGAACTCATTTCTTACACTCCTTTAAATGGTTAATTATAATTAATATTATATATCAATAAATATTAATTATCAATAGAGTTAAATATATAGAAATATAGTAAAAGAAAAAGTTATCAACATTTCACTAATTTTTAAAGGAAATTTGTTGATAACTTTTTTCATATGTGGATAAATTATTGTAAAATATATAATAATTAGATTAAATTAAAATATCTTTTTTTGTAAAGTTAATATGTGAAACTATATAAGCAATAATTGCTGTTATAGTCATGCAAATTACTCCGTTCATTATTGTTAAATTTGTATTTTGATAGGCTAGTGGTAGAGAAGAGTTTATAACACTACCAGCATCAGCATAAGTTGTAAATAATAAGTGGCTATAGTCTCTTAAAGTACCTATTGCTTGAGCTCCAATAGTTAAGAACATGGTTAACATAACTGAAACTGCCATAGATATCATACTACTCTTAAAGATAGTTGAAATCATAAATACCACTGAACAAGCTGTTACTATAAATATAATTTGATATCCAATACTTCTTAAAATAAATTCATTATTAGTTACCATTTTTGATGTGTTAGGAACTTGTTCTAAAATCATTTCTTGTGAATTTTGGTCAAATTGTTTTTCGTATTTTTGTTCAATTCTAACTGGATAATTTGATACTTCTGTATTACTAGTAATATTAACTATTGCCATACCTGCAAGTTGAGGAAGAACTATTAATGAAGTTACTGTTACTAAAGAAACAATAAATTTTGAAAATAATATTTTTCCCCTTTTAACAGGTTGTACAAGTAAGAATTTTAAAGTGGCAGGGGTACATTCTCCTGAAACCATATCACTCATAAATACAGCTATTCCAGCAATTAATAAGCCAAATCCAAAGAAGCTACCTAAATTTCTAAAGAAACTAGCTTCAGTATATTCCCAGCCTTGTAAAGGCATAATATTATTATCCCTTAAGTATTTATAATCCTCTAATTCTTGCTTTGACTGTGCATACCACCTTTTATTCCATTCATTAATCCCATTTTCTTCATAACTTTCTACTGTAATTTCAAGGTCCTTAATTGTTTGTTCTAAATCTTTCTTCCATGCCTCTTCAGAAATTCCATTTTTAATAATTTCCTTGTTATCTTCAATTTGCTTTAATAGATTTTTCTCTATTTCCTTTGAGCTATTAAGCCAATTTTCATCTCCATCAGCCTCGGCTCTTTTAATATCATTTCTTATATATGTTAATTGTTCTTCAGCTTGTTTTATTTGATATTCTGGAGATATCCATTCTCGCATAGTTTGATCATTTTTCCATGTGCCAAAAATATTTATGCCAACTAGGGCAATGAATAATGTGAAAACTATCCAGGTTTTAGGTCTTTTAAATATTTTTATAAATTCATTTTTTATTAGAGATAACATAATTATCTTATACCTCCTTCAACTAATTCCATATATCTTTGCTCTAGGCCTCTTCTAATTTTATAGACTTCTTCAATATTATAATTTCTGTTAACAAGATGTTTGATTAAATTTGAAGTTTTGTTTGATAATAATATAATTTCAATTCCATCATCTGATTTTCTTACAGAATTAACATATTCAATATTTTTTAATTCATTTAAATCTATTTCTTCATTAAGATTTAAGCAGATTATGTCAGTGTCAGTTTCCATTGATTCATTTACTACATTTTCTACAGATTTAATTGTTCCATGATTAATAAAGGCAACTCTATCACATAAGTGTTGAACTTCTGATAATATATGTGAAGATATAAATACAGCCATTCCCTTTTCTTTAGCTGCCTTTTTAACTACCTCTCTAAAATCTAATATTCCAGATGGATCTAACCCGTTAGTAGGCTCATCTAAAATTAATAGTTTAGGCTTAGATAGAAGTGAGGCAGCGAGACCTAGACGCTGTTTCATTCCTAAGGAATACTTTCTTACTTTATCATCAATCCTATCCTCTAGACCAACTAGCTTTATAGTTTCATTAACATCTTCTTTTGAAATATTCCTAATTCTAGCTATTTGCATTAAATTTTCCCTTCCTGATAAGTACTTATATAATTCGGGATTTTCAACAACTGCGCCAACTTCTCTTAATGCTTTTTCTGTATCATTTTTTAAATCATGACCACAAATAGATATGCTACCTTCATTAGGATGAATAAGTCCAACGAGCATTCTTATTGTAGTTGTTTTACCAGCACCATTTGGTCCTAAGAATCCAAATATTTCTCCTTCTTCTATTGAGAATGATATATTTTTTATGATTTCTCTTTTTCCAAGAGTCTTTTTCAGATTATTTACTTCTAAAACTTTCAATTTTACCCCTCCTAAGATATTTTCTATAAATAATTTTAGAGATAAAACCTTAATTTTATAATAGTAGAAACCTTAATATATGCTTAATAAAATCTTAAATCGAAGCTATTAATTACAATTTTAAAAAATAGTGACTTAAAAATTTTTAAATAAAGTATAAAAATATTTGAAAGTTTAACTTACGGAGTGATGGAAAATATTTCAAGTGAGTGATATAATTGTTCTCAATAGATTATGTTAAGTTAAGGGAGGGATGAATATGACAAAGGTTATAGAAAATCATTTGAAAAGTGAAGCATTTAATACAGAGGAAATGGAACTATTCCACAATGGAAAAAATATTTGCAGCTATAGTTTTATGGGTGCTCATATGAAAAGCGAAAATAGGAGAAAAGGTGTTAGGTTTACAACTTGGGCACCTAATGCATATGAAGTATATGTTGTAGGAGATTTTGGCGATTTTAAGCCATTAGAAGAATATAAAATGGTAAAGATAAATGATAAAGGTATATGGAGCCTATTTATTCCTGGAATAAAAGAAGGCGTGAAATATAAGTATTACCTTATAAATGAAAATACTAAAGAAGGAAGATATAAAGCTGACCCATATGCCTTATATTCAGAATACAGACCTAATACTGCATCAATAGTTATAGGAGATATTAAATTTAGATGGTCTGATAAAAAGTGGTTAAATAGACGAGAAAACTCAAAAATTTTAGAAGAACCTATTAATATATATGAAATGCATTTAGGATCATGGAAAAGAAAAGATGGAGAATTCATGACTTATATAGAATTATGTGAAGAACTACCCAAATATTTATCTGAAATGGGATATACACATGTAGAATTTATGCCTTTAACAGAGCATCCTTTAGATGCTTCTTGGGGATATCAAAGTACAGGCTATTATTCTGTAACTAGTAGATATGGTAATCCAAAAGAGCTTAAAGAATTAATAAATGTACTTCATAAAAATAATATAGGTGTGATATTAGATTGGGTGCCAGGACATTTTTGTAGAGATGAACATGGTTTGTATATGTTTGATGGAGGTCATACTTATGAATATGCTGAAGAATGGAGAGCTGATAATAAAGCATGGGGAACTGCTAATTTTGATTTAGGAAGACCTGAAGTGAAAAGTTTTTTAATTTCTAATGCTTGTTTTTGGATAAAAGAGTTTCACATAGATGGAATAAGAGTAGATGCTGTTACAAATATTCTTTACTTAAGTTATGGACGAAATGACGGTGAGTGGAAACCAAATAAATATGGTGGAGATGGCTCATTAGAAGGAATACAATTTTTAAAAGACCTTAACTTATGCGTAGCTAATAACTTCAATAATGTACTTATGATAGCAGAAGAAGCAACAGCTTGGCCAAATGTAACTAAATCCGTAGAAGAAGATGGTTTAGGATTTAATTTAAAATGGAATATGGGATGGATGAATGATACATTAAAGTATATAAAAATAGATCCTATTCATAGAAAGAATTATCATAATAATTTGACTTTTCCTGTAACTTATAATTACTCTGAAAAATTTATATTACCTATATCTCACGATGAAGTAGTTCATGGCAAAAAATCTTTACTAGATAAAATGTGGGGAGATTATTGGAATAAATTTGCAGGTTTAAGACTATATTTAGCATATATGATTGGTTATCCAGGTAAAAAAATGACTTTTATGGGATATGAATTTGCTCAATTTATAGAATGGAGAGAGTATGAAGAGTTACAATGGCATTTAATTAATAATTTTGAAATGCATAAGAATGCTCAAGCTTTTGTTAAGGAATTAAATAAATTCTATAAGGAAAATAAATCACTTTGGGAATTAGATTATGATAAATCAGGTTTTGAGTGGATAGATCCAGATAATTCAGACCAAAGTATATTTACTTTTATTAGAAGAGGTAGAAATATTGAAGATACATTGATTTTTATATGCAATTTTACTCCTGTTGTTTATCATGATTTTAGAATTGGAGTTCCATATAAAGCTGTTTATAAAGAGGTATTTAACACTGACTCTATTGAATTTGGAGGTTCTAATCAATTAAATGAATCAGAAGTAATTTCAGATGAATTTAAATATCATAATAGAGAATATTCAATAACTATAAAGGTACCACCTATGGCCACATCTATATTTAAAATTTATGAAATAGAAGATGGAGAGTATAAGGGGGAATAAGCTTGAAGATTTTATTTGCGGCATCAGAAGCAAATCCATTTATAAAGACTGGTGGATTAGGGGATGTAATTGGAGCACTACCAGTGTCATTAAAAGAATTAGGTCAGGAAGTAAGAGTAGTAATTCCTAATTACAGTGATATTAATAGAGATATTAAGGACAATTTAAAATTCGTAAGTAGTTTCACTGTTAAAGTGGGATGGCGAAATCAGTATTGTGGAATATTAGAATACGAATATGAAGGAGTTATATTCTATTTATTAGATAACGAATATTATTTTAAAAGGTGTGGATTATATGGGTATTATGATGACGGTGAAAGATTTGCATTTTTTAGTAGGGCAGTCCTTAATTTTTTAAATCATATAGATTGGAGTCCTGATGTAATACATTGTAATGATTGGCAAACAGCAATGATTCCAGTACTTCATAAATTAGAATATATAAGAGAAGAAAAATTTAAAAATGTAAAAACAGTATTTTCAATTCATAATTTATTATTTAAAGGAATGTACTCAGCTGATGTTTTACCTGAACTATTTGG
The DNA here is from genome assembly GCF_047900555.1 of Clostridium sp. HCS.1. Taxonomy (NCBI): domain Bacteria; kingdom Bacillati; phylum Bacillota; class Clostridia; order Eubacteriales; family Clostridiaceae; genus Clostridium; species Clostridium sp. HCS.1. The sequence continues at coordinate 3,592,023 of NZ_CP170704.1, read as the reverse complement.
TTATGACTATGAGCCATTTTTAAATGGAAGTTTAGAACATGATGGAGCAGTAAGCTTTTTAAAGGGAGGTATAAATTATTCTGATAAAGTAACTACTGTTAGTAAGAGTTATGTAGAAGAAATAAAAACCCCTGAGTATGGGGAAGGTTTAGAAGGCTTGTTACAATACAGAGGGATGTATTTAGAAGGAATAGTTAATGGTATAGATTATAAGGAATATAACCCAAATACAGATAAAAGTATATATATAAATTATGATATTGAAACAATAGATAATAAACATTTGAATAAAGAAGAATTACAAAAGGAACTTAATTTACCTATAGATAAGGAAGTACCAATAATAGGCTTGGTTTCTAGATTAACTCATCAAAAAGGCTGTGATTTAATTGTTAAAATTTTAGATGAATTATTAAAAGAAAATATTCAAGTAGTTATTGTTGGAACTGGTGATTATATATATGAAGAAAGCTTTAAGAGTTTTGCATTTAGGTATCCAGAGAAAATAAGTTCAAATATAAAGTTTAGTAATGAATTAGCACATAAGGTATATGCAGCATCTGATATGTTCTTAATGCCATCTTTATTTGAACCTTGTGGTCTTGGACAACTTATTGCACTTAGATATGGGAGTATTCCCGTAGTAAGGGAAACAGGCGGATTAAAGGATACTGTAATACCTTATAATGAATACACTGAAGAGGGGAATGGCTTCGGGTTTAGAAATTATTCTCATAATGAGCTTTTAAACATAATTAGATATGCATTGAATATTTATAATAATAAAGATAGATGGAATAAAATAATTAAAAATGCTATGGAGACAGATAATAGTTGGGAAAAGTCTGCAAAAGAATATTTAAGGATATACAAGGAGTTGTTATAAGAGAAGTTTTAATATAAAAATATTTTTGGCGTGAGAGAGGGATGAGTTATGGGAAAAAAAGAAATTGTAGCAATGATTTTAGCTGGTGGGCAAGGATCTAGACTTGGAGTTTTAACTAAAAATATAGCAAAGCCAGCAGTTCCATTTGGAGGTAAGTATAGGATTATAGATTTTCCTTTAAGTAATTGCTCTAATTCGGGAATATATACTGTTGGGGTTTTAACTCAATATAAACCATTGGATTTGAATAATCATATTGGTATTGGAGATCCGTGGGATTTAGATAGACGAGATGGAGGAGTATCTATATTACCACCTTATCAAGAGGAAAAGGGCGGTGATTGGTATAAGGGAACTGCTAATGCGATTTATCAGAATATTGAATTTATAGACAGATATGAGCCAGAATATGTACTTATTTTATCTGGCGACCATATTTATAAGATGGATTATTATAAAATGTTGGATTTTCATAAAGAAAATGATGCCGATGCAACTATTGCTGTTATAGATGTTCCAATAGAAGAGGCAAGTAGGTTTGGCATAATGAATACAAGAGAAGATAATTCAATATATGAATTTGAAGAAAAACCAACCAATCCTAAAAGTACAAATGCTTCTATGGGAATATATATTTTTGATTGGTCAGTTTTAAAAAAATTTTTAATAGATGATGAAAATGATATTAAATCAGACAATGATTTTGGGAAAAACATAATACCCAATATGCTTAATGGCGGTAAAAAGTTAATGGCTTATCCATTTAAGGGATATTGGAAGGATGTAGGAACAATTCAGAGCTTATGGGAAGCTAATATGGATTTATTAAAATTAGACAATAAATTGAATTTATATGATAGAGAATGGAAGATATATTCTCAAAATGAGGTAAGTCCAGCTCATTATATAGGAGAAAATGCTAAGATAATTAATTCGCTTATTGTTGAAGGTTGTATTATAAATGGAAAAGTAGAAAATTCAATATTGTCTCAAGGGGTATATGTTGGAAAGAATACTGTAATAATTGATTCAGTAATAATGCCTAATGTAAAAATAGGGGATAATGTTAGAATAGAAAAAGCGATTATAGGAAACAATGCGATAATTAATCATAGTTGTAGGATTATAGGTGATAAT
>NZ_CP170704.1:3580000-3585000 GCF_047900555.1 Clostridium sp. HCS.1 | reverse complement strand
GGTTTCCTGGGGAAGGCTCGTCCGCCCAGGGTTAGTCGGGACCTAAGCCGAGGCCGAAAGGCGTAGGTGATGGACAATTGGTTGATATTCCAATACCACTATTATCGTTATTATCGATGGTGTGACGGAGAAGGATAGGATGTGCTAGCGATTGGAAATGCTAGTCTAAGCATTTAGGGAGTTAAGATAGGCAAATCCGTCTTAACAATCCTGAGGTGTGATGGGGAAGGCCATTTAGGCTGAAGTATCTGATTCCCTGCTTCCAAGAAAAGCATCTAGAAAGAGAAATAGTGCCCGTACCGCAAACCGACACAGGTAGATGAGGAGAGAATCCTAAGGCCATCGGAAGAATTGCAGTTAAGGAACTAGGCAAATTGACCCCGTAAGTTAGCGAGAAGGGGTGCCTGCGAGAGCAGGCCGCAGAGAATAGGCCCAAGCAACTGTTTAGCAAAAACACAGGTCTCTGCTAAAGCGTAAGCTGATGTATAGGGGCTGACGCCTGCCCGGTGCTGGAAGGTTAAGGGGAACACTTAGCGCAAGCGAAGGTGTGAACTTAAGCCCCAGTAAACGGCGGCCGTAACTATAACGGTCCTAAGGTAGCGAAATTCCTTGTCAGGTAAGTTCTGACCCGCACGAATGGCGTAATGACTTGGGCACTGTCTCAACTGCAAATCCGGCGAAGTTGTAGTGCGAGTGAAGATGCTCGCTACCCGCGATTGGACGGAAAGACCCCGTAGAGCTTTACTGTAGCTTAGCATTGAGTTCCGATATTGTCTGTACAGGATAGGTGGGAGACTGAGAAACTAGGGCGTCAGCCTTGGTGGAGTCAACCTTGGGATACCACCCTGATAGTATTGGGATTCTAACTGGACGCCATGAATCTGGTGACAGGACATTGTTAGGTGGGCAGTTTGACTGGGGCGGTCGCCTCCTAAAATGTAACGGAGGCGCCCAAAGGTTCCCTCAGAACGGTCGGAAATCGTTCGTAGAGTGCAAAGGCAGAAGGGAGCCTGACTGCGACACCCACAAGTGGAGCAGGGACGAAAGTCGGGCTTAGTGATCCGGTGGTACCTCGTGGGAGGGCCATCGCTCAACGGATAAAAGCTACCTCGGGGATAACAGGCTGATCTCCCCCAAGAGTCCACATCGACGGGGAGGTTTGGCACCTCGATGTCGGCTCGTCGCATCCTGGGGCTGTAGTAGGTCCCAAGGGTTGGGCTGTTCGCCCATTAAAGCGGCACGCGAGCTGGGTTCAGAACGTCGTGAGACAGTTCGGTCCCTATCCGTCGCGGGCGTAGGAAATTTGAGAGGAGCTGTCCTTAGTACGAGAGGACCGGGATGGACTGACCTCTGGTGCACCAGTTGTTCCGCCAGGAGCATGGCTGGGTAGCTAAGTCGGGAAGGGATAAACGCTGAAAGCATCTAAGCGTGAAGCCCCCCTCAAGATGAGATTTCCCATAGCGTAAGCTAGTAAGACCCCTTGAAGAACACAAGGTTGATAGGTCAGAGGTGTAAGTGTGGTAACATATTTAGCTGACTGATACTAATAGGTCGAGGGCTTGACCAATAAAATTTGTTATTAATTCATGTGCAATTTTCAGAGAACAATGTTTTCTGAAAAAACTCAGCAAGCTGAGTACAAGATTCTTAAAAAGGAATACAAATTGCTAAGGCAATTTGCATAAGTTCCGGTAACCAAATTAAAATTTGGACCGTCACTTATCTGGTGATGATGGCGTAGAGGAAACACTCCTTTCCATTCCGAACAGGAAAGTTAAGCTCTACAGCGCCGATGGTACTGCATGGGAGACTGTGTGGGAGAGTAGGACGTTGCCAGGTTATATGCGTTATTAGCTCAGTTGGTAGAGCACCTGACTCTTAATCAGGGTGTCCCGGGTTCGATCCCCTGATAACGCACCAAAATCCTAAACTTAAGTTTAGGATTTTTTTTTATTTAAAAGATAAAAATTTAATGATAAAAATTTATTCATATTTTAGATGATATATTTAATAAAAAATGTGATAAACTAAATATAGCTTAAAAATAATTTGACTTGGAGGGGTTATATGTTTTCAAAAACAAGGAAAGTAGCTATAGTTGGCACTGGATTAGTAGGTTCTAGTACAGCTTTTAGTTTGATAACGCAAGGAATATGCGATGAAGTCCTTATGATAGATATAAATAAGGAGAAAGCTCTTGGAGAAGTAATGGATTTAAAACATTGCATAGAATATTTAAATAGAAACACAAAGATTAAAGTAGGCACATATGAAGAATGTGGAGATGTTGATATAGTAGTAATTACAGCAGGAGCACCACCAAAACCAGGGCAAACAAGATTAGACACATTAGACTTATCAGCAAGAATAGCAGAATCTATAGTAACACCTATAATGAAGAGTGGGTTTAAGGGACATTTTATAATTATATCAAATCCTGTAGACATTATAGCGTATTATGTATATAAGTTGACAGGGTTACCTAAAAGTAATGTTATAGGATCAGGTACATCTGTTGATTCAGCTAGGTTGAAAAACTTCATAGGAGATTTGTTTAATGTTGATCCTAGAAGTGTGCAAGCATATTCAATGGGAGAACATGGCGACTCACAAATGGTACCATGGTCACATGTCTACATAGGTGGAAAACCATTCAATAAAGTTATTATGGACAATAAGGATAGAGTTGGAGAAGTAGATTTAGATAAATTAGTATTAGATACAGCTAGAGCTGGTTGGGAAGTTTATAATAGGAAAGGAACCACATATTATGCAATAGCATCTGCTACAGCTGGAATTATAAAAGCGATAATAAATGATGAAAATAAAATAATTCCTGTATCTACTTTATTAGAAGGAGAATACGGCGAATATGATGTTTTTACTGGAGTTCCAGCAATCCTTAATGCTAAAGGGGTTAAGGAAGTTGTGGAAATAGATATGACAGAAGAAGAGCTTAGTAAATTCAAGGAATCTAATAAAATAATAAAGGAATATATAGAGAAATTAAATAAGTAATAGGGATGCCATTAAGAATTAAATTTCGCTTTCTTAGTGGCATTAATTTATATTTTTTTGGATAAAAATTGAATTTATTTATAGTAAATATAAAAAAATAAAAAAATTTTAAAAAATATGTTGACATTAGAACAGGATGTCTATATAATAAGTTCTTGTTGAGGGAAAAATATCTGGTGATGATGGCATAGAGGAAACACTCCTTCCCATTCCGAACAGGAAAGTTAAGCTCTATAGCGCCGATGGTACTGCATGGGAGACTGTGTGGGAGAGTAGGACGTTGCCAGGTAACAAGGTTTACTAGCTCATTCGGTAGAGCACTTGACTTTTAATCAAGGTGTACCGGGTTCGATTCCCGGGTAAGCCACCAAAGATCACTTCTTTATGAAGTGGTCTTTTTTATTTTGCTATAAAAAATAAGAAGGAATCTTCCTTCTTATTTTTTTAATATATCTTTTTTTATAAATCTAAAAAATTGTTTTATTGAATTCCAATCATCTTTTAAAGTTGAATTTTCTTCTTCCTTAAAATATCCTTTAATGTAAATTAACATAATAAAGAATAGTATACCTAAATTGATATATATATCTTTAATATCAGCTATAAATAAGTTACTTATACCTATAAAGTCTAGACTCCCACCATAGAATACCTTATCTATTAATGAACACAATGCACCTGTTGATATAAATAAAAAGGACATATCTCCCCAATAATCCTTATTTCCTTTTGATAGGTAATATCTATACAGCTCTATAAATAGAATAATAGCTAGTGCATTAAGGATTATTAATATTGAAAAACCAAAATTTAACCCGAATCTTGCATTAAGCCATGATCCATCAGTATTAATTATTGGATCGAAAGAAAGAAATCCTTTAATAATTTCAATGTAATTATTAAAGAAAAAGAACTTAATTATTATTTTAATTCCTTGATCAATTAACATAAGTATTATAAAGATAAGAGCTACTACTTTACTTCCGAAGCCATTAGAATATTTTTTTGACATATAGTAAATAAATATACCTGTTATAGCAAAAACAATAGTTAATAGTAAGTTCATGATAAGTGTATAAAAATCATTGACTCTGCCTGTTATAATTTCAAATGCAAAATATAAAAGCCACATTATAGGTAATAAACATATAGTCAACCATTTTTCTTTATTAATTTTATTAGACATAGTTTCCTCCTAGAGAATATAAGATATAAAGATTTTAACATAGATATTCATAATTTTCATACAGGGGAGACAAATTATTTTAATTCTTGTTATAATATAAATAATATAATGAATATTTAAGCTTTTAGTATAAATTTAAAATATAAAAGTAGTAGGAGGGAATGAAATTGTTGAAAATTTTTGCAGTATCAGATTCTATAGGTGAAACAGCAGAGCAAGTCTCCTTAGCAGCAGCAAGCCAATTCAAAGGCGAAGTAGAGGTAAAAAGAATACCTTATGTTAAAGAACTTGATGATGTAGAAGATTTAATGAAGGAGATAAACGAATGTGAAAGTTGTATGATAGTTTCTACTATAATTACAGTAAATGTAAGAGAATATCTAACACAAAAATGCTTGGAAAAAAACATATCAGTAATAAATGTGCTTGGATCAATTGTAAGTGTTGCATCTTCTTTATTAAATAGAATGCCTGACAATAATCCTGGAGCTATGAGAAATATAGATGATGTATACTTTAAAAGGATAGAAGCTATGGAGTTTGCTATGCAATATGATGATAGTAAGGATTATAGAGGATTAAAAAATGCAGATGTAGTTTTAGTTGGGTTATCAAGAACATCTAAAACACCATTATGTATGTATTTAGCTAACAAGGGGTTGAAGGCTATAAATATTCCACTTATGCCTGAAGTAGAAATACCACAAGAACTTTTTGAAATTGATAGAAAGAAAGTTTTTGGATTAGTAATAGATCCACTTCAACTTATTGAAATAAGAAAAAGGAGATTAGATAA
>NZ_CP170704.1:3422500-3577500 GCF_047900555.1 Clostridium sp. HCS.1 | reverse complement strand
ACATTAACGGAAAATTATAATTAATCGAACACAACTGGAAAGTTGGGCCACAGAGTGTAATAGCCACGTAAGTGAAAATTATAATAACCAAGTTCTGATCCAGAGTACCACGAGACACGTGAAACCTTGTGGGAAGCAGGGAGGACCACCTCCCAAGGCTAAATACTACCTGATGACCGATAGTGAAGAAGTACCGTGAGGGAAAGGTGAAAAGAACCCCGGGAGGGGAGTGAAATAGAACCTGAAACCGTGTGCCTACAACCGGTCAAAGCCCCTTATGAGGGTGATGACGTGCTTTTTGTAGAACGAGCCAACGAGTTACGGTATGTAGCAAGGTTAAGTACTTAAGGTACGGAGCCGAAGGGAAACCGAGTCTTAATAGGGCGACTAGTTGCATGCCGTAGACCCGAAACCGGGTGACCTATCCATGGCCAGGTTGAAGCGGGGGTAAAACCCCGTGGAGGACCGAACCACGTTGCTGTTGAAAAAGCATGGGATGAGCTGTGGATAGCGGAGAAATTCCAATCGAACTCGGAGATAGCTGGTTCTCCTCGAAATAGCTTTAGGGCTAGCGTCGGATATGAGTAATGGAGGTAGAGCACTGAATGGGCTAGGGGGCATATCGCTTACCGAACCTTATCAAACTCCGAATGCCATATACTATTAGTCCGGCAGTCAGACTACGAATGATAAGATCCGTGGTCAAAAGGGAAAAAGCCCAGATCGTCAGCTAAGGTCCCAAAGTGTAAGTTAAGTGGTAAAGGATGTGGGATTTCTAAGACAACTAGGATGTTGGCTTAGAAGCAGCCACTCATTTAAAGAGTGCGTAATAGCTCACTAGTCGAGAGATCCTGCGCCGAAAATGTCCGGGGCTCAAACTTACCACCGAAGCTACGGGCTCAAGATTACTTGAGCGGTAGAGGAGCGTCGTAATCGGGCTGAAGTCGTACCGTAAGGAGCGGTGGACTGATTACGAGTGAGAATGTTGGCATTAGTAGCGAGATGTAAGTGAGAATCTTACAGGCCGAAAATCTAAGGTTTCCTGGGGAAGGCTCGTCCGCCCAGGGTTAGTCGGGACCTAAGCCGAGGCCGAAAGGCGTAGGTGATGGACAATTGGTTGATATTCCAATACCACTATTATCGTTATTATCGATGGTGTGACGGAGAAGGATAGGATGTGCTAGCGATTGGAAATGCTAGTCTAAGCATTTAGGGAGTTAAGATAGGCAAATCCGTCTTAACAATCCTGAGGTGTGATGGGGAAGGCCATTTAGGCTGAAGTATCTGATTCCCTGCTTCCAAGAAAAGCATCTAGAAAGAGAAATAGTGCCCGTACCGCAAACCGACACAGGTAGATGAGGAGAGAATCCTAAGGCCATCGGAAGAATTGCAGTTAAGGAACTAGGCAAATTGACCCCGTAAGTTAGCGAGAAGGGGTGCCTGCGAGAGCAGGCCGCAGAGAATAGGCCCAAGCAACTGTTTAGCAAAAACACAGGTCTCTGCTAAAGCGTAAGCTGATGTATAGGGGCTGACGCCTGCCCGGTGCTGGAAGGTTAAGGGGAACACTTAGCGCAAGCGAAGGTGTGAACTTAAGCCCCAGTAAACGGCGGCCGTAACTATAACGGTCCTAAGGTAGCGAAATTCCTTGTCAGGTAAGTTCTGACCCGCACGAATGGCGTAATGACTTGGGCACTGTCTCAACTGCAAATCCGGCGAAGTTGTAGTGCGAGTGAAGATGCTCGCTACCCGCGATTGGACGGAAAGACCCCGTAGAGCTTTACTGTAGCTTAGCATTGAGTTCCGATATTGTCTGTACAGGATAGGTGGGAGACTGAGAAACTAGGGCGTCAGCCTTGGTGGAGTCAACCTTGGGATACCACCCTGATAGTATTGGGATTCTAACTGGACGCCATGAATCTGGTGACAGGACATTGTTAGGTGGGCAGTTTGACTGGGGCGGTCGCCTCCTAAAATGTAACGGAGGCGCCCAAAGGTTCCCTCAGAACGGTCGGAAATCGTTCGTAGAGTGCAAAGGCAGAAGGGAGCCTGACTGCGACACCCACAAGTGGAGCAGGGACGAAAGTCGGGCTTAGTGATCCGGTGGTACCTCGTGGGAGGGCCATCGCTCAACGGATAAAAGCTACCTCGGGGATAACAGGCTGATCTCCCCCAAGAGTCCACATCGACGGGGAGGTTTGGCACCTCGATGTCGGCTCGTCGCATCCTGGGGCTGTAGTAGGTCCCAAGGGTTGGGCTGTTCGCCCATTAAAGCGGCACGCGAGCTGGGTTCAGAACGTCGTGAGACAGTTCGGTCCCTATCCGTCGCGGGCGTAGGAAATTTGAGAGGAGCTGTCCTTAGTACGAGAGGACCGGGATGGACTGACCTCTGGTGCACCAGTTGTTCCGCCAGGAGCATGGCTGGGTAGCTAAGTCGGGAAGGGATAAACGCTGAAAGCATCTAAGCGTGAAGCCCCCCTCAAGATGAGATTTCCCATAGCATAAGCTAGTAAGACCCCTTGAAGAACACAAGGTTGATAGGTCAGAGGTGTAAGTGTGGTAACATATTTAGCTGACTGATACTAATAGGTCGAGGGCTTGACCAATAAAATAATGTTATTAATTCATGTGCAATCTTCAGAGAACACTCTGAAAAGGAAACTCACTAAGCAAAGCTTAGGAGTACAAGATTCTTAAAAAGGAATACAAATTGCTAAGGCAATTTGCATAAGTTCCGGTAACCAAATTAAAATTTGGACCGTCACTTATCTGGTGATGATGGCGTAGAGGAAACACTCCTTTCCATTCCGAACAGGAAAGTTAAGCTCTACAGCGCCGATGGTACTGCATGGGAGACTGTGTGGGAGAGTAGGACGTTGCCAGGTTATAAAAGACTTAAGATTTATCTTAAGTCTTTTTTGTTATTAAAATATTTTAATTAGCTAAATTACATAACATATATATTAAGATCAAAGTGACTTTTATTATTTTAAATATAGTGAAAAGAGTAAATATTAGTAAAAAGAGATTATAGCAATGATTTTAGCTTGAAGTCGGAGATGGAGAGTCTAAGTATTAATAAAAAATTGCAAATCAGGTGTCTCATTCTAAAAAAATATGAAATAATTACATTTACCTTAAGTAACTGTTCAAATTTTGCTATATATCAAAATATAAAATATATAGATAGATATAAATAAGAATATATACTACTTTATCTATAGATAATATAGATAAAATAGATTGTTGTAAAAAGATAAAGCCTAATAGTGAAAAATATGCTGATGTATTCTTGTAGTAATAGATGTTCTTTTAGAAGGTAAATAAATTTGTAATTACTAATACAATAGAGTATGTGCTTATTTATAGTTCAGCAAAGTAAAAAAATAAAAGATATAAGGGAGTCATAAAATCATATGAATGTTAAAGAAAATATGAAATAATAAGCAAGAAAAACATACAATATACTTTATGAAAATAATATAAATATTTAAGTATATATTATAATAATATCTCTAGTTATTAATAGATTAGTAAATAGTATCGCCTTATATAAAAAAATATGAATATATAAAGTACAATTTTAAAATTTTATGGGGTGGAGAGATGAATTTAAATGATATCTTTTTTGAATAAATTCTTATTTTGATATAAACAATGAGATTTGAGGTATAAGTATAGGTAGTGAATTTTTTTATCATAATAGATTAATTTTTATAAATTAAAAAGGTAAATAACTAGTTTTTTATTAAAAAAATACTAGGCAAATAATTATATAATAGTAAATGTGTCATATATACAAGAATTAGTAAATTATATAATAGGTAGAAAGGTAATAATTAAAAGTGGCATAATATATAAGAAATATGTAATAAAGAATAATGTTATAGTATAAAAATATATAATTTAAAATACTTGGATAAGTAGTTTAAATTTTATTACAAAAAAGAATAAAATAATAAATAATTATATTATAAATTCTAAAATATTTTAAAAATAAATACCTAATAATTTTATTGTTAGGTACTTATTAACTAATATATTAACAACAACTAATCCACATGTATCAATATATAAAAAACATAGAATAATGTACATAATTATATATAATAAGGAGAAAAATATAATATATTAAGAATTAGTTTTAAAGTGAAAGGGTATTAATATGATATTATGTAAATCGTTCCTTACAGAACAAGTTTTCAAGTCAGCAAAGTTGAATGAAAAAATTCAATAAAAAATATGTTGACAAGGAAATTTGAAAGTGATAAGATAAGGAAGTCGCTTGAGGGCGACGAAGAAAATGGTCTTTGAAAATTGAACAGAATATAAGTTAAGTATAAAGTAAACCAGCAATTCTTTTAAGTCTTAAGTGAGAATCTAAATTTTAATTTAGTAATTCGAACTTACAACGCTGAGAACAGGAAGCGTTGTTACATTGATTAAGACTCAAAGTAATTTGAGCAACAGATTAAACTTTTTATTGAGAGTTTGATCCTGGCTCAGGACGAACGCTGGCGGCGTGCCTAACACATGCAAGTCGAGCGAGGAGAGTTCCTTCGGGAACAAACCTAGCGGCGGACGGGTGAGTAACACGTGGGCAACCTGCCTTATAGAGGGGAATAGCCTTCCGAAAGGAAGATTAATACCGCATAACATTGCACTTTCGCATGAAAGAGTAATTAAAGGAGCAATCCGCTATAAGATGGGCCCGCGGCGCATTAGCTAGTTGGTGAGGTAACGGCTCACCAAGGCGACGATGCGTAGCCGACCTGAGAGGGTGATCGGCCACATTGGGACTGAGACACGGCCCAGACTCCTACGGGAGGCAGCAGTGGGGAATATTGCACAATGGGGGAAACCCTGATGCAGCAACGCCGCGTGAGTGATGAAGGTCTTCGGATCGTAAAGCTCTGTCTTCAGGGACGATAATGACGGTACCTGAGGAGGAAGCCACGGCTAACTACGTGCCAGCAGCCGCGGTAATACGTAGGTGGCGAGCGTTGTCCGGATTTACTGGGCGTAAAGGGAGCGTAGGCGGACTTTTAAGTGAGATGTGAAATACCCAGGCTCAACCTGGGGGCTGCATTTCAAACTGGAAGTCTAGAGTGCAGGAGAGGAGAGTGGAATTCCTAGTGTAGCGGTGAAATGCGTAGAGATTAGGAAGAACACCAGTGGCGAAGGCGACTCTCTGGACTGTAACTGACGCTGAGGCTCGAAAGCGTGGGGAGCAAACAGGATTAGATACCCTGGTAGTCCACGCCGTAAACGATGAATACTAGGTGTAGGGGTTGTCATGACCTCTGTGCCGCCGCTAACGCATTAAGTATTCCGCCTGGGGAGTACGGTCGCAAGATTAAAACTCAAAGGAATTGACGGGGGCCCGCACAAGCAGCGGAGCATGTGGTTTAATTCGAAGCAACGCGAAGAACCTTACCTAGACTTGACATCTCCTGCATTACTCTTAATCGAGGAAGTCCTTTCGGGGACAGGATGACAGGTGGTGCATGGTTGTCGTCAGCTCGTGTCGTGAGATGTTGGGTTAAGTCCCGCAACGAGCGCAACCCTTATTGTTAGTTGCTACCATTTAGTTGAGCACTCTAGCGAGACTGCCCGGGTTAACCGGGAGGAAGGTGGGGATGACGTCAAATCATCATGCCCCTTATGTCTAGGGCTACACACGTGCTACAATGGCAAGTACAAAGAGATGCGATACCGCGAGGTGGAGCTAAACTATAAAACTTGTCTCAGTTCGGATTGTAGGCTGAAACTCGCCTACATGAAGCTGGAGTTGCTAGTAATCGCGAATCAGAATGTCGCGGTGAATACGTTCCCGGGCCTTGTACACACCGCCCGTCACACCATGAGAGTTGGCAATACCCAAAGTTCGTGAGCTAACCCGTAAGGGAGGCAGCGACCTAAGGTAGGGTCAGCGATTGGGGTGAAGTCGTAACAAGGTAGCCGTAGGAGAACCTGCGGCTGGATCACCTCCTTTCTATGGAGAAATCTAGTAAGCATGGCGCTTATCTAGTATAACTTAGAAGATGGTTTATCTTAACTTCTGTTCAATTTTGAAGGACTAAGTTCTTCAAGCTTCTCTAAAGAGAAGTAGCCGACCATATCAAAATCATAGATTTTGGATGTCTGGCCATGTTCTTTGAAAATTGCACATGAATAAAAATAACAACAAGCCAAAAATATTCTTTGTGAATAACTTTGTAATAAATTACTTTTTAAAAGGTCAAGCTACAAAGGGCGCATGGTGAATGCCTTGGCATCAGGAGCCGATGAAGGACGTGATAAGCTGCGATAAGCTTCGGGTAGGCGCACATAGCCAGTGATCCGAAGATTTCCGAATGAGGGAACTCACATGGGAAACCCCATGTATCCTGTGATGAATAAATAGTTACAGGAAGGTAAACCTAGGGAACTGAAACATCTAAGTACCTAGAGGAAGAGAAAGAAAAATCGATTTTCTTAGTAGCGGCGAGCGAAAGGGAAAGAGCCCAAACCAGAGATTTATCTCTGGGGTTGCGGACAGAACATTAACGGAAAATTATAATTAATCGAACACAACTGGAAAGTTGGGCCACAGAGTGTAATAGCCACGTAAGTGAAAATTATAATAACCAAGTTCTGATCCAGAGTACCACGAGACACGTGAAACCTTGTGGGAAGCAGGGAGGACCACCTCCCAAGGCTAAATACTACCTGATGACCGATAGTGAAGAAGTACCGTGAGGGAAAGGTGAAAAGAACCCCGGGAGGGGAGTGAAATAGAACCTGAAACCGTGTGCCTACAACCGGTCAAAGCCCCTTATGAGGGTGATGACGTGCTTTTTGTAGAACGAGCCAACGAGTTACGGTATGTAGCAAGGTTAAGTACTTAAGGTACGGAGCCGAAGGGAAACCGAGTCTTAATAGGGCGACTAGTTGCATGCCGTAGACCCGAAACCGGGTGACCTATCCATGGCCAGGTTGAAGCGGGGGTAAAACCCCGTGGAGGACCGAACCACGTTGCTGTTGAAAAAGCATGGGATGAGCTGTGGATAGCGGAGAAATTCCAATCGAACTCGGAGATAGCTGGTTCTCCTCGAAATAGCTTTAGGGCTAGCGTCGGATATGAGTAATGGAGGTAGAGCACTGAATGGGCTAGGGGGCATATCGCTTACCGAACCTTATCAAACTCCGAATGCCATATACTATTAGTCCGGCAGTCAGACTACGAATGATAAGATCCGTGGTCAAAAGGGAAAAAGCCCAGATCGTCAGCTAAGGTCCCAAAGTGTAAGTTAAGTGGTAAAGGATGTGGGATTTCTAAGACAACTAGGATGTTGGCTTAGAAGCAGCCACTCATTTAAAGAGTGCGTAATAGCTCACTAGTCGAGAGATCCTGCGCCGAAAATGTCCGGGGCTCAAACTTACCACCGAAGCTACGGGCTCAAGATTACTTGAGCGGTAGAGGAGCGTCGTAATCGGGCTGAAGTCGTACCGTAAGGAGCGGTGGACTGATTACGAGTGAGAATGTTGGCATTAGTAGCGAGATGTAAGTGAGAATCTTACAGGCCGAAAATCTAAGGTTTCCTGGGGAAGGCTCGTCCGCCCAGGGTTAGTCGGGACCTAAGCCGAGGCCGAAAGGCGTAGGTGATGGACAATTGGTTGATATTCCAATACCACTATTATCGTTATTATCGATGGTGTGACGGAGAAGGATAGGATGTGCTAGCGATTGGAAATGCTAGTCTAAGCATTTAGGGAGTTAAGATAGGCAAATCCGTCTTAACAATCCTGAGGTGTGATGGGGAAGGCCATTTAGGCTGAAGTATCTGATTCCCTGCTTCCAAGAAAAGCATCTAGAGAGAGAAATAGTGCCCGTACCGCAAACCGACACAGGTAGATGAGGAGAGAATCCTAAGGCCATCGGAAGAATTGCAGTTAAGGAACTAGGCAAATTGACCCCGTAAGTTAGCGAGAAGGGGTGCCTGCGAGAGCAGGCCGCAGAGAATAGGCCCAAGCAACTGTTTAGCAAAAACACAGGTCTCTGCTAAAGCGTAAGCTGATGTATAGGGGCTGACGCCTGCCCGGTGCTGGAAGGTTAAGGGGAACACTTAGCGCAAGCGAAGGTGTGAACTTAAGCCCCAGTAAACGGCGGCCGTAACTATAACGGTCCTAAGGTAGCGAAATTCCTTGTCAGGTAAGTTCTGACCCGCACGAATGGCGTAATGACTTGGGCACTGTCTCAACTGCAAATCCGGCGAAGTTGTAGTGCGAGTGAAGATGCTCGCTACCCGCGATTGGACGGAAAGACCCCGTAGAGCTTTACTGTAGCTTAGCATTGAGTTCCGATATTGTCTGTACAGGATAGGTGGGAGACTGAGAAACTAGGGCGTCAGCCTTGGTGGAGTCAACCTTGGGATACCACCCTGATAGTATTGGGATTCTAACTGGACGCCATGAATCTGGTGACAGGACATTGTTAGGTGGGCAGTTTGACTGGGGCGGTCGCCTCCTAAAATGTAACGGAGGCGCCCAAAGGTTCCCTCAGAACGGTCGGAAATCGTTCGTAGAGTGCAAAGGCAGAAGGGAGCCTGACTGCGACACCCACAAGTGGAGCAGGGACGAAAGTCGGGCTTAGTGATCCGGTGGTACCTCGTGGGAGGGCCATCGCTCAACGGATAAAAGCTACCTCGGGGATAACAGGCTGATCTCCCCCAAGAGTCCACATCGACGGGGAGGTTTGGCACCTCGATGTCGGCTCGTCGCATCCTGGGGCTGTAGTAGGTCCCAAGGGTTGGGCTGTTCGCCCATTAAAGCGGCACGCGAGCTGGGTTCAGAACGTCGTGAGACAGTTCGGTCCCTATCCGTCGCGGGCGTAGGAAATTTGAGAGGAGCTGTCCTTAGTACGAGAGGACCGGGATGGACTGACCTCTGGTGCACCAGTTGTTCCGCCAGGAGCATGGCTGGGTAGCTAAGTCGGGAAGGGATAAACGCTGAAAGCATCTAAGCGTGAAGCCCCCCTCAAGATGAGATTTCCCATAGCATAAGCTAGTAAGACCCCTTGAAGAACACAAGGTTGATAGGTCAGAGGTGTAAGTGTGGTAACATATTTAGCTGACTGATACTAATAGGTCGAGGGCTTGACCAATAAATATTCAAGAATGAAACTCAACAAGTTGAGTAAATTCGAGAAACAAAATCAAAGATTTTGGCTCTCATTCATGTGCAATTTTCAGAGAATAAAGTTCTCTAAAAAAGTAGTTGACAGTATATTTGATTTACAATATAATGTTAATGTGATCTGGTGATGATGGCGTAGAGGAAACACTCCTTTCCATTCCGAACAGGAAAGTTAAGCTCTACAGCGCCGATGGTACTGCATGGGAGACTGTGTGGGAGAGTAGGACGTTGCCAGGTGAATAAGGATCTTTAGCTCAGTTGGTTAGAGCAACCGGCTCATAACCGGTCGGCCCGGGGTTCGAGTCCCTGAAGGTCCACCATATTTGGGGGTATAGCTCAGTTGGGAGAGCACTTGCCTTGCACGCAAGGGGTCAAGGGTTCGAATCCCTTTACCTCCACCAAGAAGTTATAGTAATATAACTTCTTTTTTTTATCTTATTATATTTCAAATTGATATTACATAAATTATGTTAATATATATTGATTTTAAGTGATAAATGTAACTATTTGTTGATAAAGAGAGAAAAAATTTAAAAATTGCCTAAATTTTTAAATAGGAATAGGATAAAAAATAATATATAATTAATATAAGAATAAATTAATTATTATCAAAGGTTAAGGTCTTATCCTTAGATGGGAAGTGTTTGTATGGGCAAAAGGGATGACTTAGAGCGAAAATTAGTAGATTTAAAGTTAGAAAAAAGGAAATTAGTATTATCAGGAAAGAATACGAATACATTAGATGAATTAATAAAAGAAATAGAAGAAAAGTTAAAAGAGCTAAATAACGAATAGGCAAATACTTAATAGATCTAAATAATAAGTTTAGGTCTATTTTACTTTATGTGTATTTAATATTTAAGAATAAATTATTAGAATACAGCATATTAAATTGTAAAGAAGTAATCTTTCTATTTAATGAGGGGGAGTAAAAATGATAAGAACTGTTGTGTGTATTAAGGATGGGTGCAGTGGTAATAGATTTAATTTAGAAAGTAAAGAAGATAGCTTAAATTTAGTTTGCTCTGAATGTAAATCTAGATATAATATAGATGTGAGCAAAAATGAATATATAATAATGCCTAATTGCTGTAGTTGTAATAATGATACTTTTAAAGTTTATAGGGATATAGAAAAAAATAATATATATATGCAATGCGCAAAATGTGGAGATACACCTGAAAAGGTGTATGTTGACTTAGATGGTGTACAAGTATCTTATGAAGCAAAACTTTTAAATGATATAAAGCAAATAATGACTTTGGTAGAGCAAAGAATATGCAATTTAGAAGTTAATGTTAAGGGTTTAGAAGGCAGTCAAAGTATATTGGAACAATCGCTTGCATATATAAATAGGTACTTAGTTGAAAAAAATTAACTATATAAACAGAAGGAGAGTTTATGGATAAACATAAAAAGAGGATAGCATGGGTTTTATTAATTGCGTGGATGATATTAATCTTTTTAATGTCACACCAACCAGGAGAAATTTCAAGTAGCCAAAGTGATTTATTATTAAAAGTATTTAGTCTTATTGGAATAGAATTAAATGATTATTTTGGAGAACTTGCAACATTTATAGTAAGAAAAGCAGCTCATTTTTCAGAGTATATGATCTTATTCTTTCTAGCATATAATGTTTCAATAAAATATACTAGAGAAAAACAAGTAAGGTTATATTTAATTATTTTTGTATTTCTTTATGCATGTACAGATGAATTTCATCAAAATTTTATACCAGGAAGAAATATGGCATTTAAGGATGTGCTAATAGATACTATAGGTGGAATTGTCGGATATATTATAATAACTATAATTGATAAATTTAAATTAAGAAAAGGTAAGGGCAGCTGATAGCTGTCCTTATATTTTTATAACTTATATATAAGTCACTTAAATGAAATTATTACAAAGCAATCTTGCATTAAACCCTCAGGAATGAATAATCAAGTATTTATTAAATAATAAAATGAAATATATAATGACTTATCTAAGATTATATATTTTCAAGATAGTTTCATTTTAATACAATATTGATAAAATAATATTAATTTTATTAATAAATTTTAATAAAATTAATAAGAAAACTTGAAAAAAGTTTAATATGATTATATAATGAGTTTGTATTTAATCTAAAATTATACAAATTTGAATTAAATAAATAATGAAATTTTAACATAATTTAATATTCAATTTGAGGGGGACAGAATATGAAAACAAAAGAAAAAAGCGTTAAAAGTAATACGGGGATTTTAGGGGCAATCGAAAGTATTGGTAATAAGTTACCTCACCCAGGTACTATTTTTGTAATATTGTGTGCCATTATTGTATTTGTATCTGCTATAATGGCAAAAATGGGTGTTTCTGTAACTTATACTGGGCTAGATAGAAGTACAATGGAAATAAAGGAGATGTCAGCAAAGGTAATTAGCCTTTTAACTCCAGATGGAATTAGATATATGTTTACTTCCGCAGTTAAGAATTTTACTAGTTTTGCTCCATTAGGGACAGTTTTAGTGGCATTACTTGGAGTTGGTGTTGCAGAAGGAACAGGACTTATAGGAACTTTACTAACAAAATTAGTTACAAGTACACCAAAAAGATTAATTACAGTTGTGGTAGTATTTTCAGGTGTTATGTCAAGTATAGCATCTGATGCAGGTTATGTTGTACTTGTTCCTCTTGGTGCTATAATTTTTCTAAGCTTTGGAAGGCATCCAATGGCAGGGTTAGCTGCAGCTTTTGCAGGAGTATCTGGTGGATATAGTGCCAACTTATTAGCAGGTCCAACAGATGCACTATTAGCTGGTATATCTACAGAAGGAGCTAAATTGTTTTCTTCAGATGCTTTTGTAGGACCAGCAGATAACTGGTACTTTATTATCGCTTCTACTTTGATAATAACTATAGTGGGTACTATAATAACTGAGAAAGTTGTAGAACCTAAGCTTGGTAAATATGATGGAGACGAAAAGGCAAATTTAAATGATATTACAGCAGAAGAAAAAAGAGGATTAAAGTTTGCTGGAATATCAATGATTATATTTATAATTTTACTTATTATTTCTTTACTTCCAAATGGAGTACTAAGAAATCCAGAGACTAATGAAATATTAAATTCTCCATTTATGGATTCTATAGTTATGATAATTTCTTTATTTTTCTTTATTCCAGGAGTTGCATATGGAATTGGATGTAAGAGTATAAAAAGCGATAAAGATGTGATTGCTTTAATGGCTAAAAGTATGGCAACAATGGGAGGATATATTGTATTAGTTTTCTTTGCAGCTCAATTTGTTCAGTATTTTAATTATACAAACATTGGAATTGTAATAGCTGTTAATGGAGCTAATTTCTTAGAAGGAATAGGATTTACAGGAATTCCTCTAATAATATCATTTGTATTGTTAACAGCATTTATAAACTTATTTATGGGATCCGCTTCAGCAAAGTGGGCTATAATGGCACCAGTTTTTATACCTATGTTAATGAAATTAGGAACATCACCTGCATTGGTACAAATGGCTTATAGAATAGGGGATTCAACAACAAACATTATTTCACCACTTATGAGTTACTTTGCATTAATTGTTGCTTTTGCAGAGAGATATGATAAAAAGTCAGGTGTAGGTACATTAATTACTACTATGGTACCTTATTCAATAGCCTTTTTAGTTTCTTGGACAATTTTACTTATAATATGGTATATGTTTGGATTACAATTGGGACCTGGTGTTGGGGTAACAATATAGATAATAATTGATTCTTAAATAAAGTATAAAGTTAATATAAGTATTTTAGAAATAGATATATTTTTAGGAGTTGTTTTTACAACTCCTTTTTCTTTGAGAAAAGTTAATCCTTAAAGTTTAATGTGATAATAATATTTCATAATTAGATATTATTTAGAATAAATAATATTAATACAGTATTAATATTATTTTTTTATAAATGAAGTAAAAGATATTTTTTAACTATAAAGATGATT
Source organism: Clostridium sp. HCS.1 (assembly GCF_047900555.1). Lineage (NCBI taxonomy): Bacteria > Bacillati > Bacillota > Clostridia > Eubacteriales > Clostridiaceae > Clostridium > Clostridium sp. HCS.1. The sequence continues at coordinate 3,564,338 of NZ_CP170704.1, read as the reverse complement.
AACAATTATAGAAGATGTTAAAAATTTAGATAGAAAATCTTAGAATACTTAATATAATCTTTCCAAATAAAAATATATAAGGTATATTCCACATACACTAATAAACTGAATATTCTGGAAATTTTATTAAATTTATGTTATTCTATAATTACCATAAAACTTTAGTTAAAAATTACTTAAGATACTTACTATAAGTACCAATAATTTAAAATTTATGTACAGAAGAATAAATACAATTAAAAAACGAATTAATTCAAAAACTAATTAGATTTTAAATGAAAGGCAGGTGGAATCATAATATTTAGTAAATATTATGATAGAGTATGAAAAGTTATACCATAGAAAACTTAAGGAATATTGGATTAATAGGACATGGAGGATCAGGAAAAACATCATTAATAGAAGCTTTACTATATCATACAGGTAATACTGATAGGTTAGGTAAAGTAGAAGATGGAACAACAGTTTCAGACTTTGATCCAGAAGAAAAAAAGAGAGGAATATCACTTTCAGCATCTATAGCACCTATAGAATTTAATAATACTAAAATTAATTTAGTAGATATACCTGGATACTTTGATTTTTCAGGAGAACTTATTCAAGGAATGAGAGCTGTTGATGTTGCAACAATAGTTGTGTCAGGAGTATCTGGAGTAAAGGTTGGAACAGAAAAGGCTTGGGATTATTGTAATAAGATAAAATTACCAAGAACATTTTTTATAAATAAATTAGATAGAGAAAATTCAAGTTATGATAGAACGTTAGCACAATTAAAAGAGAAATTTGGAATAAGCGTTGTTCCTGTACAATATCCTATCGGAGTAGAAGATGAATTTAAAGGAGTTATAAATGTAATTTCTAAAAAAGCTAGAATTCATGATTCGAAAACAAAAGAAATAATAGAAGTAGATGTACCAGAAGAATTATTAGATAAGATAGATGAATGTAAGAGAATGATAATGGAGGCAGTTGCTGAAACTAACGAAGAATTATTAGACAAATATTTTAGTGAGGGCGAATTAAGTGATCAAGAAATATATAATGGATTAATAGAAGGTTGTGCATCTGGGGATATAGCACCTGTAATGTGTGGTAGTGCATTAAAAGTTATAGGAATGAGATGTTTCCTTGAAGATGTTGTAGAATGTTTCCCATCACCTAAATATTCAATTCCGCAAAAAGCAATAAATGTTAAAGAAGATGAAGAGGTTTTCATAAATCTTGATGAAGATAAGCCATTTTCTGCATTAGTCTTTAAAACAATAGCAGACCCATTCGTTGGAAAGATTTCTTTGTTTAGAGTAATTACAGGAAAATTAAATAATGAAATAACAGTAGTTAATAGTAATAAAGATAAAACAGAAAAATTAGCAAATATATTTTTCATGAGAGGAAAAAATCAAATACCTACGAAAGAAGTAATTGCTGGAGATATAGCTGCAGTGGCAAAGCTACAATATACTGAAACCGGAGATACATTATGTGACATTAATAATAAAATCATATATGATAAGATGAATTTTCCAAAACCAAATATTTCAATGTCCGTTCTTCCAAAGTCAAAGGGAGATGAAGATAAAATATCAGCATCACTTCAAAAATTATTAGAAGAAGATCCAACTTTCACAGTAACAAGAGATACTGAAAATGCAGAAACTATAATTTCAGGAATTGGAGAAACTCACTTAGAAGTAATAGCTAGTAAACTGAAAAATAAATTTGGAGCAGAGGTTATTTTAAGAATACCAAAAGTTCCATATAGAGAAACAATAAAAGGTGTAGCTGATGTTCAAGGTAAACATAAAAAACAATCAGGTGGACATGGACAATATGGAGATGTAAAAATTAAATTTGAACCAAGAAAAGATGGAGAAATAGAATTAGAATTTGTTGATAATGTTGTTGGAGGCGTTGTTCCGAGAAACTTTATACCAGCAGTTGAAAAAGGTCTAAGAGAATGCATGGATAAGGGCGTTTTAGCAGGATATCCTGTAGTAAGTTTAAGAGCAACATTACATGATGGTTCATATCATCCAGTTGATTCTTCAGAAATGGCATTTAAAATGGCAACCTCTATTGCATTTAAAAAAGGACTAGAACAGGCAAAACCTATATTATTAGAACCAATAATGAAGGTAGAAATTTATGTTCCAGATGAATATATGGGAGACATTATAGGAGATATTAACAAGAGACGTGGAAGAGTTTTAGGAATGGAGCAAGATGGCAACCTTCAAAAAGTTAATGCTGAGGTTCCTTTAGCAGAAATGTTTAAATATACAACTGATTTAAGATCAATGACACAAGCTAGAGGCAGCTTTACAAGTGAATTCGAAAGATATGAAGAAGTCCCAGAAGCGGAATCTAAGAAAATAATTGAGGAAAATGCTAAAAATTAACTATTTGTAAAATGTATAAATAGCATCATATGTGAAAACATATTAATATTATATTAAAAACAAATGATGAAGCTTAGGAGGAACGCTATGCCAGATTATAGAATGAATATAAATGGGCATTTGGGACTTAGCGAATATAGTAACATATTCGATTATATGAGTGTTGTAGATACTAATGATAATTTTACTATAACTTTAGATAATTCAGAAATAGAAAATATAAATATTATCACATCCATGCTAAAGGATAGTAAATTCTCCATATTGAAAGAAGGAATTGAAAATGATGGTAAATACCATATAAATGTAAATAAGATAGAGTAATAAGGGAGCTAATCAAGTTAGAAATGTGACCATAATAATTTTTGTATGGTCACATTTTATGAGATTAGTTGCCTTTTCTCATTTTATGGTAAAATATTTAATATAAGATATATTCAGGAGGATAAAATGAAAGCAGAATTAATATCAATAGGAACAGAATTATTATTAGGAGACATAGTGAACACTAATGCACAATTTTTAGCTAAGGAGTTAGCTACTTTAGGAATAGATGTATATCATCAATGTGTAATAGGCGATAATGAGGAAAGGGTTTTAGCTGCATTCGAAGAAGCTTTTAAAAGATGTGATATAATAATTACAACAGGTGGATTAGGACCAACTCAAGATGATTTAACTAAGGAGTTAGGAGCAAAATACTTTAATAAAAAAATGATATTTCATGAGCCATCATTAGATTGGATAAGAAAATACTTAAATATTGAGGATGAAGAAATACTAGAAGCAAATAAAAAGCAAGCATATTTTCCAGAAGGTTCAGTTATTTTACCAAATGAAAAAGGAACTGCACCAGGAGCGATAATCTCTGATAATAATAAAACTTTGATAATTCTACCTGGACCGCCAAAGGAAATGAGAGCAATGTTTACCGATCATGTAGTAAAATATCTTTCTAACTTAACAGGAGAAATTATTAAATCAAAAACCTTAAGGATGTTTGGTATTGGAGAAAGCCTAATGGCGAAAAAAGTAAATAATATAATTCAAGAAAGTACTAATCCTACAGTTGCACCATATGCTAAAGATTATGAAGTTACTTTAAGGGTTACTGCTAAGGAGAAAAGTGAAGATAAATGTGATGAATTAATTAATTCAAAATGTAATGAAATAAAGTACATTCTTGAAGAATATATATATGGAGAAGGAGAAAAATCATTAGATACAGTTGTTGCTGAACTTTTATGTGAAAAAAAAATGAGTATTTCTACAGCTGAATCTTGTACTGGAGGAATGATTGCATCTACTTTAATAGCTTATCCAGGAATATCAAAAGTCTTTAAAGAAGGAGCTGTTACTTATTCTAATGAAGCGAAAATAAAATTACTTGGGGTTAAAAAAGAAACTATAAATAAATTTGGAGTGGTAAGTAAAGAAGTTGCTAAAGAAATGTCTGAAGGAATGGCAAAGATGGCGAATACAGATATTGCAATATCTACAACTGGGCTAGCTGGACCAGATGGTGGAACAGATGAGAAACCAGTAGGACTAGTTTACGTTGGATTATTTATAAAGGGCAAAACTATAGTTAAAAAATTAAACCTTACTGGAGATAGAGAGTCTATAAGGAAAAAAGCTACTATGAATGCATTAAATATATTAAGAAAAGAGTTAATAAGGAATTATTAAAATTAAATAATCCCCTTATGTTATTCAAAACAAATAGGGGATTATTTTTGTATATAAATAAAATGGGGGAGAGGCGATTAACTGTGGAAACTTTCTCGCTTCATTATAATTATTTACAATAAACGAAATTATTATACATATACTATGGGGCAAGAATATATTTTAATATATTAATTGAATATTATGGATGTATATAAAAGGAGAAATTATGAAAAAAGTTTTGAAAGCAAATATATATTTTTTAATTATACTTATTTTAGAAATATTGGGTCCATATGCTTTAAGACCAATTTATGCTGTTTTAGGCATAAGAGATTTAAGATTTATTTTATTATTTAATCATGTAATTTTATTTTTAGTTCCAGCAATAATATATTTATTGGTTACTAAATCTTCATTTAAAATTAAATTAAGATTAAATAAGCTACATTGGCAAGATACATTATTAATAATTTTATTGGCATTTATTGTTCAACCAGTTATGACATTTTTATCTTTAATATCTACCTTCTTTTTTAATAATGAAGTTGGCTCATTTATTTATGAGATATCATCAACTCCTTATGTATTATTATTGGGATTAGTAGCTTTATTACCATCAATAACAGAGGAAATTACATTAAGAGGTATTGTACTTTCAGGTTATGAAAATAAAAATAAATATGTAGCGGCAGCAATAACTGGTTTATTTTTTGGAATATTTCACTTAGATGCACAACAATTTTTATATGCTGCAGTGCTAGGGTTTATATTTTCCTTAGTAGTTAGAATTACCAATAGTATTTATGCGTCAATGATAATGCACTTTATAATTAATGGTACTTCTGTAACACTTGCTAAAATATCTAAAATAATTACAGAGAATTTACCAATGGCTATGGAAAATACTGAGTTTAGCCTTAAGAATATCAGTTCAGAAGAAAAACTTTTACTTTTAATAACCTATGGAGTTATTGCTATTATTTTTTCAATATTTGTGTTTTTGATAATTTATGCTTTAGAAAAGATTAAAGCTAAGAGAAGTTTAATAGAAGGAAATTCATTGATAGAAACAGATAAGAGTAAAGAAAGTATATTAAATATCCCATTTATTTTAATTATTGTAATATATATATTTTTTATGATAAGTACTATATAAAAAGGTTAGGAGGTAACATTCTCCTAACCTTTTAGTTTGTTTTATATATAGAAGAGGTACTAAAGAATATAGATATATCTTTAGAATTTACCCAACCCCTATTATTTATATTATTTTTATTTGGTATGTTTATATAAAACCATGTTTCATTATTAAATTCAGCACAATCTAAAATTCCTATTTCAGTATCATTATCTATACGTGCCAATATATTTGAAGATACAATTGGTGATATATATAAAATAGAGTTTGCTTTTAATGTACCTCCTTTATATTTAGGAACAGAGAATTTAACTAATAAATTCTCTGGGTCTCTTTTATGCTCACTATATTTATTTCTTATTATTGAATATTGATTTCTTGTAATGAACAACTGCTTTTTTAGTAATTCTATTTTTTTATTATAATAAAAATAAATAAAGACTATGCTTAAAATTAATAAAATAAATATTATATATCTCATAGTACACTCCGAATAATGTTATAGTTTAGTATATTTTATATTAATAATAAAAATAACTAAATATTATAAATATAGAATAAAATGTTGACATATAAGTAAAAATTTAATAAAATAAATATCGTTAAGGCTCGATAGCTCAGTCGGTAGAGCAGAGGACTGAAAATCCTCGTGTCCCTGGTTCGATTCCTGGTCGAGCCACCAGGTAAAGCTAACTATTAATTTAGTTAGCTTTTTTATTTTTATTAAATAAATTTAAGAGGAATACTATTAGTGGCATTTTATTATTAAAACTAAAAAATATAAAAGTTAAAAATAATACTTAGAGAGTAACAAGAATTATTTATAATGGACGGATATGAATTAATTATACATTAAGCATTATTTAAGAATTACTTAAGAAGTATCAATTATAATAGAAGAATAGAGCATATTTTTATAAATAAGAGGGGTGTTTATGTTGGAAAAGTTATTTTTATCAGAAAGAGATTATGATTATTTAGCAAAGAGCATAATTCTAGGTGTAGTAATAGGAATATTTATAGGAATATTTATTGATAATATAATATTAGCATTTTCTGCATGCACCGCTATTGGAATATTCTTTTCGTTTTTATATTTATTATATAAGAAATTTAAACATCTATAAAAAAAGGCACATATCTGTGCCTTTTTTTATTCAGACTGCTGACAAAGTGTCAGCAGTCTTTAATTTTATACAAATATGTAATATAATTTTAAATATATTAATTTATTACATAGAGGTTTTACTAATGATAAACAAAAGAAAAGAATCACAAAATCAAATGGAAGTGGTTATGCTAGAGCAATTAGTTCCGCAAGACCATTTATTAAGAAAAATTGACAAATACATAGATTTTTCATTTATTAGAGAATTAACTAATGATTTGTATTGTCATACAAATGGTCGACCAGCAGTTGATCCAGTAGTACTATTTAAGATGTTATTTATAGGATATCTTTACGGCATACGCTCCGAAAGGCAACTAGTTAAAGACATAGAAGTTAATTTAGCTTATAGATGGTTTTTAGGATATTCAATTACTGAGAAAATTCCAGATGCATCAACAATAAGTCAAAATAGAATTAGAAGATTTAAAGGTACTGATATTCCACAAAAAATATTTGATAATATAGTTCTTCAAGCTATGGGAAAAGGGCTAGTTGGTGGTAAGATTCTTTACTCTGACTCAACACATATAAAAGCTAATGCTAATAAGCGTAAGTTTGAAAAAGTTGAAGTACAAATAACGCCTAAAGAGTACATAGAACAACTAGATATTGATGTAAATTTAGATAGAGAAAATCATAATAAAAAACCTTTAAAACCAAGAAAAGAAAAACAAGAAACAAAGCAAATTAAGAAAAGTACCACAGATCCTGATAGTGGATATATGATGAGAGATAATAAACCAGAAGGATTCTTTTATTTAGATCATAGAACCGTAGATAGTAAAAATAATATTATTATGGATGTACATGTTACCCCTGGTAACGTCAGCGATAGCGACCCAATATTAAATAGAATAGATAGAATTGAAGAAGTATTTAGTATAAAGCCAAAATATCTTGGTTTAGATGCAGGATATTCAACTAACCCTATTTTCAAGGGGATTGTAGATAGAGATATAACACCAGTAGTTGCATATAGACGTTCTCCTCATAAAAAAGGAATGTACACCAAAAATAAATATATTTATAACTATGATAAAGATATCTATATTTGCCCTAATAATGTTGCACTAATATATAAAACTACGACTCGCGAAGGCTATAGAGAATATCGATGTTTTGAAGAAATATGTATGTGTTGTCCTCATAAAGATAGATGTCTTGGAGAAAAAGCTAAATATAAAATAATTAGACGACATGTTTGGGAAAATCATAAAGATGATAATAAGAACTTTCTTAGAACTGAGAAGGGAAAGGCAATTTACGATAGAAGAAAAGAAACAGTTGAGCGAAGCTTCGCAGATTCAAAAAATCTGCATGGGCTTCGCTATGCTCGCTTCCGCGGATGCGAAAAAGTGTCCGAGCAATGCCTACTAACTGCAGCAGTGCAGAATATGAAAAAGATAGCAACAAGACTATCTTTGCTATTTTTAGATTATATTCATATTATTTTTGATGATATTTTATATATAAGTTTTATCCACAATTAATAATATAAAAACCCTCTGTTTTTTAACAGGGGGTTTTTCAACAAGCTGTATAAAAAAAGGCACATATCTGTGCCTTTTTTTATTAAATATTTTCTATTTGCCAATTTATTGGAACTTTATTAACTGATTTTAAAAAGTCATTTGTTTTAGAAAATGGATGACTTCCAAAAAATCCTCTAAAAGCAGATAAAGGACTTGGATGAGGAGAAGTTATGACAAAATGTCTTTTATTTGTTATAAGTTTCCCTTTTGCTATAGAAGGATTTCCCCAAAGAATAAATACAATTGGATCTTCCTTATCATTAAGTAGTGATATTATTTTATCTGTAAAGTGTTCCCATCCCATATTTCTATGAGAATTTGCTTCATGGGCTCTGACTGTTAAAACCGTATTAAGAAGTAACACACCTTGTTTTGCCCAATTTTCTAAGTAACCATTATTTGGGATATAACAACCGAGATCATCATTAAGTTCTTTATATATATTAAGTAATGAAGGTGGAACTTTAACACCTTTACTTACAGAGAAAGCTAATCCATGAGCTTGATTAGGACCATGATATGGATCTTGACCAAGAATAACTACTTTAACATCTTTATAAGGAGTAAGCTTAAGAGCTGTGAAAATACTATTCTTATCAGGATAAATAGTTTTACTTTGATATTCGGATATTAAAAAAAGTCTAAGATTTTGATAGTATTCCTTTTGAAATTCTTCTTCTAATAAATCTTGCCAGTCATTATCTAATATTTTCTTCAAAAAAAATCACCTCTTTATTATTTGTATATATATTTTCTTCACAAATCCTCTATTTAATAATAGTATATTTATCTAATTTAGGCAAAAACGTTGCCTAGAATATCTATATAAGAAATTTAAATAAAAATAAAGAAATATAGAGAAATATAATTATAATTATGAATAAAATATATATTTATAGAAATAATAAAATTTGAAAGATGATATTATGTAAATCGTTCCTTACAGAACAAGCTTTCAAGTCAGCAAAGTTGAATGAAAAAATTCAATAAAAAATATGTTGACAAGGAAATTTGAAAGTGATAAGATAAGGAAGTCGCTTGAGGGCGACGAAGAAAATGGTCTTTGAAAATTGAACAGAATATAAGTTAAGTATAAAGTAAACCAGCAATTCTTTTAAGTCTTAAAATTAAGACTCAAAGTAATTTGAGCAACAGATTAAACTTTTTATTGAGAGTTTGATCCTGGCTCAGGACGAACGCTGGCGGCGTGCCTAACACATGCAAGTCGAGCGAGGAGAGTTCCTTCGGGAACAAACCTAGCGGCGGACGGGTGAGTAACACGTGGGCAACCTGCCTTATAGAGGGGAATAGCCTTCCGAAAGGAAGATTAATACCGCATAACATTGCACTTTCGCATGAAAGAGTAATTAAAGGAGCAATCCGCTATAAGATGGGCCCGCGGCGCATTAGCTAGTTGGTGAGGTAACGGCTCACCAAGGCGACGATGCGTAGCCGACCTGAGAGGGTGATCGGCCACATTGGGACTGAGACACGGCCCAGACTCCTACGGGAGGCAGCAGTGGGGAATATTGCACAATGGGGGAAACCCTGATGCAGCAACGCCGCGTGAGTGATGAAGGTCTTCGGATCGTAAAGCTCTGTCTTCAGGGACGATAATGACGGTACCTGAGGAGGAAGCCACGGCTAACTACGTGCCAGCAGCCGCGGTAATACGTAGGTGGCGAGCGTTGTCCGGATTTACTGGGCGTAAAGGGAGCGTAGGCGGACTTTTAAGTGAGATGTGAAATACCCAGGCTCAACCTGGGGGCTGCATTTCAAACTGGAAGTCTAGAGTGCAGGAGAGGAGAGTGGAATTCCTAGTGTAGCGGTGAAATGCGTAGAGATTAGGAAGAACACCAGTGGCGAAGGCGACTCTCTGGACTGTAACTGACGCTGAGGCTCGAAAGCGTGGGGAGCAAACAGGATTAGATACCCTGGTAGTCCACGCCGTAAACGATGAATACTAGGTGTAGGGGTTGTCATGACCTCTGTGCCGCCGCTAACGCATTAAGTATTCCGCCTGGGGAGTACGGTCGCAAGATTAAAACTCAAAGGAATTGACGGGGGCCCGCACAAGCAGCGGAGCATGTGGTTTAATTCGAAGCAACGCGAAGAACCTTACCTAGACTTGACATCTCCTGCATTACTCTTAATCGAGGAAGTCCTTTCGGGGACAGGATGACAGGTGGTGCATGGTTGTCGTCAGCTCGTGTCGTGAGATGTTGGGTTAAGTCCCGCAACGAGCGCAACCCTTATTGTTAGTTGCTACCATTTAGTTGAGCACTCTAGCGAGACTGCCCGGGTTAACCGGGAGGAAGGTGGGGATGACGTCAAATCATCATGCCCCTTATGTCTAGGGCTACACACGTGCTACAATGGCAAGTACAAAGAGATGCGATACCGCGAGGTGGAGCTAAACTATAAAACTTGTCTCAGTTCGGATTGTAGGCTGAAACTCGCCTACATGAAGCTGGAGTTGCTAGTAATCGCGAATCAGAATGTCGCGGTGAATACGTTCCCGGGCCTTGTACACACCGCCCGTCACACCATGAGAGTTGGCAATACCCAAAGTTCGTGAGCTAACCCGTAAGGGAGGCAGCGACCTAAGGTAGGGTCAGCGATTGGGGTGAAGTCGTAACAAGGTAGCCGTAGGAGAACCTGCGGCTGGATCACCTCCTTTCTATGGAGAAATCTAGTAAGCATGGCGCTTATCTAGTATAACTTAGAAGATGGTTTATCTTAACTTCTGTTCAATTTTGAAGGACTAAGTTCTTCAAGCTTCTCTAAAGAGAAGTAGCCGACCATATCAAAATCATAGATTTTGGATGTCTGGCCATGTTCTTTGAAAATTGCACATGAATAAAAATAACAACAAGCCAAAAATATTCTTTGTGAATAACTTTGTAATAAATTACTTTTTAAAAGGTCAAGCTACAAAGGGCGCATGGTGAATGCCTTGGCATCAGGAGCCGATGAAGGACGTGATAAGCTGCGATAAGCTTCGGGTAGGCGCACATAGCCAGTGATCCGAAGATTTCCGAATGAGGAAACTCACATGGGAAACCCCATGTATCCTGTAATGAATAAATAGTTACAGGAAGGTAAACCTAGGGAACTGAAACATCTAAGTACCTAGAGGAAGAGAAAGAAAAATCGATTTTCTTAGTAGCGGCGAGCGAAAGGGAAAGAGCCCAAACCAGAGATTTATCTCTGGGGTTGCGGACAGAACATTAACGGAAAATTATAATTAATCGAACACAACTGGAAAGTTGGGCCACAGAGTGTAATAGCCACGTAAGTGAAAATTATAATAACCAAGTTCTGATCCAGAGTACCACGAGACACGTGAAACCTTGTGGGAAGCAGGGAGGACCACCTCCCAAGGCTAAATACTACCTGATGACCGATAGTGAAGAAGTACCGTGAGGGAAAGGTGAAAAGAACCCCGGGAGGGGAGTGAAATAGAACCTGAAACCGTGTGCCTACAACCGGTCAAAGCCCCTTATGAGGGTGATGACGTGCTTTTTGTAGAACGAGCCAACGAGTTACGGTATGTAGCAAGGTTAAGTACTTAAGGTACGGAGCCGAAGGGAAACCGAGTCTTAATAGGGCGACTAGTTGCATGCCGTAGACCCGAAACCGGGTGACCTATCCATGGCCAGGTTGAAGCGGGGGTAAAACCCCGTGGAGGACCGAACCACGTTGCTGTTGAAAAAGCATGGGATGAGCTGTGGATAGCGGAGAAATTCCAATCGAACTCGGAGATAGCTGGTTCTCCTCGAAATAGCTTTAGGGCTAGCGTCGGATATGAGTAATGGAGGTAGAGCACTGAATGGGCTAGGGGGCATATCGCTTACCGAACCTTATCAAACTCCGAATGCCATATACTATTAGTCCGGCAGTCAGACTACGAATGATAAGATCCGTGGTCAAAAGGGAAAAAGCCCAGATCGTCAGCTAAGGTCCCAAAGTGTAAGTTAAGTGGTAAAGGATGTGGGATTTCTAAGACAACTAGGATGTTGGCTTAGAAGCAGCCACTCATTTAAAGAGTGCGTAATAGCTCACTAGTCGAGAGATCCTGCGCCGAAAATGTCCGGGGCTCAAACTTACCACCGAAGCTACGGGCTCAAGATTACTTGAGCGGTAGAGGAGCGTCGTAATCGGGCTGAAGTCGTACCGTAAGGAGCGGTGGACTGATTACGAGTGAGAATGTTGGCATTAGTAGCGAGATGTAAGTGAGAATCTTACAGGCCGAAAATCTAAGGTTTCCTGGGGAAGGCTCGTCCGCCCAGGGTTAGTCGGGACCTAAGCCGAGGCCGAAAGGCGTAGGTGATGGACAATTGGTTGATATTCCAATACCACTATTATCGTTATTATCGATGGTGTGACGGAGAAGGATAGGATGTGCTAGCGATTGGAAATGCTAGTCTAAGCATTTAGGGAGTTAAGATAGGCAAATCCGTCTTAACAATCCTGAGGTGTGATGGGGAAGGCCATTTAGGCTGAAGTATCTGATTCCCTGCTTCCAAGAAAAGCATCTAGAGAGAGAAATAGTGCCCGTACCGCAAACCGACACAGGTAGATGAGGAGAGAATCCTAAGGCCATCGGAAGAATTGCAGTTAAGGAACTAGGCAAATTGACCCCGTAAGTTAGCGAGAAGGGGTGCCTGCGAGAGCAGGCCGCAGAGAATAGGCCCAAGCAACTGTTTAGCAAAAACACAGGTCTCTGCTAAAGCGTAAGCTGATGTATAGGGGCTGACGCCTGCCCGGTGCTGGAAGGTTAAGGGGAACACTTAGCGCAAGCGAAGGTGTGAACTTAAGCCCCAGTAAACGGCGGCCGTAACTATAACGGTCCTAAGGTAGCGAAATTCCTTGTCAGGTAAGTTCTGACCCGCACGAATGGCGTAATGACTTGGGCACTGTCTCAACTGCAAATCCGGCGAAGTTGTAGTGCGAGTGAAGATGCTCGCTACCCGCGATTGGACGGAAAGACCCCGTAGAGCTTTACTGTAGCTTAGCATTGAGTTCCGATATTGTCTGTACAGGATAGGTGGGAGACTGAGAAACTAGGGCGTCAGCCTTGGTGGAGTCAACCTTGGGATACCACCCTGATAGTATTGGGATTCTAACTGGACGCCATGAATCTGGTGACAGGACATTGTTAGGTGGGCAGTTTGACTGGGGCGGTCGCCTCCTAAAATGTAACGGAGGCGCCCAAAGGTTCCCTCAGAACGGTCGGAAATCGTTCGTAGAGTGCAAAGGCAGAAGGGAGCCTGACTGCGACACCCACAAGTGGAGCAGGGACGAAAGTCGGGCTTAGTGATCCGGTGGTACCTCGTGGGAGGGCCATCGCTCAACGGATAAAAGCTACCTCGGGGATAACAGGCTGATCTCCCCCAAGAGTCCACATCGACGGGGAGGTTTGGCACCTCGATGTCGGCTCGTCGCATCCTGGGGCTGTAGTAGGTCCCAAGGGTTGGGCTGTTCGCCCATTAAAGCGGCACGCGAGCTGGGTTCAGAACGTCGTGAGACAGTTCGGTCCCTATCCGTCGCGGGCGTAGGAAATTTGAGAGGAGCTGTCCTTAGTACGAGAGGACCGGGATGGACTGACCTCTGGTGCACCAGTTGTTCCGCCAGGAGCATGGCTGGGTAGCTAAGTCGGGAAGGGATAAACGCTGAAAGCATCTAAGCGTGAAGCCCCCCTCAAGATGAGATTTCCCATAGCGTAAGCTAGTAAGACCCCTTGAAGAACACAAGGTTGATAGGTCAGAGGTGTAAGTGTGGTAACATATTTAGCTGACTGATACTAATAGGTCGAGGGCTTGACCAATAAAATAATGTTATTAATTCATGTGCAATTTTCAGAGAACACTCTGAAAAACTCAGCAAGCTGAGTACAAGATTCTTAGCCAAATCAAGGATTTGGAGAATCATAGCATCTGGTGATGATGGCGTAGAGGAAACACTCCTTTCCATTCCGAACAGGAAAGTTAAGCTCTACAGCGCCGATGGTACTGCATGGGAGACTGTGTGGGAGAGTAGGACGTTGCCAGGTTATATATGGCTCGATAGCTCAGTCGGTAGAGCAGAGGACTGAAAATCCTCGTGTCCCTGGTTCGATTCCTGGTCGAGCCACCAGAAAAAAAGCACTAACTTTGTTAGTGCTTTTTTATTATTTAATTATTAAACTAAAGGCTACTTAAAACTTCTTCTATATGACCTTTGACTTTAACTTTTCTAAATTCCTTTATAAGTTTACCATTTTCATCAATTATAAAAGTGCTTCTTTCTATACCTAAAACCTTCTTACCATACATATTCTTTTCTTTAATTACATCATATAAATCACATACAACTTTATCTTCATCGCTTAAAAGTACAAATGGTAAATTAAATTTTTCAATAAATTTATTATGTGAACTTAAGTTATCCTTACTTATCCCAAGTACTACTGCATTTAAATTATTTATTTGATTTATATTATCTCTAAAATCACAAGCCTCTGTAGTACATCCAGGAGTATTGTCCTTAGGATAAAAGTATAATATTACTTTTTTACCTCTATAATCTGTTAATTTATGTTCTTTTCCATCAGACCCCATTAAAGCGAAATCTGGAGCTAAATTTCCTATTTCCATTTTAATACCTCCTTATGTTAAATATATTATATTACTAATAATAAGTATTATCAAGAAGTTATAATTGTAGCAAATTATTTGTATTTATTAAAAAAATTATAATATTTACATATAAACTCTGTTATAATTAATGATGTTAATAAAATTAAAATAAAAGGAGAATATATAATGGAAAATAAGGTTTTAGCAACTATTGCTGGTAACGAAATTAAGGAATCAGATTTACAAAATATAATAGCAAGATATCCTGAAGATAAAAGAGCATATTTTAATACTGATGAAGCAAAGAAACAACTATTAGAACAAATAGTATCATTTGAATTGTTAAATATTTTAGGAAAAGAATTAAAATTAGATGAAACTAAAGAATATGAAGATAATGTTAAACAAGCTCAAAAGGATATTTTAACTCAATTAACTTTAAATAAATTATTATTAGAAGTTACAGTTACAGACGAAGATGCTTTAAATTACTATAATAATAATAAAAACTTATTTACTCAACCTCCTACTATTACAGCTAAACATATTTTAGTAGATGATAAGGAGTTATGTGAGCAAATTAAGAAGGAATTAGATGAAAATAAATTGACTTTCGAAGAAGCTGCAGCAAAATATTCAACTTGTCCATCTAAAGAAGAAGGCGGAAATTTAGGATCATTTGGTAGAGGAATGATGGTTCCAGAATTTGAAGAAGCTGCATTCAATTTAGATTTAAATGTAGTTAGTGAACCAGTTCAAAGTCAGTTTGGATATCATTTAATAAAAGTGGAAGATAAAAATGAAGGAAAAGAAGCTAATTTTGATGAAATCAAGAGTCAAATTGTAAATAAGCTACTTCAAGAAGCTCAACAAAGAAAGTATTTAGATGTAGTTAAAGAATTAGAAGCTAAATATGGAGTAACTAGAGCGTAACATAAATAAAGGCATGAAATTTAAAATTTCATGCCTTTTTTATAGAAGTTCACCAAAGTTATAAATATATTTATCTGCTAAGTTTAGTAATTCAGTTTTTTGATTTTCTGCACTTTTATCATGTACTGCGTAAACTGTCATTCCTGCTAATTTAGCCCCTTTTACAGCTTGTACGATATCTTCAAATACTAAGCATTCTTTTGGATCTATATTAAGTTTTGCAGCTGTTAGTAAATATACATCGGGATTATCCTTTGATTTTTTTACTTCTTCTGTGGTGCTAATAGCATCAAAGTAATGATAAATTCCATTGTTTTTTAGTGTAGCTTCAAGTAATGGTATGGAATTGCTTGTAGCTAAAGCTATTTTTATGCCATTATTTTTAAGTTTATCTAAAAATGGAATTACATTATCTTTTAATTTAATATTATGTGAATAATGATTTAAAGCCATTGTATTCCAAGTTAAAATTATATCATCTATTTCATCATTTATTTTAAATTTATTCTTAAAATAAATTGCGGTTTCAGTAAAGGTAAGATGAGTAATTTCTTCTTGAAGATTCTCAGGTACTGTATATCCAAAAGAATCTAGATATTCTCTATCAATTTGTGCCCATAAGCCCATAGAATCTATTAATGTTCCATCTAAATCAAATATTACTGCTTTAATGTTATTCAATTATATTACCTCCAAATAAAAAAATTTCAAAAAAATATAGATATTATAAGAACTTTTTAATATAATGATTTTAAATAGAAATATTAAAGGGGATATGATTTATGTGGATATTATTATTGTGTATTTATATTTCTATAATTCCAATAGTATTAAATTCTTGTAAATCTATTGGATTCGATGATAAATTTCAAGAATTTCATGATTATATAGACTGTAAATAATCATGAGTAAAATTTATTTTAGAAAATTAAAATTACAATCAAATTAAAAAAATCCTCTCATAAACGAGAGGATTTTTTATGGTCGGGGTGACAGGGATTGAACCTGCGACCTCATGGTCCCAAACCACGCGCGCTCCCATCTGCGCCACACCCCGAAGTACATTATTATTATAGTAACTATATATAATTGTGTCAACACTTTTTATATAGATAAATAAAAAAATTTACAGAAGAAAATATAATTGATAAAATAGTATATCGATATGTTTAAAATTGTAAAAAGTAGGCAAATATTAAGATAGGAGGCAAATAAATGAAAAGTACAACTTTTATAATGCTGTTGGGAGGCTTTGGCTTTTTAATAATTGGACTAATATCTTTATTAAATAAAAAAATAAAAAAATATTTTAAGGAAAGTGGAGTTTATAAGGATACAGATAAATTCATGTACTATAATGGAATATTTAATTTATCTATAGGGTTAATAGGAATAATATTAGGATTATTAGATATAATCCTTACTGAAAAATCTAAGTACATAATAGTCATATATATAGCATTTATATTTATATTGTCAATAATTCAAAATAGAGTGCTTAAGCAATATAAGAATATATAGACTTATTTTAAGATATAAATAAGTTTTAGATATAAAAATTAAAGTAAATAAATATACTTTAATAAGAGTATTTGGTATTAATACTAAAAAATAATTTTAATGAATATGTATAGTATACATTTACACGCTCTATTTATCATAATTTTTAAAAATTACCATTGTCCAAGCTTACCATAAGTGTTATAATGGTTAAGTAACATGTAAGGGAGAGGGGGATGGTCATAAGAGACCAGCGCATATGAAAAAAAGGATCTTGTCAATTGTTATAGCTGGAGCTTTAACAATTACCTCAGTAACACCAGTATTTGCTACTCCAAATGAGGAAGTAATACAGAATCAACAAAAGTATGACGAATTAAATAAGAAGATAGACGACATTCAGGGTAAAATATATAATTTAAACGAGCAAATAGCTCCATTAGCGGAAAAAGACATAAATAATAGAAAACAAATAGAATCTATTAAGGAAGAAATAGTTAACACTAACAAAGAAATTGATGCTTCAAAAGTTGAAATTGAAGGTAAAGAAGAAGTGTTAGGAAAAAGATTAAGAGAACTATACAAATCAGGTGGCCAAGGAAGTTATATAACTTTATTATTTAGTGCCGAAAGTTTTGCTGATCTTATTTCAAAAATAGATTCTGCTAGTAGATTAGTTAATATTGATAAAAAGATAGTAAAGGATTTACTTGAAAAGAAAGAGAAATTAGATGAAAAGGTTGCTTCATTAGAAGAAAAGTCTAACGAAATAGCTAAGATTAATGAAGAAAATAAGAAAATATTATCTGAACTTCAAGATAAGAAAAAAGAGCAAGAAGTATTAATTGCTGAAGCGCAAGTAGAGCAAGAAAAATTTGATGCTCAATATTTATCAGTATCAGAAAGAAGTTTAGTAGAATATCAATTCGGTATTTTAGGATCATCTAGTGAAATTTCAGAATTACAAAGTGCAATAGCGCAATTAAGAAATATTAGGGATAATCAATTAAAGAGCCCTACAGTAGTTGAAGAAGTAAATAATGCAATAGAAGATGCAAAGGTTAAAATTGAAGATCTACAAGCACAACAAGCAGCAGCTGCAATGCCAAATAGAGGTCAATCATCTGCTACAGGAAATGCTATCGTAGATTATGCATATGGATTTATCGGTACTCCTTATGTATATGGAGCTACAGGACCAAATGCTTTTGACTGTTCAGGATTTACAAGCTACGTTTTTAGAAATGCAGCTGGAATAGAAATATCTAGAACAACTTACTCACAAATTAATGTTGGTACACCGGTTTCATATGGAGAATTACAACCAGGTGATTTAGTATTTACTTATGGATTAGACCACGTTGGAATATATGTTGGAGGCGGTCAGTATATACACGCTCCACAGCCAGGTCAAAGCGTTAAAGTTTCACCAGTAACATCATTCTATGCAGCTAGAAGAGTACTTTAATTAAAAAAGTTAATATTAATTAAATAAACTCCGTCTAAAGACGGAGTTTATTTTTTATGTATAGGGAATTATAAATTATGATATAATTTAGTAGATTAAAATATAGTAAATAAATAAAATGAAGTTATACATAAAAGTAGATAGAGGTAAATAGATGAATAAAGATATAAAGCTATTAGAAGATGAATCTATAGATGATTTACAATTAGATAATTTATATTTAATACAAAAAAAGCAAGGATTTAGATTTGGAGTAGATGCTGTTTTATTATCTAATTTTGCAAATGTAAAAAATAAGCATAGAGTTGTAGATTTATGTACAGGTACAGGGATAATTCCATTTTTAATACAAGGTAAATATAAGCCAAAAGAAATAATTGGTATTGAAATCCAAGATGATATGGTAGAAATGGCAAACAGAAGTAGCAAATATAATGAGTTAGAGAATGTTGTGAAATTTGTAAATGCTGATTTGAAAAATTTAGAACTATTAAAGACTTTAGGAAAATTTGATGTATTAACTGTTAATCCACCATATAAATTAAACAATTCAGGTATTATAAATCCACATGATAAGTTAGCCATTGCAAGGCATGAGATTTTATGTAATTTAGAAGATGTTATTATAGCTGCAAGACAACTTTTAAAAGATAATGGCAGAATCTTTATGGTACATAGGCCAGAGAGACTAATAGATATATTTGAACTTATGAGAAAACATAGAATAGAGCCAAAGAGGGTTCAAATGATACAACCTAATACAAAGAAGGCTCCCAATATAGTTTTAGTTGAAGGGCAACGTGATGGGGGAGCTTATTTAAAATGGGAGACACCAATATATGTATATAATGAAGATGGAACTTACACAAAAGAAATAAATAGAATATATGGTAGGGAGGATTAAAATGAAATCAGGGAAATTATATTTAGTTTCTACACCTATAGGAAACTTAAAGGATATAACCTTAAGAGCTTTAGAAGTTTTAGAAAGTGTTGATGAAATAGCAGCGGAAGATACAAGAACTAGCTTAAAGCTTTTAAATCATTTTCAGATAAAAAAGAGTTTGTTTAGTTATCACAAACATAATGAACAAGGCAAAAGTTTAGATATAATAAATAAATTAAAAAATGGAGTGAATATTGCATTAATAACTGATGCAGGTACACCAGGTATTTCTGATCCAGGAAGCATAATAGTTGAAAAATGTATAGAAGAAAATATAGAATTTGAAGTTTTACCAGGGGCGACTGCTATAACTACGGCTCTAGTGTACTCTGGATTAGATACTACAAAATTTATCTTTAGAGGTTTTTTACCAAGAGAAAACAAAGATAGAAATCCTATAATTGAAGAAATTAAAAGTGTTAGAGATACCCTAATATTTTATGAAGCACCGCATAGATTACTAAATACTCTTGAATATATAAAAGATAATTTAGGAGATAGAAAAATAGCAGTTTGTAGAGAACTTACTAAGTTGCATGAGGAGATTTATAGAGGGAAAATATCTGATGCTATAAATTATTTTAATGAAGTTAGACCAAGAGGAGAATTTGTTCTGGTTATTCAGGGGAAATCAGATGAAGATATTAAGGCAGAAAAAGAGGCTAAGTGGAATTCTTTAAGTATTGAAGAACATTTGATTAAAACTATAGAATCAGGAATAGATAAAAAAGAAGCTATAAAAATAGTAGCTAAAGAAAGAGGAATATCTAAAAAAGAAGTATATAGGTATTCAACTAATTTATAGGTATTAAAGGTTAATCCCCTATATGATATATCATATAGGGGATTTAATTAAGACTACTTTTTTAATTCAGTTAAGCAGTTTTTACAGATGTTTTTACCTTTATAGTTAACAACATCTCTAGCATCTCCACAGAATATACAAGCAGGCTCATATTTCTTTAAGATTATTTGCTCTCCATCTACATAGATTTCTAAAGCATCTTTTTCTGCTATGTCTAATGTTCTTCTTAATTCTATTGGGATGACTATTCTTCCAAGTTCATCTACTCTTCTTACAACTCCAGTTGATTTCATTAAAATCCCTCCTTAAACAAGTTTCGACATCTTGCAAAGTTAATATTACTAAAAATGTAATTAAAAGTCAATGAAAAAACAAAAATTTTTCTAAAACTACATTTTTTTTATATATTCTTCTCTCTAATTACAATATACTACCATAAATTAGAAAAGTCAATACAAATTAATCAAATTTCCAAAAAACAACAAAAAATGTAGAATGGCTTGTCTACTTGGTTTGTAGCAAGGAAATATACAAAAATAAAATCTTTATTAAAAAAATAATAATAAAAAAAGAAAAAAATGTAAATAATAATTTATAGTAGCTATTAAGTAAAATTAAGGAGATAGAAATAACTTGTAATAAGTTTATACATACTATATAATTATATTAATAATAAAACGTAGAGGTGAATATAATGGTAAAGAAAATTGATACTAATTATATAAAAGATGTTGCGGAAGATATGGCAAATGGTACGATGATCACCTATGAAGATTTACCAAAATACGATCTTTTTTTGTCTCAAGTTATCGATTTTTTAAATGATAAATTCATTGATGATAAATATACTAACAACATAGTTCAAAATTATATAAAGAGTGAAGTAATTAGTAAGCCGGAAGACGGTAAAAAAAGAGGATATACTAAAATACATTTAGTTCAATTAGTTTTATTAAGTTATATGAGACCAGTACTTACTACTGAAGAAATTAAAAAAGTATTCAGTCTAGCATTTAACGAAATCAATGATAGATCAGATGACATTATATCTTGGGAAGATGCTTATAAGATATTTTCAGAAACTCAAAGTGAAAGTTTTAAGGATTTCCTAAGTAAGCCTGCTGTAAATGAAGAAAAATTAGATAAGATAATTTCAGAAATGAATCTAAATGAAAAAGATGAGAATAGTATAAGAACCTTTGTAATAGTAATGTCTTTAATAGCTCAAGCAAGTGCAATTAAGAAGTTAGTTCAAAAGATGGTAAATGAATATCATTCAGAATAAAGAGATTAAAAATCCTCATATAGTTGCGTATATAATAGATGAGGTGATTTTATGGAGGAATTAGTTAATTTAGTTGCTAATATAGGGTTTCCAATGGCTATATCTATATATCTTTTAGTAAGGATTGAAAGAAAGCTAGAAGGACTTACTAATAGCATTAACAATTTGTCTCAAACTATAAATTCAATTAAGTAAGTTAAAAATAAGGTGCTGTTTTTATAGCTCCTTATTTTTTTATATATAAACTATAAATATATTACCATTAGGATTATAATATATTTAAAATATAAGAATAGGAAGAACTTTAATGAAGAATAAGATTATTATTAAGGATTCAGTTAGAGGAATTATTGAATATGTCTTAAAGCAGGGAAGTATAGATGATAGATATACAGGAAGTACACGTGCTTTAGAGGGAACATTAGCACATCAAAAACTTCAAAGCAATAATGAAAAAGTTTATAGTAATTATAAAAAGGAAGTTAAATTACAAGAAGAATTTCAAATAGATAATGTTACATTAATAGTAGATGGAAGAGCCGATGGAATTATAATTGAAGATAATGATATTTATATAGAAGAAATTAAATCTACAATGAAATCACTTATATTAATAGATGAAGATTATAATGAATTGCATTGGGCTCAAGCTAAATTTTATGCCTACATATATTCTAAACAAAATGGATTAAAAGATATTAAAATAAGATTGAGTTATTTTAATTTAGAGACAGAGGAAGTAAAGAGTTTTGATAAGGAATTTAAGATAGATGCTTTAAAAGACTTTGTTTTTGAAATTATTAATGAATATAAAAAATGGGTACTTTTAAAATCAGAATTACTTAAAGAAAGAAATGAAAGTATAAAGTCTTTAAAATTCCCTTTTGAGAATTATAGGAAGGGACAAAAGGAACTAGCTGTAGCTTGTTTTAATACAATAAAAGAAAAGGCTGTTTTATTTGCACAGGCCCCAACTGGTATAGGAAAAACTATATCTACTATTTTTCCAGCAGTAAAGTCCCTAGGAGAAGAACGAGGTAGTAGGATAGTTTATTTAACAGCTAAGACAATAACTAGGACAGTAGCAGAAGAATCTGTTAATAAGTTAAAGGCTAATTCTTTAAAATGTAAAAGTATTACTTTAACAGCAAAAGAAAAAATTTGCTTTAAAGAAAAGACAGCATGCAATCCAGAGAATTGTGAATATGCATTAAATTACTATGATAAAGTAAATGATGCTATTTTTAATATACTTAAAGAAGAAGATACATTTACTAGAGAGAAGATAGAGAAATATGCTAAAAGGGAAAAGCTATGTCCTTTTGAGCTATCTTTGGATTTAAGTATTTGGTGTGATTTAATTATTTGTGATTATAATTATGCCTTTGATCCAAGAGCAAGATTGAAAAGATTCTTTGAAGAGGATGTGAATAATAACATATTACTTGTGGATGAGGGACATAATCTTGTGGATAGATCTAGAAGTATGTTTAGTGCAGAAATATATAAAGATAAAATATTGAAAGCAAGTAAAGTTGTTAAGGGAAAAGTACCTAATTTATTTAAAGCACTGAATGCTATAAATAAATATTTAATTGAAATTAGAAAAGAAGTTGAAGAAATAGAAGTTAATAGTATATACAAAAAAGAAGAGTATAAGGATTTATATAAATTACTTAGAATTTTTATGAAGGAATGTGATGAGTATTTAATAAAGTCAGTTAACACAGAGGGATATGATGAGATAAAAGATCTTTATTTTGAAATTAGAGCATTCATATCAATATCTGAACTTTATAGTAAAGAATATGTAACTTTAGTAGAAAAGAATAAAAATGATGTAAAGGTAAAGTTGTTTTGTGTTAATCCATCTAAGAATTTATCAAGTATAGTTCAAGGAAGTTATTCAACTATAATATTTTCTGCCACACTATCACCAATTAATTATTATATTGAATTATTAGGAGGGGATGAGAAGAGCTATAGAATGAAATTGCCTTCTCCTTTTAAAAAAGAAAATTTAAAGATATATGGTAACCCATTAAATATGAGGTTTAAACAAAGAGAAAGTAATATAGATAAGGTCTGTGAATTAATATATAACTTTAAGGAAGAAGAAAAGGGAAATTATATGGCATTCTTACCTTCTTATCAATATTTGAATAAAATATTTGAAAGATATAAAGAGTTATATGGTGAAGAAAATATTATTTGTCAGGGAGAGATATTAACAGAAGCTGAGAGAGAAGAGTTTTTAAATAGTTTTAAAATTGATTCAAATATATTAGCTTTTTGTGTTATAGGTGGAGTATTTTCAGAGGGAATAGATTTACCAGGGAAAAGATTGATAGGTAGTATAATAGTAGGAGTTGGTTTTCCAAAGATATCTAATGAAGGAGATATAATAAGGGATTATTATGAGGATAAGGGATTTGATTATGCATATATTTACCCAGGAATAAATAAAATTATGCAAGCAGCAGGAAGAGTTATAAGAACTGAAAGTGATAAGGGTAGAATATTACTTATAGATGATAGATATTATACATTAAAATATAGAAGTTTATTGCCAAAGGAATGGGAATTAATAGATTAAAGGAGGTGAACTTTAGTAAGGGGGTGGTACTTATAATACACTCTCTTACTAAAGATAAGTTATGAAGGTTATTGATTTAAGTCATACTCTAAATAGTAGTATGAGTACTTATACAAAGGATGAAAAATTTGAAGCATATGATATAGCGTCTATAGAAAAGGATGGATATAATGAAAAATTGTTAAGATTATGCACTCATGCAGGGACGCATATTGATGCTCCAAGTCATATGATCAATAAAGGAAAGACAATAGATGAATTTAATATAAATGATTTTATAGGAATTGCTATTATTATAGATGTATCAGATTTAAAGAAGATAGATATAATGGATTTAATTAAATATAAGGAAAGAATTAATAATTGTGATTTTGTTATATTGAAAACTGGATGGGATAAGTATTGGGGAAATAGTAGTTATTTGAAAGGATTTCCAACACTTACAGAAGAGGCTGCAAGATGGCTATGTAGCTTTAATATTAGAGGGATAGGAACTGATACTATATCTATAGATGCTTTCGATAGCATAGACTTTGAAGTCCATAATACTATATTATCTAGAGGACGAATTATTATTGAAAACTTAACTAATTTAAATGAAGTAAGAGAAGAGGAATTTACCCTAGTAGCAACACCATTAAAGATAGAAAATGGAGATGCTTCACCAATAAGAGCAATTGCTATAACCAATGATATTTCAGATAAGAGATTATATAAGAATATAGAATTGTTAATGTAATACCAAAAACATATTTAATAAGGGGCTGAAGCATTAAAAGATGTTTATATATAGTATGTGTTAGTTTTTTATTGCCATAGCCCCTTTAAATTAATTTATAAATAATTTATATTCAGCATTAAATTCTTCATTAATAGCTAATTTTTCAATTCCTGGCTTATCTTTTAATTCACCATTAAAGTTATCATAATCTGCATGACCATACCAAGGTTCTATGCAAATAAAAGGTGCACCAGTAGGCTTAGTCCATAGAGCTAAATAAGGGAAGCCTGTAAAGTCCATTGTTAATTCTTTATTATTTTTATTAGATTTTAGTGTTATTAGATTTGAAGTTAAGTTACTAAATACTAAAGCATCATATTTAAATAATTCTAAGTTAAGATTAATTATATTAGAATTATTTAAGAATTTTTTTGTTTTTCCAGTAAAGTAGCCCTTATCAGTATCTAACTCCATAATACTAGTATTTTCCTTTTTATTAAATTCAAAATAATAATCTTCAAATTTTTCATCTTTAAATAAAGGACACATAAAGGCTGGATGACCACCTATAGAAAAATAAATTTCTTTGTCATCAAGGTTTTTAACAGTATATCCAACTTTTATACCATTTTCTAACAATTCATAAGTAAGTCTTAGAGAAAATTTATAAGGATATATTTTTAATGTATCTTCGGACCATAAAAGTTCAAATACAATATGAGAATCATCCTTTTCTATCATTGTAAATTCTCTTGTTCTAGCAAGTCCATGTTGAGGAAGTTCGTATTCATTTCCCTCAGCTCTATATTTATTGTTTAAAACTTTACCTACTATTGGGAATAATATAGGAGAATGATATTTCCAATACTTTTCGTCACCATTCCATAAGTATTCTGTATTATCTTTTTTAGAGATTAAGCTATTAAGCTCACCACCCAAAGTACTTGCTGATATTTTAATATTTCCATTTTCTAATATAAATTTCATAAAAAACCCCCCTTAAATTATAAAAATATATATAAATTATACTATAATATATTTTCTTTAGAAAGAATTAACTTTTTGGACTTATAAATTTGAGGATTATGTAGTATTATATATAGATATAACAAATAATAATTATTAATGGGGTGATAATATGAGAAATGAAGATGAAAATAAAAAATCATTCTTAACTGGATTGGTGTATTTTATTGTAAAAATAAAAGACGATGACATCTTTGCATTAGCTGCTCAACTAGCATATTATTTAATGTTATCATTTTTCCCACTATTAATATTTTTAATGACAGTAATTGGTTTTATTAGGTTAGATGCTGCAGATATATTAGATGGCCTAAAAACCATTTTACCTAATAATGTTTATATGTTAGTAGATTCAACAGTAGTTGAAATAATAGATACTCAATATGTAGGACTATTAGGGGCATCTATTGCCGCAACTGTTTGGTCAGCTTCATCAGGATTTAGAGCTGTTATTAAGGGATTGAATAAGGCATATGACATTAAAGATACTAGGTCTTTTATTAAAAGGGCTTTTGTAGCTATTATTTTTACTTTGGCATTAGTACTAGTTATAGTAGTAACATTAGCAATGTTAGTATTTGGAGAACTCATTGGAAAGTATCTTTTAGCAATATTTCCGTTTAAAGAGTTCATAACTAATTTATGGAATATAAGTAGATACATAATAGTTGTGTTAGTTATGATAATGGCATTTGCTAGTATGTATAGATATGGTCCAGCAAAGAAAATTCCATGGAGAGAAGTATATCTAGGGGCAATAATAACTACCTTTGGATGGATAATAGTATCACTAGGATTTTCCTACTATATTAATAATATAGCTAATTATTCAAGACTTTATGGAAGTATAGGGGCAGTATTTGTACTTATGACATGGTTATATATTACATCTATAATGCTAATTGTTGGTGCAGAGTTTAATTCAGTTCTAAATGCAATAAGGGAATAGATTTTATGATTTAAAGGATAGAAAATTATAAAATTCATACATAAGAGGATAGTTATTATATTATGAGAAATTAAAAGTTATAATTTCTTAAAGAATATAATAACTATCCTCTTTTTTATAGTAAACAATAAACATTATAAATTCTGAATAGAAAAATATTAAGTGGATATAATCAAAGAAGAAATATTCAGGAGGTGTAAAAATGAATAAAATTGTATTACTAGGAAAATTAATAAAGGACCCTGAACTTAGAACCTTGGAAGAGGGCAATAAAGTATTTACAAGGTTTATTATTGCAGTAGATAGAAACTTCAAGGCTCAAGATGGAACAAGAAAGTCAGATTTAATTCCAGTTACTTTCTGGGGAAGAAAAGCAGAAGTGGTATGTCAGTATTTAAAAAAAGGAAGCTATATAAGCTTAAGCGGTAGGCTAAGAACAGGAAGCTATGAAGACAAGGATGGCAATAAAAAATATATTGCTGAAGTTGTAGCAGAGGATTTCAAATTTGTTGGTAATAGAAGAAATGAAAAGGAAAATAATTCATCAGAAAATAATTTTGATGAATTAGCTAGTAACTAAAGAATTAGAATAACATAAATAAATTAAGGAGCTATATTTAATATAAATATAACTCCTTAGAAATTATCTAAATAGCGCCTTTACTTAAAACGGTAGCTTTGTCTTCTCCCTTTTGAATTCCTTCCATAATTTTAACTGAAGTTGAAACATCCCCCATTAAAATACCACCAACTAATTTATTGTTTTGGAAGAATAATTTAGAATATTTATTGTTTATTTCATCTACATATCCAACCTTTTCTAGTATTGGATCATCAAAATTAATAGTTCCAGCAGAGAATACTTGAGTATTCATAGCTTGGAAGATTGTTGATGAAACGAACTTTTCAAATTTAATTTTATCTCCAGTGGCATTAGCACCAGCTACTTTACCCATTTCTATAGCAGCAGGCCAGTTTCCGTAATAAATTCCGTCACACTCTGCAACATCACCACAGGCATAAATATCACTAATATTTGTTTCCATGTAGTCATTAACAATAATACCTCTATTACATAGGATACCAGAAGGTTGAGCTAAGAAGATATTAGATCTAACCCCTACAGAGAATATAACTGAATCAGCAGCTATAACTTCACCACTCTTTAGTTGAAGTGATTTAACACCAGTTTCATCAGTGTTTATAAAATCAACAGAAGCTCCTAAAAGAACTTTAACTGGAGTTTTATTAACTAGGCTTTCAAATAATTTAGAGCCATCTTTGTCTAATTGACGAGGTAGCATTCTATCTGCTAATTCAATAACAGTAACATTAATATTACGTTTTTGAATTTCCCAAGCAGCTTCTAAACCTAATAATCCACCGCCGATTATTACAACATTTTTAGCTTCAGGTAATTCTTCTTTAAGAATATTAACATCTGCAATTTTCTTAATAGTATGAATACCTTTTACAGTATTGTAAGTCCAAGAATTAATCTCAACTTCTGAATCACTTAATTTTACCTTAGTAGGTGGCACGAAGTTATAACTACCATTAGCTAAAATTAACTTATCATAGCGAACTCCTTGTTTATTATCTAATCTTACTAGTTTATTTTTTCTATCAATACTATCAACATTTACACCAAGTATTTCTATAATATTATTTTCCTTATACCAGCTAGCTTTAGCAAGATAGAATGAGTCATCAATTTTTTCAGTGATTAAGTCAGATAATTGAGTTCTTACATATGAATGAACTGGCTCATTTGAAATTATTTTAATAATAGCACTTTCGTTTCTTTCCTTAATAGCATTAGCAGCATAGAACCCAGCAGCACCATTACCTATAATGACGTAGGTTTCTTCCTTATCTATCTTATAAGTTGATACCTCCCTTTGAACTTCTATAAAGGCATCACTTCCAGCTCCACATACAGGACAGTATTCAGGAACTGTTTCTGATTCAATTATCTCACCACAAATTACACACTTCCAAAGTTTTAATCCACCTTTTGATTCAGTAGATGTATTATTTTCTTTATTTTCAGTTACTGTATTATTATTTTCAGCTGGAAGTTCTTTTTCTCCAAGTAAAACTTTTCCGAAATTTAATCCAAATTCAAAGGTATCATTTAATTCATCATCTGATGGTTTAAAGTTAATCTTAAGGCTTGGATAAAGTTTCATGTTTAACTCCTTCAGTCTAGTTTCCATTCTAGGCACAGCTTCGCCACTCCATCCATAAGATCCGAAGGCTGCAGCTAATTTTCCACCATGAATTATTGGATTTAATTTTGAAAGAATATCACGAATTGGTTCAAGTAATTCGCCTACTATAGTTGGAGAACCACATAAGAATCCATCAGATTCATTAATACTAGCAACTATGTCAGTTAATTCATGTTCAATAGCATTAAATAATCTAACTTCTATATTTCCAGCAGCTTCTATACCCTCTGCAATTTTCTTTGCTAAAGAAGCTGTATAACCATAAGCTGAAACGTAAGGTATAGTTACAATCTTCTTTTCATTTGCAGATGGAATTTTTGGTGTACTCCAAGCCCTATAATATTCTACAATTTCCATTGGGTTTTCTACTAATACAGGACCATGACCTGGTAAAATCATATCTATTTTTAAGTTTTCTATCTTTTTAATAGCTTTTAAAACAAATGACTTATATGGTCCAAAAATACAATCGAAGTAATATTTTAATGCATCCATATAATTTTCTTTATTTTCAACATTGCTATTTATTACTGCTTCAGATGAATAGTGAGATCCAAATGAGTCGCAAGTAATTAAAACTTCATCTTCTGGGATATAAGTATAAATTGAATCTGGCCAATGTAGGAATGGAGCAGATATAAATTGTAATGTTTTATTACCTAGCCCTATAGTATCTCCATCACCAACTACAATTGCTTCAAACTCTCTGTTAGCAATTTCTTTCATAAATTTTATAGCAGGAGCTGATCCTACAACTTTTGCATTTGGTGAAAATTCTAACAATTTAGCAACTGATCCAGCGTGATCTGGCTCTGTATGATCCACTACTATATAATCAATTTTACTAATATCGATATCTAAATCTTGAAGTCTTTCAATATATTGGTCAAAAAATTCTGCCTTTACTGTTTCGAAAACAGCTACTTTTTCGCTTCCTTTTACTACATATGAGTTATAGCTTGTTCCATAAGGTGTGTACATAATAATATCGAAAACTCTTAAGTTTGGGTCTAAGGCTCCAACCCAGTGTATATCTTTCTTTAACTCTAATGATTTCAAGTTAACACCTTCCTTTAAATAAATATTAATTAATAACTACTATTATAAAATTATTATATGTCTAATTATTAACAATATCAACAAGAAATTATTTTATTTTTCTTAAATTTGTATTTAATAGTCAATTTTATAGTATAAAATATGCATTTAATATTGAAAAAATAATACACAAAAAAATACAAAAAAATTAAATTTATTTTATAACTTTTAAATTTTTATGGATAAATATGTTAAATAATCTTATTTACATTCTATATTTTTACAATTACATTACAAATTTTTATATATATTAAATAAAAATTAAAAAAAATATAATGAAAGGTGAATTTTGTTGAAATATCGAGAAATATTTTGTGCAAGTTATAAACACAGTTTGACATTGTTTTAATAAAAACTGTGATAATGTAATATTGTGTTAGGCAGCAAATAAATATTTATGGGAGTGGATAAGTGTATGTATATTGTTAATAGCCTATATAGTAATTTCAAGAATGATAATAAAGAAAGTCAATATTATTTTAGGATGACAAAAAAGGACTTTGATTTTGGACATGCTTTTGGGATAGAGATAGAAAGACAAGACTTAATAGAAGGCGAAGTTGTTAGAATTGAAAGAGATTCAATAAATAAAATTTCTAACAAAGAAGAAAAGGTTAAGGAACTTCTAGATTTAGTTTATAGGAATAAAGTGTCACCTATACATCTTGTTGACATATTAGGTGAATATGTTGACAGATACGTTTCGGATTTTAATATATAATTTATGGAAAATAAAATCGCATATATAGTAAACTATATAAAGAGGTGATTTTGTGATTATTGGAATAGGAACAGATATAATAGAAATAGACAGAGTCGAAATGGCTATTAAGAATAACAAAAATTTTATAAAGAAGGTATTTACTGAAAAAGAAATTGAAATGTTTAATAAGAGGAATATGAGATCAGAGGTTATAGCGGGGAATTTTGCGGCTAAAGAAGCTATAAGCAAAGCTTTAGGAACTGGAATTAGAGGATTTTCATTAATAGATATGGAAATTTTAAGAGATGACTTTGGAAAACCTGTAGCATATTTAAATAAGGTTATGGAAAATATTATAAATAGGAAATATAAATTAAATATATCCATATCACATAATAAAACATCTGCAATAGCTTTTGCTATATTGGAGGAAGTGTAATGGAAATAATGTCTAGAGAGGGATGCAAGGCATTAGATAAATATACTATTGATGAGATTGGAATACCAAGCCTTGTATTAATGGAGAATGCTGCTAATGAGGTTTTCAAAAAAATAGTCAATTCAGATGATAAATTTATAATCT
Source organism: Clostridium sp. HCS.1 (assembly GCF_047900555.1). Classification (NCBI taxonomy): domain Bacteria; kingdom Bacillati; phylum Bacillota; class Clostridia; order Eubacteriales; family Clostridiaceae; genus Clostridium; species Clostridium sp. HCS.1. The sequence goes on along the minus strand of NZ_CP170704.1, from coordinate 3,532,960 downwards.
TTTGTGGGAATGGAAATAATGGTGGAGACGGTTTAGCTATTGCAAGAAAGTTAATTCTAGAAGAAAAAGATGTTTATATTGTTATAGTAAGTAAAAATGAAAAATATTCAGGAGATTTTATAACAAATCTTAATATTTTAAATAAGCTTACTAATAACTTTATATATATAAGAAATATAGATGACATAAATCTTTTAAAGGAATTATCAAATAAATATAGAACTGCAATAGACTGCATATTTGGAGTTGGGTTAAATAGGGTTTTAGATGGCTTCTATACAAAACTTATAAGCTATATAAATGAGAAATGGAAAAATATAATTAGTATAGATGTTCCATCGGGGTTAAATTGTGATAGTGGGGAAATAATGGGTGCTTCAATAGTTGCAAGTAAAACTTATACTTTTGAAGTTATTAAAAAGGGATTTATTAAATATAAAGCTTTAAGGTATTTAGGGGATACAGAGGTATTAAAAATAGGGATTCCACAGTATGTAAAGGAAATAAATTCGGAAAAAATTTATATATTGAGTAGAGATGAATATAGGAAGCTATTGAGGAAGAGGAAAAAATATGGTCATAAGGGGAGTTACGGAAAGGTTGCTATTTTAGCAGGTAGTAAAGGATATACAGGAGCAGCATATATATCAACTCAATCCTGTGTAGTTGCAGGGGCTGGCTTAACTACTTTAGTGACGACAAAATATGTGCAAGATAAATTAAGTAGTAGATTAATTGAAGCGATGACAGCTAATATTGATTCTATGGAAGATTTAAAGGGATTATTTAAGAATGTTAATGTTATTGCTATCGGTCCTGGTATTGATAAGGAAGATAAATATAAGGATATTTTTGCTGATTTAATTAAATATAAAGATAAGAAATTTGTCATAGATGCAGGAGCATTTAATTTATTAAAAGATAATAGTGAAATAATGATGGGAATAAAGGAAAAGGCTATACTAACACCACATCCAGGGGAAATGGCAAGGCTTATTGATAAGAGTATAGAATATGTTGAAGAAAATAGGGTAGAAGTAGCAAAAAAATTTGCTAAAGAAAATAAAGTTGTGGTTTTATTAAAGGGTTATAATACCATAATTACTGATGGGGAATTTGTTTACATAAATAGTAGTGGTAATAGTAAGATGGCTTCTGGAGGAATGGGGGATTGCTTAACTGGAATTATATCAGCTCTTTTAGCTCAAGGACATACTGAAATAGAGTCTGCTTTAATTGGAGCTTATGTTCATGGGATAGCAGGAGAGCTTGCATCAGAGGGGAAATATTCAACAATAGCATCTGAAGTAATTGAAAATATATCAAGAGCTATGAATTATATATGAATAAATCTTAATTAAATTTAATATTAGTAATAATAAGTAACAACATCCAAGGAGGATATAATGAAGAAAAAATTATTACTAATATTTTTGGTATCTATACCTATAATCTTAATTACTCTAGTTGTTTTATTTAGAATGACTGCAGAACCAACTAATGAAGAAATAATTAAATCATTGAAAGATATTAAAGCATACAAAACAGAAGTTGAATTCCTAATTAAAAATTCAAGAGATGAAGAGAGACAAAATTCTATTCAATATTATAAAAAAGATGTTGGTGGCAAAATAGATTTTGGTGAAGATAGGACTAAGATTTATAAAGATAATATGGTTTTAGTTAAGGACAATGTAGCTAATAAGGAATATATAATAGAGAATAATATGAATGATTTATATTCTATAAGTTTTTTAAATAAATTATTATATTATCCTATTAATAATGAGGGGTTACAAGAAGGTCAAGAAGAATGGGGAGATACTGAATATATTGTTTTTACAAGTGAATTATTTTTAAAAAATGATAATTTAGATAAAGTTAAGGTCTTTATAGATAAGCAGAACAAAATTCCTATAGGGGCAATTATATATGATAAAAATAATAAAGATAGAGTAAGAATAGTGTATAGAAATTTTGAGAAGTTAAAAGAATTAGATGAAGAATTATTAAAATAAAAAATAAATGAATACCAGTTCAATATTTAAAAATTATATTATAACAAGTTGAGAAATTAGATAAAAAAAGAGTACATATGGTGAAATTAGTTGAAGGAACTAATAAAATTAAATCTTATTTATAAAGATATAAAAAAATTTAAAAAAAATGAACATAATTTTTGACAAAAGGACATAATTTGCAATATAATTTATTTATACATAGATCCTTTACTACCTGGAGGCAAATTATGTCTAAAAAAATTAATAAACCAAAATTTTTGAAAAATGTAGTTAAAATTAAAAAAAATAGTCAATTTATTGGGTATTCCCTAATAGAATATAATAAAGATAAATTAAATATGGATATTTTTGAAATTATGAAAGAAGGATATCAGGAAATGGCAAAGATTAATTTAGAGCTTTCAGAGCTTTCTTTCGAATGCGAAAATGCGGTTATTGATGAATATGAGAACTGGCTTTGCGGAGTGTGAGATTTCTAATGACGACTATGGTAGTAAAAAGAGGGGATATTTTTTATGCTGATTTAAGCCCTGTAATTGGATCAGAACAAGGTGGAATCAGACCTGTAATAATAATTCAAAATGATATAGGTAATAAGTATAGCCCAACAGTTATTGTTGCAGCTATAACATCACAGATTAATAAAGCTAAGTTACCAACTCATGTTGAAATTTCTTCAGAAGAATATGGATTAAATAGAGATTCTGTTGTTTTGTTAGAACAGTTAAGAACTTTAGATAAGAAAAGATTGAAAGAAAAGATAGGTCATATGACTGATTCTGATATGAGAAAGGTAAATAAAGCCCTATTAATTAGTTTGAATTTAGCATAAATATTATTCGAAAAGGTTTTATTTAAATAAGTGAATATATTAAATACTTAGAAACCCTTAAGGGTTTCTTTTTATTTTTCTTTTAAAATATATAACAGTTAAAGTGATATACTATTTATAATAATATATACTATTTTCTTAAAAACAGAAAGAAATAGTGTATACAAAATCATATTTGTATGCTAAAATAATTTTGTCAAATATAGCACAATATATTTACAGGCAAATAAAATCTTAGGAGGAAAATAGATGATTAAAAACGTTGAGGAATTGAAATCATTAGCAAAAATAGTTCGTAAGGATATAATTTCTATGTTAACTGAATCTCGTTCAGGACATCCAGGTGGTTCATTATCAGCAGCAGATATACTAACTACATTATATTTTGGAGAAATGAACATAGACCCAAAAAATCCTAAGGATGAAAATAGAGATAGATTTGTACTATCAAAAGGTCATGCTGCCCCTGTATTATATAGTGTGTTAGCTAGAAGAGGATATTTTCCAGTAGAAGAATTAAATACATTAAGAAAAATTAATTCTAGATTACAAGGTCACCCAAGTATGAAGTGCTTGCCAGGAGTTGATATGTCAACAGGTTCTCTAGGGCAAGGAATTTCAGTATCAGTTGGAATGGCTTTAGCTGGTAAAATGGATAAAAAGGATTATAGAGTATATACTCTTTTAGGCGATGGTGAATTAGAAGAAGGTCAAGTTTGGGAAGCTGCAATGTCAGCAGCTCATTATAAATTAGATAATTTAACTGCTTTTGTTGATTTTAATGGATTGCAAATAGATGGAGATATAACAAAGGTAATGAATCCATCACCAATTGATAAAAAGTTTGAGGATTTTGGATGGAATGTTTTAGTTATAGATGGTCATAATATAGAAGAAATTCAAGATGCAATAGAACAAGGAAGAAATGTTAAGGGCAAACCAACAGTAATAGTTTGTAAGACTGTAAAAGGTAAGGGCGTTTCCTTCATGGAAAATCAAGCAGGATGGCATGGAACAGCACCAAGTAAAGAACAATGTGAACAAGCATTGTCAGAAATTGGAGGTAACAACTAATGAGTAATAAGATTGCAACAAGAGAAGCTTATGGAAAAGCATTAGCTGAACTAGCTAATTCAAATGAAAATATTGTGGTTTTAGATGCTGATCTTTCAAAATCTACAAAAACTGCAGATTTTAAAGCTGTTTGCGAAGAAAGATTCTTTAATATGGGTATAGCAGAAGCTAATATGATGGGAGTTGCTGCAGGATTATCTACTTGTGGTAAGATTCCATATGTAAGTACATTTGCTATGTTTGCAGCTGGAAGAGCTTTTGAGCAAATTAGAAACTCAATTTGTTATCCTAAATTAAATGTAAAAATATGCGCAACTCATGCTGGATTAACTGTTGGAGAAGATGGAGCTTCTCACCAAGCCATAGAAGACTTATCTTTAATGAGAAGTATTCCTAATATGACAGTAATATGCCCAGCAGATGCAGTAGAAACTACAGCTGCAATAAAAGCTATTTCAGAATATGAAGGCCCTTGCTATGTAAGATTAGGAAGAGCAGCAGTAAATATAATAAATGATGAAAGTACATATAAATTTGAAATTGGTAAAGGAGTTACTTTAGCTGATGGAAATGATGTAACTATAATTGCAACTGGAATTATGGTGGATGTTGCTTTAGAAGCTAAAGAAGAATTAAAAAAAGATGGAATTAATGCAAGAGTTATTAATATACATACATTAAAGCCGATAGATAAAGAAATTTTAATTAAAGCTGCTAAAGCAACTGGAGCTATTGTAACAGTTGAAGAGCATAATGTAATTGGAGGATTAGGTTCAGCAGTTTCAGAAGTTTTATCAGAAGAAATTCCAGTTCCAGTATTAAAGGTTGGGGTTCAAGATACTTTTGGAGAAAGTGGATTACCAGATCAATTATTAAAAGCATATGGATTAACAACTAATAATGTTATTGAAAAAGTAAAAAAAGCAATTACATTGAAAAAATAATAAGTTTACTATAATAATTTAAATAAATTACTAAAAAATAGCTATATTTACCACTAAGCTGTAGAAAAATCTACAGCTTTTTATTTTTTAATTACTTTTAATATAAAACATAATATAATATTTAAGTGGAACTATTAAAATTACGAATTAAATTCAAAGTATAATTGGATAGAAACATATATATTGAGGGAAAATAATAAAAATTATTTAGAAAAGGAGGATTTATATGAGAGGAAGAATAAAAGAATATATATTAATATTTATAGGGGTATCTTTAGTTGCGTTTTCATTAGAATATTTTTTCATACCTAATAATATAGCAGCAGGGGGATTAACTGGTTTAGCTATAGTAATCAATCACTATATCCCAGCTATTTCAACAGGACCATTAGTATTTATAATGGATTTATTTTTATTTATAATTGGATTCATTTTTTTAGGGAAAAATTTTGGAGTTAAGACAATAGTATCAAGCTTTAGTTTAGCCGGAATGATGACTATTATTGAAACATATTTTAATCCAAAGGCAATAACTAATGATTTAATGTTAGCAGCTATTTTTGGAACTTTTATTACTGCAATAGGAATGGCTATAGTATTTAATGCAAATGCATCCACAGGAGGAACAGACACTATAGCAAAGATACTAAATAAGTTTTTTCATATTGACATAGGAAAGTCTTTATTAGCAGTTGATTTTATAGTAACCTTATTAGGGGCAGTTACTTTTGGTATAAATATAGGGTTATATGGATTGCTTTCTGTTATAATTAACGGGATTGCTATTGATAAAGTTATAGAAGGTTTCCAAGTGTGTAAGGAAGTAACAGTTATAAGTACAAAAAGTGATGAAATTGGCAAATTCATAATGGATGAATTAGAGAGAGGATGCACATTTTTAAAGGGTGTTGGAGGTTTTTCAGGAAAAGATACTTATATATTATATGCAGTTTTAGGAAGAAGTGAATTTATAAAACTAAAGCAATATATAAGTAAAGTAGATCCAAAAGCCTTTATAACAGTGGGAGAAGTACATGAAGTTATGGGAGAAGGATTTAAAAATTTACAATAACCTTTTAATTGTAATATGTATTAGAAGGAGAATAGAACAGAGATGAAAAAATTAAAAGAATATTTTTTAGCTACTGTAGGGGTAGCAATAGTTGCATTTGGATTAGAGTATTTTTTCTTTCCACTAGATATAGCAGCTGGTGGAGTTTCAGGATTGGCTCTAGCAATTAATCAATTAATAGATATTAATCCAAGTATATTAGTTTTTGTATTCAATATTATATTATTTGCTCTTGCTTTCTTTGTAATAGGAAGTTCATTTGGAGCAAAGAGTATTTATGCTACAATAATGTTATCAGTAATAATGTGGATTTTTGAAAACTTTTTAAATCCTAGGGCTATTACTGATAACTTAGTATTAGCTTGTGTATTTGGTTCAGCGGTATTAGCTTTTGGTACTGCAATAACTTTTTACCAAGATGCATCAACAGGTGGAACTAGCATACTTGCAAAGATTATTAATAAATATTTTCACCTACCAATAGGGCAAGGGTTATTATTAGCAGATTGTACTGTAACATTGTTAGCTATCTATTCTTTTGGTGTTGAAAAAGGCCTTTTTGGACTTTTAAGTGCTATCTTAATAGGAAATTTGGTAGATAAATTTATAGCAGGTATAAATCCTGTAAAACAAGTATTTATAATTACTAACAAGGAAAAGTTAGTTGTAGATTTTATTAATAATGATATAAATAGAGGGTGTACAATATTAACAGGTAAAGGCGGATATTCAAAGGCTAATATGACTGTAGTATATACTGTTTTAAGCTCTAAACAATTTATAACGTTAAAACAATTTATAAAAACAAATAACCCAGAAGCATTTTTAACTGTAAGTGAATCTACAGAAGCATTAGGTGAGGGATTTAAAGATTATTAAAATTTAATGAAAATTTCATAGAAATAGGGAATAATATAGTTTTTATTAAGTATAAAAGCATAAAAAAAGTTTTTACTTAAGCTTGGTTATGCTATAATAACGCTATAGGTTTTAAAATACGCTTATGTGCGAGGTGTTAGAGAGAATGATAGAATTTAAGAATGTGTCTAAACTATATGATAATAATGTTAAGGCGTTATCAGATGTAAATATAAAAATAGAATCAGGAGAGTTTGTATTTTTAGTTGGGCCTTCAGGAGCAGGTAAATCAACTTTTATAAAAATGTTAATAAAGGAAGTAGATCCTACTGTTGGAGAAATAATTGTAGCTGGTAAAAAGCTTTCTGATATTTCTAGAAGGCAAACACCTTATTACAGAAGAAAGATAGGGATGGTTTATCAAGACTTTAGATTAATTCCAACATTAAATGTATATGAAAATGTTGCTTTCGCTATGAGAGTAGTTGAAGCTTCTCAAAAGGATATTAGAAAAAGAGTTCCTATGGTACTTTCTTTAGTAGGACTTTCTCATAAATATAAGATGTTTCCAAATGAATTATCTGGTGGTGAACAACAAAGAGTTGCATTAGCAAGAGCTATAGTTAATAATCCATCAGTTTTAATTTGTGATGAGCCTACAGGTAACTTAGATCCAGAAACTTCAAAGGAAATAATGGAACTTTTAGAAGATATAAATAGAGCTGGTACTACAATTTTAATGGCTACTCACGCAAAGGAAATAGTAGATAACATGAAGAAAAGAGTTATTGCTATAGAAAAAGGTTGTGTAGCAAGAGATACAGCAAGGGGGATGTACGAAAATGAAGCTTAATACATTAAAGTACTTTTTTATAGATGCTTTTAAGAGTTTAAAGAGAAATAGAACTTTAAGTATAGCAGCTATGATTACTGTACTAATTACATTCTTTATATTTGGTACTTTTATATTACTAGGATTGAATTTTAATAAGGCCATAGAAGATGTGGCATCAAAGCTTGAAATTAAAGTTTACTTAGAAGATGATATCAAGTTAATAGATCAAAGAGAAATAGAAATAAAGCTTAATGAATTAGAGGGTGTTAAGGAAGTTGTCTATGAATCTAAAGAAGAAGCCTTTGTTAACTTAAAGGAAATGTTAAAAGATAATCAAGGCTTATTAGAAGGATATGATTTAAAAGACAACCCACTTCCAAGTTCATTTATAGTAAAATTGCGAAATCCTGAAGATGCTTCAAATATTACTGCAGCAGTCCAAGATATGACTGGAGTAGAAAATATATCAAATCAGCAGGATATGATTGATACGATAAGCTCTTTTATAGGTGGAGTTAGAATAGCAGGGCTAATACTATTTGTTGTATTTATTGGAGTATCTATATTCTTAATTACTAATACAACTAAAATTACAGTATATTCTAGAAGAAGAGAAATAGGAATAATGAAGTATGTAGGAGCTACTGACTGGTTCATAAGATGGCCATTTATAATTGAAGGTATGATAATAGGTATAGTTGGATCTTTACTTTCAAGTATACTATTATTTGCACTATATAGATGGATATTTGGATACATAGTATCGAATATGTTCTTAGTTTCTTTAGTTTCACCATCCTTTGTTCTAGGAACATTAAGCTGGATATTCCTATTAGGTGGAGCAATAATAGGTGCTTTAGGAAGTATAGTAGCACTAAGAAAATTCTTAGATGTATAAATAGATTAATAAAATGAAAGAATAAATAATATAATTTAAGTGGAGTTTATCTCCACTTAAATTATATTATTAAGATATTTATAGTTTTATGAAAGGAAGTATTAGAATATGGAGGAGAATAAGGAGTATAAGGGGAAACGTAAAAAGCCCTTGATAATAGCAGGATTAATTATAGTTTTTATACTATCAAATTTTATGTTTTTTTATCTAGGAAATATATTTGCTTTTAACGGATTAAGCTTAGTAAGTGTTAGTGAAGATGTAGCAAAAGATATTACTGAAGTCAAAGATGTTAAAAAATATGAATTATTATTTCAAGTGAGAGATGCATTATTAACCAAGTATGATGGGGAATTAGATGATAATGCTTTACTTGAAGCTGCTATTAAGGGAATGACTCAATCAGTAAATGATCCATATACAGTATTTATGAATGCTAGTGAATATAAATCTTTTGAAGATCAAATAGAGGGTCACTTTGTAGGAATTGGAGCACAATTAGGAATAAAAGATAATAAAATAACAGTTGTATCACCAATTGAAGGTTCACCGGCAGAGAAAGCAGGATTAAAAGCTGGAGATATAATTTTAAAGGTTAATGGAAAGGAAATAACAGAACCTAATTTAGATAAAACTATAGCAGAAATTAGAGGCGAAAAGGGCCAAGAAGTAACTTTAACTGTATCAAGAGAAGGTTCTGAATATCTTGATATTGCAATAGTGAGAGATGAAATAAAAGTTGTTTCTGTTAAGGGAGAAATTATAGACGGAAACATTGGATATATACAAATATCTTCTTTTGATGAAGGTGTAGCAAAAGATTTTAAAAATAAGATAGTTGAATTAAAGTCTCAAGGTATGAAGGGAATGATATTAGATTTAAGAGGAAATCCAGGTGGGTCTCTTAATGAGGCAGTAAATGTAGCCTCTCAATTTATACCTAAAGGTGAAATAGTAACTTATACAATAGATAAGTATGAAAATAGACAAGAAGCAAAATCAGTAGGTGGAGAAGCTGAAGGAATGCCACTAGTAATACTAATTGATGGTGGAAGTGCATCAGCATCAGAAGTAGTAACTGGAGCATTAAGAGATTATGAAGCAGGAACTATAGTAGGAACTACAAGTTTTGGTAAGGGAATCGTTCAACAATTAATAGAATTTAAAGATGGAAATGGTGGATTAAAAGTAACAACTTCTAAATATTATACTCCTAATGGAGAAAATATACATAAAATAGGAATTAAACCTGATATAGAAGTAGAAATTCCAAAGGATATTTTAGAGAAGGAATATGATAGAAATATAGATCCTCAATTTATTAAAGGATTAGAAGTTATAAAAGAAAAGATAAAATAGGAGGCTCACAAATGGAATTAATACTATATACATTAAGGACTGTAGCTTATGCTATTGTTGAGCCTATGCATATATTTATGCTAGTAATTTTAGGTGTAATGTTTTACTCAAAAAACAAAAGAATATCAATGATGCAGAAAATGACTATTGGGGAGAGTATTAACTCCCCTTTAGAACTTACATTATCTCAAATAGCTATAGGAATAATTGCCGGAGCTGTAGTAAGTGTAATATTAAGTATATTAGGAATAATTTTCAATGAGAATTCTGGAATAGAAATTATGTTTATGATTTCTATATTATTACTTTTTATAAAGAAAAGATTTATTTGTTTTTCTTACTCAGGAGCAGTATTAGGAGCTATAAGTATTATAGCTAGCTTTTTAGCAAGAAGTACAAATACTGAGTCATACATAAATTTAAATATACTAAGTCTTATGACCTTTGTTGGAGTTATGCATGTAATAGAAGGAATTTTAGTAATGTTAGATGGTGGAAGAGGAGCTATTCCTGTTTTTTCAAATAGAGATGAAAAAATAGTGGGTGGATTTGCATACAATAGGTATTGGGCTTTACCAGTGGCAATATATATTGCTATAACAAGCAATATATCTACTGCAGTTACAACTTCCGTATCAACACCAAATTGGTGGCCTATAATAAATAGGTCCCAAGCTTTATTGATGTTAAGTTCAATGATTATTTCGGCTATACCTTTATATGGTGTAGTAGCATATAATTCTGTTTCCTTCACAAAAAGAAAAACTATAAAACCTATTTATTCTGGTATTGGAATATTAGTATATGGCATTATATTAACATTAATAGCTCAACTAGCCCAATTTGGAATTATTGGACAAATTGTTGTTGTTATATTTGCTCCTTTAGGACATGAACTTATGATTAAGATACAACACAAAATTGAAAAAAGTGGACAATATATTTATGTTACAGATGATAATGGGGTGTCAGTTTTAGAGGTAGCACCTAGCTCTCCAGCTTATAAGTCAGGAATAAGAAGAGGAGATAAAATATTAGCAGTTAATGGACATGAAGTTTTGTCAGAAATTGAAATTTTTAAAGTTGTAAGAGAGAATCTTAATGAAATTCCTTTTAGAGTGAAAAAAATTTCCGGGGAAATAGTCGATTTAAGAATATTGCCAAAGGATAAAAAGGTAGGAATGCTTTTAGTTCCAAGAATGGTAAAAGCAGATAGTGCAATTAGTGTTGATAATGACGATTTTAAGAAAGTATTAGATGAAATGAAAAGAAAGCATTAAGCTTTCTTTTTTTTGTTAATATAAATGATAAAAAGAATATAAATATGTGAATTATTATTAAAAATATGAATTTCATATACGCAATAAGAAGGGAAATGGTATAATCAAAAAAAATAAATGGGTTGAGAATTAAAAGCATGGAGGTATAAATATGGCATTTAGTCAATTTGAGTTTTTTTCAGAGAGTTTAAGAAGAGTTGTATCATTTAATATTTTACTACCTAATGATTCTCCTTTAGAATTTATAAAGGACAATGAAAATTATGAAAGAGGAGTAAAAACATTATTTTTATTACATGGTTATTCAGGTAATAATAGAGATTGGATTTTAGAAAGTAAAATTAATGAATTTGCAATAAAATATAATATTGCAGTTATATTTCCAAATGGAGATAATAGTTTTTATTTAGACGGAAAAGGAATCGGAAGCAAATATGGAACATATGTGGGGGAAGAGTTAGTAAATTACACAAGAAGGGTATTTGGACTTTCTAATAAAAAAGAAGACACATATATTGGTGGTTTTTCTATGGGGGGATTTGGAGCAATTCATACTGCATTAAAGTATAATGAGACTTTTTCAAAGGCATTTGCTCTTTCATCAGCATTGATAATAAATGAAATTAAAAATAAGGATGAAAATTTTAGTACTCCAATAGCTGATTACTATTATTATGAAAGCACCTTTGGAAATTTAAATGAATTAGAAAGTAGTGAAAATAATCCAGAAGAATTAATTAGAAGATTAAAAAGCGAAAATAAATTAATTCCATCAATATTTATGGCTTGTGGAAAAGAAGATTTTCTAATTGAGCCAAATAGAGCTTTTCATAAATTTTTAGTAGATAATGATGTAAATGTTTATTACCAAGAGGATGATGGAAATCATAATTGGGAATTCTGGAATAAGTATTTAGAACCATCTATACAATGGTTAATAAATTAGAATAGATGATTTATAATAATGCTGAAGATATTTTTTTCTTAATATATCTTTAGCATTTTAATTTGGAAAAAATAGAGGTATATATACTTTTAAATTTCTATTTGATATAATTTTTAATAGATTATTAAAAGTAATATTGTCTAGAATTAGTTTTGATTTCTAGACAATATTTTTATTAATAAAAGGAGGTAATAAATATGCCTGAGTTTAAAATAGAATCAAAATTTAAACCAACTGGAGATCAACCTCAAGCTATAGAGAGTTTAGTTAATTCAATAAATAATGGTGATAGATGTCAAACTTTATTAGGTGTAACTGGTTCAGGAAAAACTTACACCATGGCAAATATTATTCAGAAAGTACAAAAACCTACATTGGTTTTAGCTCACAATAAAACTTTAGCAGCTCAATTATGTTCAGAATTTAAAGAATTCTTTCCTAATAATATTGTAGAATATTTTGTATCTTATTATGATTATTATCAACCTGAAGCATATGTACCACAAACAGATACATTTATAGAGAAGGATGCAGCAATAAATGATGAAATAGATAAATTAAGGCACTCTGCAACTTCTGCATTATTAGAAAGAAGAGATGTTATAATAGTTGCATCAGTTTCATGCATTTATGGACTAGGTAATCCAGAGGAGTATAAAAAGTTAACTATTTCATTAAGAACTGGAATGATAAAAGATAGAGATGAAATAATTAGAAAGCTTATAGAAATTCAATACGAAAGAAACGATATTGATTTTGCTAGAGGAAGCTTTAGGGTAAGAGGAGATTCCTTAGATATAATTCCTGCATCATCATCTAATAAAGGAATAAGAGTTGAATTCTTTGGTGATGAAATAGATAGAATAAGAGAATTTGACGTATTAACTGGAAATATTTTAGGTGAAAGAAATCATGTTTCTATTTCACCAGCATCTCACTTTGCTACATCACATGAGGTTTTAGAAAAGGCTATAAGTCAAATTGAAGGTGAACTTGAAGATAGACTTAGAGAACTTAATAGCCAGGAGAAATTATTAGAAGCTCAAAGACTAAGACAAAGAACAAATTTTGATATAGAAATGATTAGAGAAATGGGATATTGTAGTGGAATAGAAAACTACTCAAGAATCTTAGATGGAAGAGCACCAGGAACACCACCACAAACCTTATTAGACTATTTTCCAGATGACTTTTTAATGTTTATAGATGAAAGTCATGTTACATTACCACAATGTAGAGCCATGTATGCTGGTGATAGATCTAGAAAGAACACTTTAGTTGAATATGGTTTTAGATTACCTTGTGCTTATGATAATAGACCATTAAAATTTGAAGAGTTTGAGAAAAAAATAAACCAAGTAGTATTTGTTAGTGCTACACCTGCACAATATGAATTAGATCATTCAACTAATATAGCAGAGCAAGTTATAAGACCTACAGGATTATTAGATCCAGTTATAGAAATAAGGCCAGTAAAGGGGCAAATAGATGATTTATATGCTGAAATTCAAAAGACTATTGAAAAGGGATTTAGAGTTCTTATAACTACTTTAACTAAGAGAATGGCAGAGGATTTAACTAAATACTTAAAGGATTTAGGTGTAAAGACTACATATATGCATTCAGATATAGAAACTATAGAAAGAATGAAAATTATAAGAGAATTAAGACTTGGAGAACATGATGTATTAGTAGGTATAAACTTACTTAGAGAAGGATTAGATATTCCTGAAGTAGCTTTAGTTGCAATTTTAGATGCTGATAAGGAAGGCTTCCTACGTTCAGAAACATCATTAGTTCAAACTATAGGTAGGGCAGCTAGAAATTCTGAAAGTAGAGTAATAATGTATGCAGACAACATTACTAAATCTATGGATAAAGCCATTAAGGAAACTGAAAGAAGAAGAAAAATCCAAATGGAGTACAATGAGAAAAATGGAATTGTTCCTCAAACTATAATTAAAGAAGTTAGAGATGTAATAGAAGCTACTAAGATAGCTGAAGACAAGATTGAATATAGTGCTGAAAATAGTAAGGTGATTTCAGAAAAAGATAAGAAGAAATTAATTAAGAAGTATACTGAAGAAATGATGGAAGCTGCTAAGAACTTACAATTTGAAAGAGCAGCAGAGTTGCGTGATATAATTAATGATTTAAAAGGGAAAAAGTAAATAATACCTTAATTGCATTGGAGATAGATATAATATTATAGTTACGTGGAATTTTGCCATAGAACAAGGGATATTATATCTATCCATTTTTTATTGTTACTTATAAGAGTATATGGAATAATATAACTAATAATAAAGATTAAGAGAATAACTAAGGTTAAAAGTTTTTGAAATATCTGGAGTGATGAATAGTGGAAATATTAGAAAGTTGTAATTTATGTCCAAGGAATTGCGGAGCCAATAGATTAAATGGAAAAAGAGGTTTTTGTGGAGCAGGAGATAAAATAAGGGTGGCTAGGGCTTCCCTTCATTATTGGGAAGAGCCATGTATTTCAGGAGAAATAGGTTCAGGAACAGTTTTCTTTTCTTATTGCACTTTAAAATGTGTTTTTTGTCAAAATTATAATATAAGTCAATGTCAGTGGGGAAAGGAAATAACTATAGAAAGATTATCAGAAATTTTTATTGAGCTTCAAGAGAAGGGAGCATTAAATATAAATTTAGTTACTCCAACTCATTATGTTCCTCAAATAATAGAAGCTATAAAAATATCTAGGAATAAGGGGCTAAAACTCCCTATTATTTATAACAGTAGTGGATATGAGAAAGTAGAAACAATAAGGTTACTTAAAGGATATATAGATGTGTACTTACCAGATATGAAGTATTTTGATACTAAATATTCAAGTAAGTATTCAAAAGCTAAGGATTATTTTAATTATGCTAAAGCTGCAATTAATGAAATGATAAATCAAGTTGGAGAAGTTAAGTTTGATGAAAATGGAATTGTTCAGAAGGGGGTAATAATAAGGCATCTTATGTTACCAGGGCTTCTATTTGATTCTAAAAAGATAATAGATTATATATATAATACATATGGAGATAAAGTTTATATTAGTATTATGAATCAATATACTCCATTAGAGCATGTGAAGGATTATCCAGAAATAAATAAACCTTTAAATCAAAAGCACTATCAGGCTCTTATTGATTATGCTTTAAATATAGGGGTTAAAAATGGATTCATTCAAGAAGAGGGAACTGATAGTGAAAGTTTTATACCATTGTTTAACTTTGAAGGCGTATAGGTGCTAACGCACAATTAATAATGCGTAATGCATAATGAATAATTAAGGAAAAAACTCCTTAGGGAGTTTAGGGTGCTAGCGCATAATGTAAAATGAATAATGAAGAATGGAAAATTAATGTAAAAACTCCTTTTGGAGTTTTTTTAATTAAAATAAATTCAGCAATTTGGAACAAATTACTTCAATAATTCTACATTTTACATTTTAATTTTGAGCTATGAGCGATATTTACTAAATTTTTATTTTTAGTTTAAACAAATAGAAGGATTTAATCGTCTATAAGATATAGATAGTAAATTAGAGCTTTAGTTAGGGGGGAGAAGGGTGCTGAAAAGGGTAAGGGAAAAGATTTTCGAGGAATATATTAAGGGCAATAAGGAAAAACTATACAAGATATCTTATATCTATTTAAAAAATAAAGATGACGCTATGGATGTAATACATGAAAGTATAGTTAAAGCTTATAGGAAACTTGATAATATAAAAGACTTAAGTAATATTGATAAGTGGTTTATAAGACTTTTAATAAATACTTCAATAGATTATATAAGAAAAAATTCAAAGATGATATTAATGGAAGATAAAGACATGGAAGTATTAATTAATAAATCAAAGGAACAAGAAGACGGGTTTAGTTTATTAATTGAAAACTTAAATGAGGAATTGAGATTAATAATAATACTAAAGTATTTTCATGGTTATAAAATAAGTGAAATATCAGAGATATTAACGTTAAAGGAATCTCAAGTGAAGAATAAGATTCATAAAGCCTTAAATTTACTAAGAAAAGAAATTGAGGAGGAATAGTTATGAAGAATATATTTGAAAAAGAAAAAATAGCATATAAAAATATAGAGATTCCTGAAGAATTAGAGTTTATAGTTATTAAGTCTATAAATGAAGGTAAGAAGAAAAATAGTAATCATATAAAATTGATAAGTAAAGTTCTTGTAGCTTCATTAATAATATTCTTTATATTATTAAATACATCTCCAAGGTTTTCTACAATAGCTAAGAATTTACCTATAGTAGGAAAGCTAGCAGAACTTTTAATTATAGATAAAGGGTTTAATAATGCAGTAGAAGAGGGATTTATACAAAATATAGGATATGAAAATGAGATAAATGGAATTAAATTAAAGGTAAATAACTTAGTTGGGGATTACAAATCTATGTGGATAGAATACGAGCTAGAAGAAGGATATATTGTAGAAGTAGATTTATCTGATTTAAAAGAAGAAGATAAAATAAGTGCTTTTTATAGTTATAACCCGCAAACTCATAGGGAAAATGAAAATTATATTGAAGTTAATTTTGAAAAATTTGAAAAAGACTTTTTGATGAAATTTAATGTTTATAATAAAGATAAATCAGAAGTTTTAGCCATATTTAAGGTTCCAATAGAGTTAGATAATAAATTTGGAGAAAATAATTCTTCTATTAATAAAAAAATAATTAGTACAAAAATTGGAGAATTTGAAATAAAAGGAGTAAACACTTCTAAAACAAGAACAAGTATTACTTTTAAATTAAATAGTGATGAATATAATTTTGTTAAATTTGAAAATCCAGTATTAATAGATAGTAAGGGAAATGAATATAAAAGTTCACGTTTGTTATCATATTTAAATGGTGACAAAATGATAGAATTTGAAGGTGAAGTTAAAGATACTAATATTACATTTAAAGTGGATAATATTTTTTATGATAAGAAGTATGATAAAAAAGTAATAGTAGATTTAAATAAGAAACTTGTTCAAGATAATCAATATAATACAACTTTTGAAAGTTATGAAAATAATATTTTAGAGTTAAAAACTTCAAATGTTGAAGGAATAGAATTTAAGAAGGAAAATAATGAATATAAATTTAACAGCCAATCTGCACATGGTGTTGAAGTGCCTGAAAATATATATAAAATATATGAAGTAATTACTAGATTTGATATATTTGATGAAGGTGATGGAACTATAGAAATTAATATAGATTCAATTACAAAAGATAAAGTAAAAGGTTTCAAAGTGAATATAAATTAATATAAAAATGAGTGTGATAAAAAGTGTCTGTTTATTACACTCTTTTTTTGCAAATACTTTAATATATAATTGACAATAAATATAATAAAAATTAGAATAGAATAAAGAACGCTTGTTCGAGCGAATGTAAATATAAGGAGAAAGGCAAATAATATGAAGGATAAAATAATAATAAGAGGTGCTAAGGTACATAACTTAAAAAATGTATCTTTAGAGATACCTAGAGATAAGTTAGTAGTATTTACAGGTTTATCAGGATCTGGAAAGTCTTCATTAGCATTTGACACTTTATATGCAGAAGGACAAAGGAGATATGTTGAATCTCTTTCATCCTATGCAAGACAATTTTTAGGGCAAATGGATAAGCCTGATGTAGAATATATTGAAGGATTATCACCAGCTATATCTATAGATCAAAAGACAACTAGTAAGAATCCACGTTCAACAGTTGGAACTATTACTGAAATATATGATTATTTAAGACTGTTATACGCAAGAGTAGGAAAACCGTACTGTCCAAAATGTAAGATTCCAATAGAACAACAATCTGTTGATCAAATTGTGGATAGTGTAATGGAACTTGGGGATAGAACTAAAATTCAAGTTTTAGCTCCAGTTATTAGAGGTAAAAAGGGAACTCACGAAAAAGTTTTAGATAATATAAAAAGAAGTGGATTTGTCAGAGCTAGAATTGATGGCTCAATTTACGAACTTACAGAAGAAGAAGTAAAACTAGAAAAGAATATAAAGCATAATATTGAAGCTGTTGTAGATAGAATAATAATTAAAGAAGGCATAGAAGGCAGACTATCAGATTCTATTGAAACTGCACTTAAGCTTGCAGAAGGATTAGTATTAATTAACATTATTGATGGCGAAGATATACTATTTAGTGAAAAGTTCGCATGCCCAGAGTGCGGATTAAGTATAGATGAACTTGCACCTAGACTATTTTCTTTTAACTCTCCATTTGGTAAATGTGATTGTTGTGATGGATTAGGAACTTTAATGGAAATAGATGAAAACCTAGTTATACCAAATAAGGAGTTAAGTATATTAGAAGGAGCTATAGCTACTTGGGGAGAAGGAAGATTAAAGGAAGATTCCTGGACCTTTGCTATTTTAAAGGCTTTAAGTGAAGAATATGATGTTGACTTAAGCAGACCTGTAAAGGAATTAAGTAGAAAAGAACTAGATTTAATTCTTTATGGAACTAATGGAAAGAGAATGAAGGTTACTTATACTAAAGATGGAGTGAAATCTCAATATAATTATGCTTATGATGGAGAAATAAACTCTTTAAAGAGAAGATATAGAGAGACTAATTCAGATATTATAAAGAATGATATTGAACAATATATGAGTGATAATCCTTGTCCAAAGTGTAATGGAGCAAGACTTAAAAGAGAGGCTTTAGCTGTTTTAGTAGGAGATAAAAATATATATGAATTTACTAAACTATCTATAAAGGAAGAATTAGATTACATTAATTCATTAGAATTCTCTGAAAAGGACACAATAATAAGTGATCAAATAATAAGAGAAATAAGAAATAGGCTTAATTTCTTAATAGATGTAGGTTTAGATTACTTAAATCTATCAAGAAATTCTGGAACTTTATCAGGAGGAGAAGCTCAAAGAATAAGACTTGCAACTCAAATTGGTTCTGCACTTATGGGAGTATTATACATATTAGATGAGCCTAGTATAGGACTTCATCAAAGAGATAATGATAAACTTATAGCAACTCTTAAGCATTTAAGAGATGTTGGTAATACTGTAATAGTGGTTGAACATGATGAAGATACTATGAAGGAAGCAGATTATATTGTAGATATTGGACCAAGAGCTGGTGAACATGGTGGAGAAATAGTAGCTACTGGTACTGTAGAAGATATTAAAAAGTGTAAGAATTCAATAACAGGACAATACTTATTAGGGGAAAAGAAAATAGAAACTCCAAAAGAAAGAAGAAAAGGAAATGGAAACTTTATAACTGTTAAAGGAGCTAAGGAAAATAATTTAAAGAATGTTAATATAAAAATTCCACTAGGAACTTTAACTATGGTAACAGGAGTTTCAGGTTCTGGTAAAAGTACCTTAGTAAATGAAATATTATATAAAGGATTAAATAGATTAGTAAATAGAAGTAAAAATCCAGTAGGTGCTCATAAGGAAATTTTAGGACATGAAAATATTGATAAAATTATAGATATAGACCAAAGTCCAATTGGGAGAACACCTAGATCAAATCCAGCAACTTACACAGGGGTATTTGATATAATAAGAGAATTATTCTCTAATACACCTGAAGCTAAGATGAGAGGATATAAGCCAGGCAGATTTAGCTTTAATGTTAAGGGTGGAAGATGTGAAGCATGTACAGGTGATGGTATTATTAAGATAGAAATGCAATTTTTATCTGATGTATATGTACCTTGTGAAGTATGTAAAGGAAAGAGATATAATAGAGAAACATTAGAAGTTAAGTATAAAGGAAAAACTATAGACGATATATTAAATATGACAGTTGAAGAAGCTTTAACATTCTTTGAAAATATTCCAAGAATAAAAAATAAAATAGAAACCCTATATGATGTAGGTCTTGGATATATAAGATTAGGTCAGCCATCAACACAATTATCAGGTGGTGAAGCTCAAAGAATAAAATTAGCTTATGAACTTTCAAAGAGAAGCACAGGAAAAACTTTATATATATTAGATGAGCCAACTACAGGTCTTCATATAGATGATGTAAGTAGATTAGTAGATATACTTCAAAGGTTAGTAGAAGCAGGAAATACAGTAGTAGTTATAGAACATAATTTAGATATGATAAAGTGTGCTGATTATATTATTGATTTAGGACCTGAAGGTGGAGATAAGGGTGGAACAATAGTTGCAACTGGAACACCTGAAAATATAATAAAAGTTGAAGAATCCTATACAGGTAAATATCTTAAAAAGATGTTAAGATAATTAAAGAATACTTGTTATTTTTATATATAAGATTTAATATATAATGGTAATATAATACTAATTTTGAGGTGAAACTATGGGTTTTTCAAAGCTAATGACTATTGTTTTTGGTGTAGCTTTTATAATAATACTTTATTTTATTATTTATTATGCACTAAAAATAATGTACAAGGACGTAAAGGGCGGTGGAAGAAGAAGAAGACCTTCTGCTATAAAGAATTATGGAATAGAAGTACTAAGTGTAGGAGAAAACTCAAACTTAGAAGAAGGATCTATTTTATTGCTAAATGGAATAATAACCATAGGAAGAAAAGATGGAAATACAATAAGATTAACAGATCAATATGCATCTGGTAATCATGCTAAAATAGTAGTGAAAAATAATGAAATTTTAATAGAGGACTTAAACAGTACTAATGGTGTATTTATTAATGATGAAAAGGTTACTAAATACGCTAAGTTAAGAGCTAATGATAAAATTAGAATAGGTAGTGCCACCTTTAAGGTTATAAGAGCAGAAAAAAATTAGAGGTGAAGGAATGAATCAGGCACTAAGGTTAGAAAAAAGAGTCCTTAAATTAATTTATTTATTATGTTTACTTCTATTTACAAATCTAGCTTTATTACAAAAACCATTTGATAAAAAAGCATTGATTATTGGAGTTATATTGTGTTTCATTATAGGATTAGCACATTTTATTTTAAGAAGGTATTATCCTGATGGAGATAAGTTTATGTTTATCTTCTCAAGTATACTAGCTGTTGTTGGAATTGCAGTACTTTACAGAATAGATCCTGGTTTTGCATTTAGACAATTAGTTTGGACTATACTTGGAATAATTGGATATATGACTATAGTAATAGCTTTACCAGATTTAAAAAGCTTTGCTAAGTATAAAAAAATATATATGATTATAACTTTAGTATTTATGCCTATGGCATTAATATATGGACTAATATTTAATACAGAAACATATGGTGCTATGAACTGGGTTTATATAGGACCAATAAGCTTTCAACCATCTGAGTTTGGGAAGATAGCTTTAGTTTTATACTTATCTTCATCACTTATGAAGTATGAAGGAAAGAATTCTTTAAAAGAAGATTTTAAACAATTAATTGAACCAGCATTAGTAGTAATGTTCTCATTAGCATGTATGGTTCTTCAAACAGACCTTGGATCCACTTTAATTTTCTTTGGTATATCTGTAACTATGTTATATATAGCAACTTCAAAGAAAAAATATGTTTTTACATGTTTAGGACTTTCAGCAGTTGGTGCTCTAGGAGCATATGGAGTTTTTGGGCATGTTCAAAGAAGAGTTAAAATTTGGCTTGATCCATGGAAATATGCTAGTAATGAAGGTTATCAAATAGTTCAAGGATTATATGCTATAGCTTCAGGTGGATTGTTTGGTGTAGGACTTGGAAATGGATATCCAGATTTAATATTTGCTAGTGAAAGTGATTTTATATTTGCAGTTATTTGTGAAGAATTTGGAATGATATTTGCAGTAGGATTAATGATAATATACTTTTTATTATTCTATAGAGGTATAAGAATAGCTTTTTTAACTAAAGATAGATTTAGTCTTTTGACTGCTGTAGGATTTAGTACTATGATAGCTTGTCAAACTTTAGTTATAGTAGGAGGAATTTTCACAGTAATACCATTAACGGGAATAACTTTACCTCTTATAAGTTATGGTGGAAGTTCAATGCTAACTATGTTTTTCGCTTTGGGGATTCTACAAAAAATTTCGGAAGAATACTAAAATAGTTATATAAAATATATAAAATTGGGATTTGTTGTTATATAATAGAGGAAAAAGTAATTTATTTACTTTTTCTTTTATTTTTTTTTATTGTAAAGGGTTTATATTGAGTTTAGGAGGATGGAGTTTTGAGTAAAAAAAATATTAAAAAGAAGTTTAAAGAAAAGGGTGTTAGAAGAATTACAATTACTCAAAAAGTACTTTTATTTATTACTGCAATTATTTTAATTACAAGTTTATCTTTAGCAACATATTCTTCATATATAACATACAAAAATGAAACTACTAGAGTAAATGCGTTTTTAAAACAAACAAGAGATTTAGGAACAAGTTTAACTGAAGAGGGAATAATGGAATTAGAGGAATTAATAACTTCAGTTGAAGTAGCAATAAGTGACAGGGATAGAGCAAATAACTTTGTTTATTCTCTTGCAAAAAGTAATACTAATATTACTTCAGTTGCAGTTAAAGGCAAAAATAATGAATTTATATCATATTCAGGAACTTTAAGCAAGGCGTATATTGATAATTTAACATTTGCAGAGGGAATAGAAGAAGGTGTCTTCTGGTCAAATATTATAAAGGCTGGTGGCGGAAATCAAATTGTAATAAAATCATCCAAAAATGGAGTTGATTCCTTTATGCAGTTATCTATGGATTTTTTCCAGCATAAAATAGAGTCAGCTAAAGTTCCAGGAATAGAGCTAGATTTAACTGATAGTTTCGGAACAATAATGGCCAGTAATAATGCTGATAAAATAAACACTAAAATAAATGAAGACTTTAATAAAATTATAAGTGAAGAAGAGGGAAATGGAGAAGTTAATATAGGAAGAGAGAAAAAAATAATTACATATCATAAATTTGCAAATAACTTTAGGGTAGTAGCAATATATGATAAAGGAGATTTAAATTCTGAAATAATAAATGATATAATGTTTAATTTACTTATCACTATTTCAATAGCTTTAGTTATAGGATGTGGAGCATACTTTATAATTAAAAAATATTTAAGTGCAATACTTGATATAAAAAATATGAGTAAGTCTATGGGGGAAAGAGACTTTACGTATAAATCAAATATTAAATTAAATAATGAAATAGGAGATGCACTAGTTGAATTGAATAATTCTTTTGAAATATTAAGAAAATCCTTTAAGGATAGTATTTCACTTTCAGAAAGTTTGAATGAGAAGACAATTATTATAGATGAATCAACAAATAGTATATATGAATCCTCAAAACAAGTATCTCTATCAATAGAAAATATATCATCAGTTACTCAGCAACAAGCAGAGAGTATGGTTGATATTTCTAATAATATTAATGTTTTAGGTGAATCTATTAAAGCTGTAGGTGAATCTATAAAAATATTAAGAGGACTATATGGAGTACTTAGGGATAATGCAGGGAAGAATAATGATGATATGAAGAAGCTATTAGAGGATAATATTGATTTGCAAAATTCCATTGAAGATTTATCAAGAGATATTTTAGATATATCTGTAAGTACTAAAAAAATTAATGAATTTATAAATATAATAGATGATATTACAAATAGTATTAACTTAATATCTATTAATGCATCTATAGAAGCAGCCCATGCTGGAGAATTTGGAAAGGGATTTGCAGTAGTAGCTAAAGAAATAAATAAGCTAGCAGAAAACTCAAAGGAAGCTACAGAGTTGATAAAGGGAACTACAAAAGATATTCATAATAAGATAAAGAAAACAGAAGGTATATTGACTGAAACTAAAAATGTATCAATAAAGGAAAGCAATAGTGTTAAAAATACAGTAACTTCCTTAAATATAATTATAGATAAAATTAATGTAATGAAGGGCGCTATAGACTCTATAGTAACTTCAAATGAAGTAGTTAATTCTAAAAAAGAGGAAATATCAATAGTAGTAGAGAATAGTGCCGCTGCAATGGAGGAAGTTGCTGCATCCACTGAGGAAATAACTGCATTAAAAGAAGAAGAATTAAGGTCAATAGAGAAAATAAAAAATATGACCTCTGACCTTAGAGATCTAACAGAAAAGATGAAAGAAAATATTAGAGAATTTAAGGTATAGGTAATAATTTTAGTGTATAATATAAAAGGAGTATTGAAGATAAAATCAATACTCCTTTTATATTAATTGTATGCAGCTTTTATGAGCAAGGAGGATTTTATGAACGAATTATCTAAAAGTGTAAGAAATATTATGGTTATATTTCTTTTTTGTTTTATAGCCTTGATATCATATATAGCCTATTTCCAAGTTTTTAAGGGACCAGATATTGCAAGTGATTCAGGTAATAAAAGACTTTGGGCAAAGAGGAATGAAGTTTTAAGAGGAACAATTTATGATAGAAATGGAGAGCCATTAACTAATAGCATAAGAATAGATAAATTTAATCAAAGCAGAGAGTATATTAATGGAGATTTATATGTTCATGCTTTAGGATACATAGATGAAAGGTTTGGAATTACAGGCTTAGAAGATGAATTTGACAGTGAATTATCTAAATATAATGGTTTTTCTAATGGAATAAGAAATTTTATTAAAAATTTTAATTTGAAAAGTGCATTGGAAAATAGGGATGAAGAAAAAGTTGGTAATGGAATTGTAACAACTTTAGATTACAATATACAAAAGGCTGCTTATGACGCAATGGGAGATTTAAAGGGTGCAGTGGTGGCTATAAACCCTAAAACAGGGGAAATACTTGCAATGGTATCTAAGCCAACATATGACCCAAACAATTTAGAGCAAGTTATAGAAGATGCAAATTCAGGCGCAGATGAAGAAAGTAAACTATTAAATAGAGCAATTGATGGAAGATATCCACCAGGTTCTGTATTTAAGACAGTAACTTTAGCAGCTGCTTTAGAAAATAACCCAGATGTTGTTAATGAGACTTTTCATGATACTGGGAAAATAGTTTTTCCAGATGGAACATCATTAAGTAATTATATGAATCAAGCTCATGGAGATTTAAGTTTACAAATGGCATATAGAGTTTCAAGTAACTTTGTTTTTGGTACTTTAGCTATGGAGATGGGAAATGCTAAACTTAAAGAAGTGGCAGAAAGATTTGGATTTAATTCAAGAATTAATGGCGTGGGACTTTCTATACCACAAAGTAGTTTTCCTACTTTAAATGAAGAAGAAATAGGTAATATAGCACAAAGTGGAATAGGTCAAGGTAGTGTATTATCTACTCCTATACAAATAGCTATAGTTGCTGGAACTGTTGCAAATGATGGAGTTTTAATGCAACCTAAGTTAGTAAATAAAATTGTTGATAAAGATGGAAATACTGTAAAGGAAATATCTAATAAGGCTTTAAAGGAAGATGTAATATCATCAGATGTTGCAAGTACTATAAAGGAATATATGGGATATTTAGTTTCAAATAATATTTATAGATGGCCAGCTTTTGAAGGAACTAATGCTGGTGGAAAAACAGGTACAGCAGATTATATGAAAGAAGATGGATCAGAAGGAATACCTCATGGTTGGTTTATATCAGTAGCACCTTTAGATGATCCAGAGATTGCAGTAGCAGTTATCGTGGAAGAAGGAGAAAATGGAGCAGGATCAGCTGCTAATATAGCTTCAAAAGTAGTAAGAACTGCTGTATTAGGACAATAGTAAATTTAAAAATACTATGATTTAAATAGTTTTCATAATTCTTAATTAAATAAGGAATTATAGCATTCAACATAGAAGGAGATAGATATTATATAACTTCCACTTGGAGTAAATTAGAGGTGGCAAGGAATATAACATCTATTTCCTTTTCTTTTCGACATTCACTCTTTAAATAGTAATTCATATATTAAAATATGACTATTATTTCATAACTTTTAAGATAAAAGGAGATTAATTATGTTTAGGGTAAAAAAATTAGAAGTGGAAGGATGTTACTTAATAACTCCAACTGTACTTATGGAAAGTACTTGTGATTTAATTAAGGTTTTTAATGATGCTCAATTTAATATATATGGATTAAGTACAGAATTTAAGGAAGAATATTATGCTATTGCAAAGCCAGGTGTAGTAAGGGGAATTCATTTTCAATTGCCACCTGAAGAACATGATAAGCTTGTTACTTGCATAATAGGAGAAATTCAAGATGTAGTAGTAGATTTAAGAAAGGAATCTAAAACCTTTGGTAAATATACAGTATTAGATTTAAATGAAGATAATAAAAATTTAATATATATTCCTTCAGGATGTGCCCATGGATATTATATCAAAGGTGATAAACATGCATTAGTTTATTATAAAGTAACAAAACCATTTGTTAAAGATTTACGAGGAGGAATACACTGGAACTCATTAGATATTCCTTGGGAGTTTGATTATAATAATATTGAAGTAGAAAAAGAAGATGAAAATTGGCCAAAATTTCATGACTTTAATTCACCATTTTAATAATAATATTTAAAGTATATATAAGAAGGTATAAAAAGTTTAACATTTCAATAACTTTAAGTGATACCCTAAATCTTCGATTTAGTTTGGTAAAATTTACACCTTTGAATGAATATGACATTTATCTTTTTTCATAATTCCGAATGAAATGAGGAATTATTACCTTCCGCATAGAGGGGAATAAATAGTATATGAGGGCGACTTGGAGTTTACGACGGAGCAACGAATATACTATTTATTCCCCATTTTTCTCTATTGCTAATTGCAAATATTTTTACTAGTGATAAAATTTATATTACATAGTGAAAGTTAAGGAGAATAATAAATGTTTGACTTTGAATATCATTTAAAAAATTTGCCGGAAAAGCCTGGTGTTTATATAATGAAAAATTCTCTTGGCGAAGTTATATATGTAGGAAAAGCCAAGATATTAAAAAATAGAGTAAGGAGTTATTTTCAAAACTCCAAAAATCATTCTGAGAAAGTTAGGGTAATGGTTAAGAATATTTCTGAATTTGAATACATAGTAACAGATTCAGAAATGGAAGCCTTAATCTTAGAATGTAATTTAATTAAAAAGTATAGTCCAAGATATAATATAGCTTTAAAGGATGATAAATTTTATCCATTTATAAAGATTACAACAAATGATGATTTCCCAAGGGTATTTGTAACTAGGAAGTATGCAAAGGATGGAGCAAGATATTTTGGACCGTATACTAATGCTACTGCAGTTTATGAAACTATAAATTTGATTAATAAAATTTTTCCAATAAGAACTTGTAAGTTATTAATTAAGGAAAATGGTGAGAAGGTAAGACCTTGTCTAAATTATCATATTAAAAAATGTGTTGCACCTTGTGCTGGATATGTAAAAAAAGAAGAATATGCTGAAATGATTAATGAAATTGTGGATATACTTAATGGTAGAGATAAGACTATCGTTAACTCTTTAAAAGCTGAAATGGAAGAAGCATCTAAGAATTTAGAATTTGAATTGGCAGCAAAAATTAGAGATAAGATTCTTGCTATAGATTCAATAGTTGAAAAGCAAAAGATATTTAAAACTATGGAAGGTGACGAAGACTTTATAAATATATATCAGGATGAAATAGATAGTTGTATTCAAGTGTTTTTCTCAAGGGATGGAAAAATAATTGGGCGCGAACACTTTATTTTTAACAATACTGCAGATGATAAAGTAAGTGAGATTTTCGAAGATTTTATCACCTCATTTTATGGAGGCACTGCTAAAATTCCTAAAACTATATATTTACCAGAGATAGAGGATTCTGAACTTATAGAAGATTTTCTTACTATTAAAAGAGGTGCAAAGGCTTGGGTAAAGGTACCTCAAAAGGGACAAAAGAAAGATATGCTAGAAATGGTGAAAAATAATGCTAAAATCACCTTAGAGCAATTTAAAGATAAGTTTTTCAAGGAAAAGGAAATTAATAGAATTACTCTAGAAGAATTAAGAGATTTACTTGATTTAGAAGAACCGCCTTTTAGAATTGAATCCTATGATATTTCTAATATTCAAGGAGTAGATTCTGTTGGAACAATGGTGGTCTTTGAAGAGGGAAGAGCAAAGAACAGTGATTATAGAAGATTTAAGATAAAATCAGTAAAGGGTGCTAATGATTATGATAGTATGAGAGAGATACTAGAGAGAAGATTTAAGCATGGACTTGAGGAAATAAAAAAAATACAAGAGAAACAACTTACTTTTTCTAATGGAAAATTTTCAAGCTTTCCTGATCTAATAATGATGGATGGAGGAAAAGGTCAGGTAAATGTGGCTCTTGAAGTTTTAAATAAGCTTAATATAAGTATTCCTGTTTGTGGCTTAGTTAAAGATGATAAGCATCAAACAAGGGGAATTATATATAATAATGAAGAGCTTATAATTAATAGAAATTCTAATTTAATGCAAATGATTAGAAGAATTCAAGATGAGGTTCATAGATTTGCAATTACTTATCATAGAACTCTTAGAGATAAAAGAACATTACATTCAATATTAGAGGATATACCAAATGTTGGAGAAAAAAGAAGAAGAAATTTGTTAATGAGGTTTGGAAGTGTAGAAAATATAAGAAATGCTACATATAATGAATTACTAGAAACTGAAAGTATAGACAAAAAAGCTGCCAATAGTATAGTTGATTACTTTAATAAACAAGATAAAAAGTAACAAAATGGTTACAAATAGATTAATATATAGAAATATACTAGTAATGGGTTGTTTATTGATTATTTTTAATTTATACTAATTTAAGGTATAAATTACTAGATATAAAGAAATGCAGAAATGTAAGTGCTACTTAAGCTATATGGAGATAATTAGTAGGTTATTTGTAAGGAGTTAGGTATGAATCAATATAAAATATTTGAGGGATTATTTAAAGAATTTTATAAAAGTGAAGATGTTATCCTTGATGCTGAAATGAAAAATTATGTTCATTTTAGAGTTGGAGGACCTGCAGACATTCTTTTGATTCCTGAAAATAAAGAACAGGTTATAAAAACTATAAAGATATGTAAAGAAAATAGCATACCTTATTTTATTGTTGGAAATGGATCTAATTTATTAGTAAAAGATGGCGGAATCAAAGGTGTCGTTATAAAATTAAATGAAGTTAAAAATATTAGAGTAGTAGGCGAAACAATAGAGGCTGAATGTGGAGCTATGTTAAAGGATGTATCTAGTGAAGCTGTAAAAAATTCTTTAACAGGATTTGAATTTGCATGTGGTATACCTGGAACTGTAGGTGGTGCTGTATTTATGAATGCAGGAGCTTATGATGGAGAGGTTTCACATGTTATTGAGAGTGCAGAAGTTATTGATAGCGATGGAGAAATTAAGACTTTATCAAGAGAAGAATTAGAACTGGGTTATAGATCTTCTATAATTATGAAAAAGAATTATATAGTTTTATCAGCAAAATTTAAATTAACCCATGGAGAGATAAGAAGAATTAGGGAAGTGGTAGATGACCTTACATGCAAAAGAGAATCTAAACAACCCCTTGAATATCCTTCAGCAGGAAGTACATTTAAAAGACCAACAGGTTATTACGCTGGAAAACTCATCCAGGATGCTGGATTAAAAGGTTACGCTATAGGTGGGGCAGCTGTATCAGAAAAACATTCAGGTTTTGTTATAAACAAAAATAATGCTACAGCAAAAGATATATTAGATTTAATTGCCCATATACAATATGAAGTAAAGCAAAAATTTGGTGTTGATTTACATCCAGAAGTTAGAATAATAGGTGAAGATAAAAAGTAAAAACTAAGAAAAAAGGAAATTTAATCAGAATTAAATTTCCTTTTTTTTATAAAAAATAAAAGTAAATAATTGACAAAGAATAAATGGTATAATATACTTTATTTAATGTTATTAAAAACTGCGAAAGGGTGTATGATTTATGAGAAAGTTTTATATTAAAGAAAGGTTATTTGCAATAGGGGCTAAATTTGATGTATATGATGAAGAAGGTAATAATATCTTTATATCAGAGGCGGATAAGTTTGACATAGGGAAAAATATAAATATTTATGACTGTAATAATAGAAAAGTATTATATATGAGACAACAGATTAGAATAGGAAGCCATAAGTATATAGCTTATGATGAAAATATGAGAGAAATAGCAACTATAAAGAAAGAGTTTATGACTCCTGAATATAATATAACAGGCTCTGTGGGGATAATGAGTATGAGTAGCTCTAGTATTCTAGGCAGAAATTATGAAATAAAAAAAGATGGAATAACTTTAGGAAGAATAGGTAAGGAGTTTACCTTTGGGAGAGATAGGTATTTTCTTGAAGTTATAGATGAAAACTATACTTTATTTTTTATTGGATTATTAATCATGATTGATATGGTTAGATTTCACAATAATAATTAAATTTTAAATTTAGTAGGAGGAATGTAAAAATGGTTCATGAAATTGATTATGAGATTCATGGTAATGAAATGCAATTTGTAGAAATTGAATTAGATCCAAGAGAAACAGTAGTAGCAGAATCTGGAGCAATGATGATGATGGACAATAATATAACTATGGATGCCATATTTGGAGATGGAAGCGAAAAATCTAAAGGTGGGGGTTTTTTTGGAATATTAGGCAGTGCAGCTAAAAGAGTCATAACAGGTGAAAGTCTTTTTATGACTGCATTCACTAACACAGGAATGTTAAAACAAAAGGTTGCTTTTGCAGCTCCATACCCAGGGAAAATATTACCTATGGATTTAAGAAATTATAGAGGAAAGCTTATATGCCAAAAGGATGCTTTTCTATGCTGCGCTAAAGGAATAAGCATAGGAATAGAATTTACAAAGAAGCTAGGAACAGGATTCTTTGGAGGTGAAGGATTTATACTACAAAAGTTAGAAGGTGAAGGATTAGCATTTATTCATGCTGGTGGAACTATTATTAAGAAAACTTTAATGCAAGGAGAAACTATAAAAATAGATACAGGATGTTTAGTTGCTATGACAGAAAGTATTAAATATGATATACAATTTATTGGTGGAATTAAAAATGCTGTATTTGGAGGAGAGGGATTATTCTTTGCAACTTTAACAGGACCTGGAGAAGTATGGATCCAAAGTTTACCTTTTAGCAAATTAGCATCAAGAATATATGCATCAGCGCCACAAAATATGGGAAGATCAGTTGATGAAGGAAGTATACTTGGAAGCATTGGAAATATATTTGAAAAGTAGTGGTGGAAACTTATTTTTAACTTATATATAATAAAATAAAGCAATAAATAATTAATAAGGGGGGAGAACTAAAGATAAATGAAAAATGAATAATGAAGAATGTAGAATTAATGTGGAAACTCCTTACGGAGTTTCTAATAAAATATATGTTTAATAATTCATATTTAATTACATGAAAGTTATTCGTTTAATATTTATGCAGTAGTTCGATTTAATATGGAATATAAAGTTAGAAAAGAAGTAAAAAACTTAGAAAAGTATGTAGCAGGCAAGCCAATAGATGAGGTTAAGAGGGAGTATGGTATAGATCATGTAGTTAAACTAGCTTCTAATGAGAATCCCTTAGGCACATCAGAAAGGGTTAAGAAGCTTATGGCTAATTTAGTAAATGAATTGAATATGTATCCAGATGCATCTTCATTTGATTTTAAAGAAGCATTAAGTAAAAAGCTAAATATAGATAAGAATATGATATTCTGTGGGGCAGGATCAGATTCTTTAATAAATGTAATTTGCGAAGTATTTTTAGACAAAGAAGATGAAAGTATAATGGCGGAAATAACTTTTCCAAGATATGAAAGTAATACAAAGCTAATGGGAGCTAAAGCAATAAAGATTCCTTTAAAAAATTATGGCTTAGATTTAGAAGCTATGGTAGAAGCTATAACTGAAAAAACTAAAATAATTTGGCTTTGTAATCCTAATAATCCAACAGGTGGAATATTTACAAAGGAAGAGTTAGATAGGGTATTAAATAGAATACCTAAAGATGTAATAATAGTTATGGATGAAGCCTATGGAGAATATGTTACCTCAAAAGACTATCCAGACTCATTAGAGTTAATAAAATCATATCCAAATATGATTATTTTAAAAACCTTATCTAAGGCTTATGGATTAGCTGCCTTAAGATTTGGTTATGGAATAGCTAATGAAGAAATAGTAGATTATATGAATAGAGTTATAAACTCCTTTGATGTAAATTTATTTGCTCAAAAGGCAGCAATTGTTGCAATAGAAGATGAGGAATTTATAGATAAAGTTAAAACCTTCAATGAGGAACAAAGAGAATTATTAGCTTTAGAGTTTGAAAAAATGGGCCTTAAATATATAAAGTCAGAAGCTAATTTTATAATGGTTAATGTTAATGGAGATGATAGGCCAATACATGAATATCTATTAAGACATGGATATATAATAAGACCAGGATATTTATTAGATATGCCAGGTTGGTTAAGAGTAAGTTTAGGAACTAAGGAACAAAATATAGAATTTTGTAAACTATTAAGATTAGCAATAGAAAAACGAGATAATAAATAGAGTAAAGGGAGATAAGTACAAACTTTTCTCCTTTTTTATAGTATAAATTATAAAGGCCATTATATTTTAATGTTTTATACTAGATAAACAGAAGTCTATTTAAAGCATTATTATTATATTTAAAGGTCTAATATGATATAATCTTATTAAGAAATATAATCAAAGGGAGGTAGCATAATGAGATTTATAATAGTTACAGGATTATCAGGAGCAGGTAAGACAGAAGCAACAAGAAGCCTTGAAGATATGGGATACTTTTGCGTAGATAACCTTCCACCAAAGCTAATACCTAAATTTGCAGAAGCTTGTGTTCAAAGCCAAGGGAAAATAAGCAAGGTAGCTTTAGTAATAGACATTAGAGGAGGAATATTCTTTGATGATTTATTTGAAAGCTTAAATTATTTGAAAAAGCAAGATTTTAAATATGAGATATTGTTTTTAGATGCCTCTGATGAAGTATTAGTTAAGAGGTTTAAAGAAAGTAGGAGAAGCCATCCATTAGCACCTGGAAGCAGAATAATAACAGGTATTAATGAAGAAAGAAATAGGCTAAGAGAAGTAAAAGATAGAGCAGATATAATAATAGATACATCAAAATATGCTATTAAAGATTTAAGAGAAGAAATGACAAAGAATTATGGTGATATAGAACAGCCTAAAAAGCAACTGTCTGTAACTATACTAAGCTTTGGATTTAAATATGGAATACCAGTAGATTCAGATTTAGTTTTTGATGTAAGATTTATACCAAATCCATTTTATATAGCTGAACTTAAACCACATTCAGGTAATGATGAACCAGTTAAGAACTATGTTTTAGAACAAGAGGAAACAAAGGAATTTATTGAAAAAGTTGAGGACTTATTAGAATTTTTAATACCTAAATATAAAAAAGAAGGAAAAAGACAACTTATAATATCAATAGGATGTACTGGGGGAAGACATAGGTCTGTTGCAATTGCCAATGAGATATATAATGGTTTATTAAATAAGGAGTATAATATTTCTATAGAACATAGAGATATAAAAGAGGATGTGCATCAAGGAGCAAAGAAACTATGAGTATAAAGGAATGGCTGAAGCCTGGAGTTAAAGTGAAAAGATGGCTCTTCTTTGGGGTTTTTGGGATTTTACTAATAGCTTTTGGTTTTACGGAATTAGCAGTAAGAAGAGTTTATGATATTTACTATAAAATATTTTATATATTTCTAAATATAACAGGGGTTTTAGTAATATATATTTCTGTGGTTGAAAGTATGAAGTCAATAATTGCTTTAACTAATAAAGGTTACATTCATCTATCATTAGATAGTAGAAAAATGGAAAATTTAATATATGAAAAAAGATTATTAGTAAAAGGACCTAAAATTGTAGTTGTAGGTGGAGGAACAGGTCTATCTACAATGCTTAGAGGACTAAAATATTATACATCAAATATCACTGCTATAGTTACTGTTGCAGATGATGGTGGAGGTTCAGGTGCCTTAAGAGAGGATTTGGGAATGTTACCCCCAGGGGATATAAGAAACTGTATATTAGCATTAGCTGATACAGAACCCTTAATGGAAGAATTACTTCAATATAGATTTACAGATGGAAGGCTTAAAAATCAAAGCTTTGGTAATTTATTTTTAGCAGCTATGGATGGAGTAAGTGAAAACTTTGAGGATGCAGTCCAAAAAATGAGTTCAGTTCTTGCAGTTACAGGAAAGGTTTTACCTGTAACTTTAGAAGATATGAAGCTTGTAGCTGAATTGGAAAATGGAAATGTAATAGAGGGAGAGTCTCAAATTCCAGAAGAAGCAATAAGGCAAAACTCAAGAATTAAAAAATTAATGGTAGAACCTAAAAATGCTAAGCCACTAGAAGATGCTATTAAATCTATAGAAGAGGCTGATGCAATAGTTCTTGGCCCAGGAAGTCTTTATACAAGTATTATTCCAAATTTATTAGTTAAAGATATTGCAGACAGTATTAGAAAAAGTGATGCCATTAAAATATATATTTCAAATATAATGACTCAAC
This sequence comes from Clostridium sp. HCS.1, assembly GCF_047900555.1. NCBI lineage: Bacteria > Bacillati > Bacillota > Clostridia > Eubacteriales > Clostridiaceae > Clostridium > Clostridium sp. HCS.1. The sequence continues at coordinate 3,498,279 of NZ_CP170704.1, read as the reverse complement.
CAGGCGAAACCCATGGATTTAAAGCTTCTGATCATATAAAGGTTTTGAAGAAGTATGGTGGAAGAGGCATTGTTGATTATGTAATAGCTAATAGAGGAGATATTCCATTAGATATAAAAGAGAGATATTCAAAGGATAACTCTCAATTAGTTGAATTAGATAATAAGGAACTTAAGAAACTAGGCGTAGAAGTTATAGAAGCTTCCTTAGCCAAAATAGAAAAGGGCTATGTTAAGCATGATTCAGAATATCTTGCTGAAGTTCTTGTAGATACAATAATGGAGAAAAAGCTATTATATGATAGAAAGAGAATAATAGAATATATGTATGTTTCTCAAAAGATAAAGCAAAGAGAAAGAGAAAATAGAGCTAATAAAGACAATAATTAATATTAATAGACTAATAAGATTAATTCTTTTAGTCTATTTTTTATTATAAAATTTGACGAATATATAAGAAATATAGAAAAAAATACAATTATTTGTTAAAATATGTTTATGTAGTATATAAAATAAACATTTTCTGTTAGGGAGGACATATATGAAACTATTAATTGCATTTATTGAAATGATGGTAACCGTACTATTATATAATAGTTTATTTAATAAAGGAAAGACAGATAATCTTTTAAATTATAGTTTAATAGTTGTGATATGTAGTGGGGTATTTATTAACGTTAACATAAATAATAGAATTTATGCTTATGTGATTTTACATATAATACAAATAATATCTATAGCTTATATTGATAAAAAGAATAATAATTTAGTTTTAGTAGAAATGCTAATAAGTATAATAATTACATTTATAATACAAAGTAGTTTAATAATAATAGTTTTTTTATTAACAGGAAAAACAAATGAATATAGAAATATACATTTCTTATTATTTTGCCTTATTATATTTTTAATAGTGATATTAATGAAATATAACAACAAGCTTAAAAAAATCAATTTTGAAGGTTATATTGAAGAAAATATTTTGTTATCAAATATAATTTTAAATATCTCTATGTTTTTTATGATATTAAAACTAATTTATGATAGTGGAAATATAGGCAATAATATACTTATTCAAATTATATTAATTATATTTATTATTATTTTCTTTAATATAAGTTTTTATAAAAGTATACATAAGACAATAATAAAGAATAAGAATAAGGAAGTTAAGAATGCTTATAATCCACTATTAGATGAGATAATTAGCAATATAAAGTCAAATGAGCATGAGTATAAGAATCATATAGGAATGTTATTTTCCATGATTCAGGTATCTAATAATATACCAGAACTTAAGGAAAGAGCGAAAAAATACATTGGTAAGATACAAGAAACTAATGTTTCAAGTGATGTTTTAGATATTGAAAGTACAATAATAAAGGCTATTTTATATAGTAAGTTAGTAGAATGTGATCAACTAGGAATTAATTTAAATTATGAAATAAAAACTAATTTGGAAAACTCACTTCTTGATGATTCTGAAATAACTATTATACTTAGTAATTTATTAAATAATGCTATTGAGGCTACTAAGAATAACAGTAAGAAAGATATAAAAGTAAATATAAGAAAATTAGAAAGATACAAGATAGAAGTTAAAAATAGTATTGATGAATTAAATATTGATGAAAGTAAAATTCAGAGTTTTTTCGAAAAAGGTATTTCAAGTAAGGGAACTGGAAGAGGATATGGATTATATAATGTTAAGAAAATAGTAAAAAAGTATAAAGGTTCAATATATGCTAGAATAGTTGAAGACTATTTAGTAATAGAAATATATGTTTAGCTTATAATAAGCTAGAATTTACATCTAAATTTTTATTGCTATTTATGGTATAATAACTTGATAAGAATAGTAAATAAGGAGAAATAGGCAATATGTCATTTTCATCAAAAGTCAAAGGAGAAATATGCAGATATTCAGAGTTAACTAAAGAGGAAGCATTAGCTGAAATTTCAGCAATAATGAAGGTAAGTGGAACAATATCCTTTAGTGGATTGGGTCTATCATTTAGAATTACTACTGAAAATCCTGCATCTGCAAGGCATATATTTAGTTTGCTAAAAGAGCATTTTAATATACATTCAAAATTAATGGTTAAAAAGAGTAACTCTTTAAAGAAAAATAATATATACATGGTTCTAATAGAAGAAGATATGGGTGTTAGAGATCTTTTAAGAGATACAGGAATACTTGCAGAAATAGAAGGAGTATTAACCTTAAATTATAGAATAGATAAAGATATGGTTAGCTCAGAGGAGTTAAAAAGAGCCTATGTAAGAGGAGCTTTTATTGGTGGAGGTAGTATAAGTAATCCAGAAAAAACCTATCATTTAGAGTTTGTAACTCATAGTGAAGAATATGCAAGAGATTTATGTGCCTTAATCAATACATTTGGATTAAATTCAAAAGTAATACAAAGAAAAAATAGCTTTATAATATACTTAAAAGAAGGAGAACAAATTTCAAACCTATTAGGAATTATAGGAGCACATACTTCATTATTAGAATTAGAAAATATAAGAATAATGAAGGAAATGAGGAATAATGTTAATAGGCTTGTAAATTGTGAAACTGCAAACTTAAGCAAAACAGTTAATGCAGCTGTTAGACAAGTTGAAAGTATTAAGCTTATACAAAAAGAAATAGGTCTGCAAAGACTACCACAAAATTTAAGAGAAGTGGCAGAACTTAGATTAAGTTACCCAGATGAATCCCTAAAAGAACTTGGAGAAATGCTAGATCCTCCAGTTGGAAAGTCTGGAATTAATCATAGATTAAGAAAAATAGAAAAAATAGCAGAAGAAATAAGATCAGGAACGTACTAAAAGAATGTAAAATGAAGAATGTAAAATGAAGAATTAATGGGAAAACTCCATTAGGAGTTTTTTTATTAGATTCTTTTTAGTAATTTTGAACAAATTACTTCCTTAATTATTCATTATTCATTTTTCATTATTCATTAGAAGCTGACTGGTTCAGCTTCTCTAGGGGGTGTTTATTTGGAAAAGAAATTTACGCACTTGCATCTTCATACTGAATATAGTTTACTTGATGGTTCTGGTAAAATAGAGAATTTAATAAGTAGGGCTAAAGAATTAGGGATGGATAGTATTGCTATAACTGATCATGGTGTTATGTATGGTTGTGTAGCTTTTTATAAGGAGGCTATAGAACAGGGAATTAAGCCTATACTTGGATGTGAAGTGTATGTAGCTGCGAAATCCATGGATATAAAGTTAAATGATAAAGAAAATAGCACACATCATCTAGTTTTATTGGTAAAAAATGAAGAGGGATATAAAAATCTTATGGAAATAGTATCTGAAGCTTCTATTAGGGGCTTTTACTATAAGCCAAGAGTTGACCATGATTTTTTAAGAGAACATAGTGAAGGACTTATAGCTCTAAGTGCATGTTTAGGTGGGGAAGTTCAGTACTGGCATATTAAAGATAATTATGAAAAGGCTAAGGAAGTAGCACTTTTATATAATGACATCTTTAAAGAGGGTTTCTATTTAGAAATACAAAATCATGGTATGGATGAACAAAGGAAGGTTACAGAAGCTAATATTAAGTTATCTAAGGAAACAGGAATTCCATTAGTGGCAACTAATGATGTTCATTACATAAATCAAAAGGATTCAGCTTCTCATGATATTCTAATGTGTATACAAACAGGGAAAACACTAGATGATCCAAATAGAAGAAGATATCCATCAGATCAATTTTATTTAAAATCTCCAGAAGAAATGTGGGATATGTTTTCATATATTCCAGAGGCATTAGAGAATACTACAAAGATAGCTGAAGAATGTAATTTCAATTATGAATTTCATGTATCAAAGTTACCTAAATTCCCAGTTCCTGAAGGAATGGAGCCCTTTGAGTACTTAAAGAATCTTTGTTATTCAGGATTAATTGAAAGATATGATATATTTGATGAATTTAAAAATAAACCACTAAATGTTAAAGAATTTGTGGATTATTATAAAGAAAATGAAGAAGCTTGTGGATATATTGATAGATTAGAATATGAATTATCAGTAATTAAGCAAATGGGATATGTAGATTATTTCTTAATTACTTGGGACTTTATAAGGTTCTCTAATGAAAATGGTATACCAACTGGTCCAGGGCGTGGATCTGCTGCAGGTTCTATAGTAGCTTATACACTAGGAATTACTAAGATAGATCCAATAAAATATAGTTTGCTTTTTGAAAGATTTTTAAATCCAGAAAGAGTAAGTATGCCTGATATAGATTCTGATTTCTGTTATGAAAGAAGACAGGAAGTTATTGATTATGTTGTTGATAAATATGGAGTTAACAATGTATCTCAAATTATAACTTTTGGAACTATGGCACCTAGAGTTTGTATAAGAGATGTAGGAAGAGCTATGAATTATTCCTATGCAGAAGTAGATAGAATAGCAAAAATGATCCCTACTATGCTTGGAATTACAATAGATAAGGCTTTAGAAATAAACCCAGAACTTAAAGCAGCATATAATAATGAAGAGAGAGTAAAGAACTTAATTGATATTAGTAAAGATTTAGAAGGAATACCTAGACATTCATCTACTCATGCAGCTGGAGTAGTAATAGCATCTAAACCACTAGTTGAATATGTACCTCTGCAAAAAAATGAAGAATCTATAGTTGCACAGTTTGATATGACAACATTAGAGGAACTTGGACTATTAAAGATGGATTTCCTTGGGCTTAGAACTTTAACTGTTATGAATGATGCAGTTAAAATGATAAAGGAAAACCAAGGAATAGAAGTAAATTTAGATAAGATAGGCTTTGAAGATGAAAAAGTCTATAAGATGCTAGGTGAAGGAAAGACAGCAGGTGTATTCCAATTAGAATCACCAGGAATGACTTCATTTATGAAGGAGTTGAAACCAGACTGTTTAGAAGATATTATAGCAGGAATATCACTTTATAGACCAGGTCCTATGGCTGAAATTCCTCGATATATAGAATGTAAGCAAAATCCTGATAAAGTTAAATATGAAACCCCAGAACTTGAGGATATACTTAATGTAACTTATGGGGTAATGGTATATCAAGAGCAGGTTATGGAAATAGTAAGAAAACTTGCTGGATATTCTATGGGAAGAAGTGACCTTGTTAGAAGAGCTATGTCTAAGAAAAAACACAAGGTTATGGAGGAAGAGAGAAAAAACTTTATATTTGGTGTTGTAGATAAAGATGGAAATATAGAAGTTCCAGGATGTAAGAGAAATGGAATTTCTGAAGAAGCTGCAAATAAAATTTTTGATCAAATGATGGACTTTGCATCATATGCTTTCAACAAATCTCATGCAGCAGCCTATGCAGTTATAGGATATCAAACTGCATATTTAATGAAGTATTATCCAGCTGAAACCATAGCAGCTATGCTTAATTCAGTTATGGGAACAAGTGAAAAGGTAGCCCATTATATTGCCTTTGCTGAAAGCTTAGGAATTCAAGTGCTACCACCTGATATAAATGAAAGTTACTCAAAGTTTACTGTTAAAGGTGATAAAATTAGATTTGGATTAGCAGCTATAAAGAATGTAGGCTTTAATGTAGTTGAAACAATAGTAGAATCTAGAAATAAAAAAGGTTCTTTTGAATCTTTAATGGACTTTATCAATAAAATAGATTTATCATCAGTTAATAAAAGAGCCATTGAAAGCTTAATAAAAGCAGGGGCTTTAGATGGTTTTAATATATATAGATCAAAATTGTTAGCTGTATATGAAAAGTTAATGGATGGAGTAGCTAATGAGAAAAAGAGAAATATAGATGGGCAAATAAGTTTATTTGGAATTGAGGAAGAAGTTGAGCTTCCAGAAATAAATTATCCAAATATAAAGGAGTTTGCAAAGAAAAATTTATTATCTATGGAAAAAGAAATGACAGGATTATATTTGTCAGGGCATCCTTTAGATGAATATGTAGATAGTCTTAAGGTACAGACATCTACTAGTATTGAAAAAATAAATAAGTCCTATGAAATAATAAAGGAAAACTTTAATCCTAATGACTTACCAGAAGATATAATTCATGATGAAGAAAGGGTCATACTTGGAGGAATAATAGCTGAGTATAATCAAAAGATAACTAGAAATAATACCATGATGGCATTCTTAAAATTAGAAGATTTAACTGGTGTAATAGAAGTTATAGTTTTCCCAAAAACTTTAGATAAGGTTAGAGAAAGTCTAAAAGAAGATGCTTTAGTTGTTATTAAAGGAAGAATAAGTATTAAGGAAGATGAACTTCCAAAGTTAATATGTGAAACTATTGAGCCTTTAGAAAAAATAAATACATCAAAAGTATATCTAAGAACTAAAGATTTAACAGAAGGAAAGGCTTTAATTCAAGAATTAAAAAAGATGCCTGATTATTACAAAGGCGATACTACTGTATATTTATTTACTGAAAATGATAGAAAAAGTTATAGGATGTCAAAGGACATTTGGATAAACCTAGAGTCAGATGCAGTAATTTATTTTAAAGAAATAATTGGAGATGAAAATGTTAAGGTAGTAGAATAATTTAGATGAAGTTTACATTTACTAATTGATAATTTTTATAAAGAATTTAGTATTTGTAAACTTCATTAATTTATATAAAATTTGAAAAATTTTCAATACTATTAATTATTTGTCTTTAAATTTAATATAAATTAATAAAATATGTAATTTTAAAAAGTTATAAATAATAAATAAGAAAATATTATTATTTAATATATAAATGCAATGATTTTAGGTTATAATATAACATATAAAGAATAAAAAAGTAGATAAAAATCAATTATTGTATTTATTTTAGTTGCATAAACTTAATTAAGCAAGTAAAATAAAAAAAGATGATAAAAAATAGTAAAAACTTATTAATGTGGTAACAATAAAATTATTATAGTAAATAAAAAATGGATAATTCCACATAAAGTGGGACAACCTTTGTCCCGGTGGTGTTAAGGAGGAAACAACATGAAAAAAATAGCTATTTTAACTAGTGGTGGAGATGCTCCAGGAATGAACGCAGCAATAAGAGCCGTTGTAAGAACCGCTTTACATCATGGTATTGAAGTAATGGGCGTTCAAAGAGGATATAGTGGCTTAATTAATGGAGAATTATTTCCAATGAATAGATCATCAGTTTCTGATATCATTCATAGAGGTGGTACTATATTAAGAACAGCTAGATGCCTTGAATTTAAAAAGGAAGAAGTAAGAGTAAGAGCTACTAAGATATTAAAGGCTTATGGTGTTGATGCATTAGTAGTAATTGGTGGAGATGGATCATTTACAGGAGCTAAGCTTTTATCAAAGCTAGGTGTTAAAACTGTAGGGTTACCAGGAACTATAGATAATGACTTAACTTACACTGATTTTACAATTGGATTTGATACAGCTTTAAATACAGTTATTGATGCAATAGATAAGATTAGAGATACATCAACTTCTCATGAAAGAGTATCAATAGTTGAAGTAATGGGAAGAGATTGTGGAGATATAGCTTTATATTCTGGTATTGCAGGTGGAGCTGAATATATAATTACACCAGAAAAAGGCTTTGATAAAGATGAACTTTGCAGAGTAATATTAGAAGGAAAACAAAATGGAAAAATACACAACTTAGTATTACTTGCAGAAGGTGTTGGTGGAGCTCAAGAATTAGCTAAATATGTTGAGGGAGTTACAGGAATTGAAACAAGAGCAACAGTATTAGGTCATATTCAAAGAGGCGGTAGCCCAACAGCTGCAGATAGAGTATTAGCTTCTAGAATGGGATCTAGAGCAGTTGAAGTTCTTCTAGAAGGAAAAACTTCAAGAGTAATAGGTATAAAAAATAATGAGATAATTGATCAAGATATAGATGAAGCATTAGCTTTAGATAGAAAGTTTGATGAAAAATTATTTGAAATAGCAAATGAAATATCATCTTAGGTTATAAATACTTGATTTGTTACTCAGAATATTAATATAAATTATTTAATGTGAACCCAAAAATTATTATATACTTAATCGAAGGAGTGTTATTAATGAGAAAAACTAAGATGATTTGTACTATAGGGCCAGCTAGTGAAAACCCAGAAATATTATCACAAATAATTGAAGCTGGAATGAATGCATCAAGACATAACTTTTCACATGGAGATCATGCAGAGCATGCAATTAGAATAAACTTAGTAAAAGACTTAGCTAAAAAACATAATAAAGAGATAGCTATAATGTTAGATACTAAGGGACCAGAAATCAGAACTGGAAAGTTTGAACCTAAAAAAGTTGAATTAAAAACTGGTGATAACTTTATAATATATGCTGGTGGAGATGTTGTAGGAGATACAACACAATGTACAGTAACTTATGAAGGCTTAGCTAATGATGTTAAATCTGGAGATACTATATTAATAGATGATGGTTTAGTTGGATTAAGAGTTGAATCTGTTGAAGGTAATAAAATTAACTGTAAAGTTATGAATACAGGTTTTGTAGGAACTCATAAGGGAGTTAATGTTCCTGGAGTTTCAATAAAATTACCTGCTTTAACAGAAAAAGATATAGCAGATTTAAAATTTGGTTGTGAAATAGGAGTAAACTTAGTTGCAGCATCATTTATAAGAAAGGCAGCTGACGTTGAAGCTATAAGAAAAGTTTTAGTTGAAAATGGTGGAGAAGACATTCAAATATTCTCAAAGATAGAAAACCAAGAAGGTGTTGATAATATAGATGCTATATTAGAAGCTTCTGATGGTATAATGGTTGCTAGAGGAGACCTAGGTGTTGAAATACCAATGGAAAAACTTCCAGCAGTTCAAAAAATGATAATACAAAAATGTAATGCTGCAGGAAAGCCAGTTATAACTGCTACTCAAATGTTAGATTCTATGATAAGAAATCCAAGACCAACAAGAGCAGAAGTATCAGACGTAGCAAATGCTATATATGATGGAACTGACGCAATTATGTTATCAGGAGAATCAGCAAATGGAGATTGGCCAGTAGAAGCTGTTCAAACTATGGCGAAAATAGCTATAGAAGCTGAAAAGCAATTAGATTATGAAATAGCTACTTCAAAAGCAAAAAGACATATACCTGCTATAGCAGGAGTTATTTCAAGAGCTGCTGCAAATGCTGCTTACGAATTACAAGCTTCAGCAATAATTTCATCAACACAAAGTGGAGCTACTGCAGGAAGATTATCTCAATGCAGACCAGATTGCCCAATAGTTGCTGTAACTCCAGATGAAAGAGTAGCTAAGAAGTTAGCATTATACTTTGGAGTTTATCCAGTTGTTTCAGGAAAAATGGAATCAACAGATCATATGATGGAAGAATCAGTGAAGGTTGCAGAAGAGCATGGATTTGTTGCAAAGGGAGATACAGTAGTAATTGCTGCAGGTGTTCCAGTAGATAAGATTGGTGCAACAAACTTATTAAAGATAAGTGTAGTAGAATAACTAGTAGTTAATAAGTAAGAGTTAATAGTTAAAATTTAGAGAATTGTGGTGCTAATTGATTAGCACCACAATTCTATTTTTATAAATAAGTATAAAACTTTAAACTTGTTAATTTAAAAAAATTATATTTCTTTGTCTAATAAATTTAAAATAAAAACAAATAATTGAAAATGATTATCATATAAATTCTAAAAAGTTATAATATAGTTAAAATATTGTATAATTATAGTATAAATAAAATATAAAAACAGATAATTAACAAAATGTTCACATTTATATTGATATATATTAAGTTATAATGTATATTATGTATTAAATAATGTAATAATATTATTATGGAATTAAATGGCAACTTAATTCTGGCTTTGGGCATCATATGATGCCTATTTTTTTATAATAAAATATAATTACTAATTTAAAATAAAGTAAGAGGATGTATCTTAACTAATAAAAACTTCATTAGTCATAAATCTTTTTATATATTGAAACTCCGAAAGGAGTTTTTACATTAATTTTACATTTTACATTCTTCATTTTACATTGTGCGACAGTACTTTGTTTTTTATATATTTTTATGCTATTATAAGATGAAACTTTAGAAATCATTAAATTTGCAAGGTTTTAAGAGGTGGATAATTTGGTTGAAAAGAACAATGAATATATATTAGATATAACAAGTATAGGATATGAAGGAGAAGGTATAGCTAAGATAGATGGATATCCTATATTTATAGAAGGCGCTATTTTAGGAGAAAAAGTAAAAGTTTTAATAGTTAAAGTTAAGAAAAATTATGCTTATGGAAAGCTACTAGAAGTAATTGAGGCTTCTAATGAAAGAGTAGAACCAAGTTGTAAGGTTTATAAAAGATGTGGTGGATGTACTGTTCAGCATATGAATTATAAAAAGCAATTAGATTATAAATTTGAAAGAGTTAAAGATTGCATATCAAAAATAGGTGGATTAGATAACTCATTAGTGAAATATCCTATAGGAATGGAAAATCCAGAAAGATATAGAAATAAGGTTCAATTACCAGTTGGAATTGTAAAGGGAGAACTAAGCATAGGGTTTTATGCACCAAGAAGTCATAATATTATAAACTTAGATACTTGCTTAATTCAAGATAAGATAGCTGATAAAGTTGCTGATCTTACTAGAAAGTGGATGAAGGAATATAATATATCTGCTGCTAGCATTGATGGAGTTTTTAATAAGAATGGTTTAATAAGACATATAATGATACGTAAAGGCTTTACTACTAATGAAGTTATGGTGGTTTTAGTATCAACAAGGGAAAAAATTGAACATATAGATAAATTTATAGAATTAATAAAAGATAATGTAGAAGGTATAAAGAGTATTATCTTAAATGTAAATAAGGAAAATACTAATGTTATCTTAGGACAAAAGTGTATAACCTTATGGGGAGAAGACACAATAACAGACTACATAGATAATTTTAAATTTAATATATCACCACTATCCTTCTTCCAAGTAAATCCTGTTCAAACAGAAAAGTTATATTCAAAGGCTTTAGAATATGCAAAATTAACAGGAGAAGAAACTGTTTTTGATGCATATTGTGGAACTGGAACAATAACACTTTTCCTTTCACAAAAAGCAAAAAAAGTTTATGGAGTTGAAATTATAGAGCCAGCTATTATTAATGCTAGAGAAAATGCAAGAATTAATAATATAGATAATGTAGAATTCTTTGTGGGAAAATCAGAAGAAATAATACCTGAATTGATAGATAAGGGTATAGTACCAGAGGTGATTGTTGTTGATCCACCGAGAAAAGGTTGTGATATTAAACTTCTAGATTCCATAGAAAAAGCTAAACCTAAAAGGTTAGTTTATGTTTCATGTGATCCGAGTACTTTAGCAAGAGATTTAAAAGTATTAGAAGAAAAAGGCTATAAGACTGAAATTGTTCAGCCTGTTGATATGTTCCCACATACAAGTCATATTGAAACAGTGGCATTGCTGGAAAAAGGAAGATAATTGAGTACTATCAAATAAAGTTCTTCATTAGATAAAAAGTTCTTCATAGCCAGAGAAATTCTTGAATCATTTCAAGATTTCTCTGGCTTTTTTTATGTCTTTTTTCCTAACTTTTTTCTATTTCAATTTCTCCAATTAATGGATTTTATAACTTTGTTAGTGAATTAGTTATTCTAAGAATATCTTAACACTGAGAAAAAAATATGAATTTTGAATATCATATTGACAGGTGAACGATTGATAACTTACAATTAAGGTGAACGATTGATAACTATAATAAAGGTAAAGAATAGATAAGATTATAACTTATTATTCAAGGTAGGATGTATTTACATATTTAATTGGAGAGGTAATACAAACATTATTTTTTATTTTATCTGATAGAGCCTTTCTAAAATATTTGTGATTTAGATTTTAAAAATTGTCCTTTTTTACAGGATACATAAAAACTACGAGGTGAATTATATGCAAAAGATAGATAGAAAAAAACAGATACTTACAGAGTGCCTTGCACTTTTCTCAAAACACGGTTATGACGGAGTTTCCATGAGAGATATTGCAAAGGCAGTGGGTTTTCGTGAGAGTGCATTGTATAAGCACTATAAAAGTAAGCAGGAAATCTTGGATTCAATTTTTATTGAAATGAAAACTCATTTTGAAGAAGCATCAAAAGCAATTAAATTACCAGAGGGTAATGATTTTTCTACGCTTGCCATGGAGTATAAAAATCAGGGATTAAATGAACTAAAAAAACAATGTTCCTCTTTATTCTTATACTGGCTTAAAGACCATCAGGCAGTACAGTTCCGTAGATTGTTGATGCTAGAACAGTTTCGTCACTCAGAAGCAGAAAACATACTGAGGGAGTTTTTGATAGACGGCGCATTACAATATCAAACTGCTTTATTTGAAAAAATGATTGATATAGACTATTTTAAAGAGGTTGACTCGGAAGTGTTGGCTCTGCAATTTTACTCTCCCATCTTTTTGCTTCTATGTAAATATGATGGTAAGCCTGAAAAAGAAAAAGAAGCGTTATCCATTTTAGAAAGACATGTGGATACATTTGATTCAACCTATAGGAATAATGAATTAAAATGAAAAAATATAAAAAAGGAGATGTAGGTAATGATATGCCGTGTTAACAATACTAATCTTTATTATGAAAAGTCTGGTACAGGAAGACCACTAATTCTAATACATGGAAATGGGCAAACTCATAAGATTTTTGATAAGGCAATACCCTTATTGGCAGAAAGATTTACAGTATACGCAATAGACAGTCGTGGGCATGGGCAGAGTGAAGCTGTTATGGAATATCACTATGATGATTTTGCAGAGGATATAAGGTGTTTTATTGAAGAGCTTAAACTTCAGGGAACCATTCTTTATGGATTCAGTGATGGTGGAATTATTGGATTGCTACTTGCAGCAAGATATCCACAACTATTATCTCAAATTATTATTAGTGGGGCAAACTTATCACCAGATGGTATTAGAACAGGGTGGCTCAAACTTTTTAAGTTCATAAATGCAATTGTGAAAGATCCAAAGATGACCATGATGCTAACTGAGCCCAATATTACAGAGGAAATGCTTAGTAGTATTATAATCCCTACTACTATACTGGCAGGAAGTCATGATATGGTGAAACAAAATCATACGAAGTATATTGCTGATAGCATTCCAAATAGTAAGCTTCACATTTTGAAGGGAGAAGGACATGGAAGCTATGTCTTACACAGCACAAAAATTGTAAAGCTAATTTTGGAGGCAATAAAGTAAAAGAAGTAATAAGAAAACCAGGTATAAACATAAGAAAAATCTAATTGAAAATAGAGAGTACTGTTAATACGGAGGCGTTTATTAATGATAACTTCAAAAATATTTTATGAAAACATGGAAAGAGATTTTGTTTCTTGGGCGCAAACAGTTGAAGATATAAGAGCAGCATTTATAGTGGGCTCTAGGGCACGTAATGATCATCCTGCAGACCAGTGGTCAGATATGGATATTATTTTCTTTACATCAAGACAGAATTATTATCTTTCAAATAACCAATGGCTTAACAATATGGGGGAAATCTGTACTTCATTTGTCTCTCAGACAGAAGGGGGCGACCATGAATGTCTTACACTATTTAATGGTGGATGGCAAGTTGATTTTGTTATTCATTCATTAGATGACTTAAGGTATATTGTAAATAAAAAAATTACGCCAGATAATTTTTATCGAGGAGTAAAAGTACTTATTGATAAAGATAATGTTGCAAATTATATTATGCCTCAATATAGTATGGCTCCTAAAGGGAATATTTTATCAGAAGAAAAGTTCTTACAATCTATAAATATGTTTTGGTTTATAGCCCTATATACAGCTAAACAAATACTAAGAAATGAATTATGGGTTGTAAAAGTGAGAGATAACAATATGAAAGAACTCCTTCTTCAGATGATAGAATGGCATGAAAAGACAGTAAATGGAAGTGGTTATGATACCTGGCATGCAGGTCGTTTCTTATGTGAATGGGCAAGTAAAGAAACTCAAATTGAGTTACAGAACTCATTTGGTCATTTTGAGAGGATTGACAGTTGGAAGGCTCTAATGGCTACGATAAACTTATTTAAACGCTTATCACATGATATATCCCAAAAAAAGAAATTTTCTTATCCATATGCTGTAGAAAAAAGTATTTGTGATTGGATTAATAAAAATAGAGAATATTTGGGCTAGAAGCAGTGGGAATATATCAAAGATAAAAAACGAATATAATTATTTCTTTTAAAGTTAGGAATGTAAATTACTTTACATTCCTAACTTATTTTTAATGTTATTAATTTTTACACTTCTTCTTAAATAAAATAGCTTGGTCCCAAATGACATTATAAGGGGCTGGACCAACTAATGTTTTTTGATTTAAATACAATCTAAATCCTATAAATGCTTCTTGACAATTATCCACTCCATAGCAGCATCCTTTTGGATTTCCTGTACTATAAGGGATAACAGCTACACAATCTCCGCAGCCTCTTCTAGCCATTTTATACACATAATAGTCATCGGATACTTCACAACCCTTAGGGAAAAACTCATTTGCTGATCCTTCACAATCTGGTGAGTAAATTACACTGACACCATTAATTTTTTCAGCACCATAGAAACTTGCATTATAGTAAACTGCTTCCCCAGTTTTAGTGTGATTAACTCCGTAGACAATTAAAAAATCCTCATCAGAGGTTAATTGGAAATTATTTGTTTTCAAGTACAAGGCATCTCTACTTTCTCCTAGCACATTTACATCCATTAGAATTGCCTCGAAACTTTCCATAACCCAAAGATTAGTGTTTAGATCTATAGCTTCATATTCATTACTATCATATTTTTCAAGAATTTTATATCTTAAATAATTTAAATCGAATCGAGCATCAGGCAAAAGATTAAATTCTTTTTTTCTCCTTCTTGAACTGTATAGCCTTGATTTTCTAATGAATTAATAAATTCTTTTACTTTTTTCTCGTTGTTCTCTTCACAATTACAATAATCATAAGTTTGATCCATTTTTTTACTCCTTTTTTACTTTTATGCATAGTGTACAAATTAAGAAGTAAACTACTGAGGGATATTTTATTAACTTTATGATTGCATTTTGCCCAAACAGTATTTATCCTTAGGCGTAACAACCCCACTTGGATAGGGGAACTTCTATCTGTATTATACATATTATTTATTCTTTATAGTTATTATTATATGCTGAAGGCATAGAGGAGGTGCTTCTCTAAATTTAGAGAAGAAATAGTTTAATATGAAATACCTTGAAGGATTTTAAGTGAATATTATAGCGTGGCTTAGTTCTCCTCAATTGTAGTATGAGGGGATTTTTAGGATACTGAATATTAATACTAAAGAAGTCAATATAATATATTGAAGTAGATTATAGTATTATTCTATAATTAGAAAGTAATTAATTCTGAGGAATATCAAGGGGAGATATTAATTTAAAACATTGGGGGAATTTATAAAAATATTATTTTGAATTAGGTATTGCAGGTGCAAATTTAATTAATAAAAAGATAAGAGTAAAAAATTCTACTTTTGAGAGAGGTATTGTAAAATGATTGAATGGAGTGACAAATATAAAACAGGCATAGAACTAGTAGATGAACAGCATAAGGAGTTATTTAGATTATTTAATAAAATATATGATTTATATTTAAATGAGTTCTTAATGGATAAATATGATCAAATAATTACAGCTGTTGAAGAATTAAAAGAGTATACTAAACACCATTTTAAAGCTGAAGAAGAATATATGGTTTCAATTAGATACAATAAATTTTTTGAACATAAATTAAAGCATGAAGACTTTATAAGAAAAATAGATACTATAGACTACAATATTATTGATAATAACCAACAAAGTGAATTACTTGATATATTAAAATTTGTTTCTAATTGGTTGATTGAGCATGTTATAACAGTAGACAAGCAAATACCTGTAAAGTAAAATTAAAATCAAAATAATACATAAAATGTGAGTTTAAAATACCATTTATATTAATCCATGACTTCCTCAGATTAATAAATAAAATTTATAAAGTAAGTATTATTTTTAATCTTTATTAAATTAAGCTATATTTAAGAAATAATTCTTATTTATTGTTCCGTAATTTTTTTATTAAATTATCTTAGATAAATTGGTTTCTAATGGAAGCTTAATATAATATAAATTTTCCTTATTTAGAAGTTGAATCTAATAATGAATAAATGCAATATCATGAATTGTGATTTCTAGAACAAATAATTGATATAAATACTCTTCTTTAATAATTTCAATTCAAGTAAGCTCTTTCTTAATTCTTTAATATAATCTTAAAGTAATCTATGAATAATACCCAAACAAACTACAAGTTGATTTTTATATTATACATTAAATTTTTCTTTAGAAAGTTAATGTATAAATTAATAATAAATACTTTTCATGTAATTATTTATTATTAAAAAAATATAAAATATTATAAATTTGTAATAAATAAGTATCAATATAAATAATGTTAAAAATATGTAAAGTATGGATATTGAGTAAAATTTAGTGATAAATATGTTATAATATAGGTGGAATTTAATTTTTTGCTTAAGTAAGGAGGGAAATATATGGGATTAACTCATACGGCAGCAAGGAAGGCATTAGGTGTAACTATAGATGGTATATTGAAATATGTAAATAAAGATAAAGAAAAAAATTTATTGAAATTAGTAGATATATCAGAACAATTTCTAGATGGGACTTTTAGTAAGGAAGCTTTTGATGGAGCTAGAAATCTTATAAAAGATCCTAATGGAAAGTGGATGAAATATTTAGACAGAGCACTAAATGAATTAAATCCGCATGTTATAAAAATGACAGCTTTAAATTTAGGATTTGAAGCAGGTTTTAGTGGATACAAAAAAACACTAGAATTGCAAAAAAAGTATAACTGTAATATACCGTGGATTATACTTATGGATCCAACTAGCGCTTGTAACTTAAAATGCACAGGATGTTGGGCAGCAGAATATGGACATAAACTAAACTTAAGCTTTAAGAATTTAGATAGTATTATAACTCAAGGAAAAGAGCTTGGAATTTATTTTTACATGCTTACTGGAGGTGAGGCATTAGTTAGAAAAAAAGATTTAATTAAGTTATGTGAAAAACATAATGATTGTGCTTTTCATGCTTTCACTAATGGTACTTTAGTAGATAGAGAACTTTGTGAAGAGATGGTCAGAGTTGGAAACTTATCATTATCTATTAGCCTTGAAGGATTTGAGGAAGTTAATGATGATAGAAGAGGAAATGGAATTTTCAATAAAGTAATGGATACTATGGATTTATTAAAAGAATATGGATTAATCTTTGGTACTTCTATATGCTATACCAGAAAAAATATAGATGTAGTAACATCTGATGAATTTTTAGATTTAATTATTGAAAAAGGATGTAGATTTACTTGGTATTTCCACTATATGCCTGTTGGAAATGAGGCTGATATAGACTTATTACCAACAAGTGAGCAAAGAAAGTATATGTACAAGAGAGTAAGAGAAATTCGTTCAATGGAAGGTGGAAAACCTATATTTGCAATGGATTTCCAAAATGATGGAGAATTCGTAGGTGGATGTATAGCAGGGGGAAGATGTTATTGCCATATAAATCCTAATGGAGATGTGGAACCATGTGTATTTATTCATTATTCTAATGCTAATATACATGATAAGAGTCTTTTAGAATGCTTAAAGCAACCTATTTTTATGGCTTATAGAGAAGGACAACCTTTTAATGAAAATCATTTAAGACCTTGTCCTATGCTAGAGAATCCAGAGTGTTTACAAGAAATTGTTAAGAAGACAGGAGCTAAATCAACAGATCTTATATCCCCAGAATCAGTAGAGCACCTATGTGGAAAGTGTATAGAATACTCAGAGAATTGGGGAAAAGTTGCAGATAAGCTGTGGAAATAAATTATAAAAATATAGATAAAAGAGGGGACTGACCAACTAAAAATTAGTGGCCAGTCCCTTTTTGTATATATAGCTTAGTTGAAACATAACAATTACTAGTTTTCATTAATTTATTTAAATTTTCATTCATTTTGGTAGTGTTACTAGAGGTTACTGAAGTAGCGAATATTAGAAAATTGATAATATTATTGAATTATTATTGTAAGTATATGAATTATTATTGTAAGTATATGAAGGATTATATAAAATTATAATAAGATTAAATGTTGAAATTAAATAAACTTTATTACAAGAATTAATTAAATGTATAAGGAGGAATAGTTTTGTTATTTATGTTGATTGTGAAAGCATCAAAGAATTCTGAAGCTGGAAATCTACCAAGCTCTGAGCTTATTGAAGCTATGAACAAGTACAATGATGATTTAGTTAAGGCTGGAGTACGGGTTATGGCTAAAGGACTTCAACCAAGTTCTAATGGGATTCGCATATCATATCCTAAACCAGGGGAAAAGCCTGTTGTTACAGAGGGGCCGTTTACTGAAACAAAAGATTTGATTGCTGGTTTTATTCTTATTGATGTAAATTCTAGGGAAGAAGCTGTGGAATGGGCTATGAATATGCCTGATCCTCAAGGATATGGAGAAGGTCAGATTGAATTACGTCAAGTGTTTGATTAAGTACTAATAGATGTATTTAATTATTCAATTAGCAGATAGACAAGAAATTGAAAGAATTTATAACTCTCTGATTCAAGAGGAAAGATTAGATAAGTAAAAATCATGGCTAGATAATAGTGAAAGTGCAATAGAGTAGTATTTATTCTGTTGCACTACTTTTTTATGGATAAAGTACGATAAAGAAAATATAAAATAGAGGATTGAAAATATTTGAAGTTTTCATACTTAACATATAATTATGTATTTACTAATATTTCTTAAATAGATATATAAAGGAATAAAAAAATTATTTAAAATAGGGAGCGGGAAATTAATTGGATACGTCTAATAAGTGTAAGCACCACAAGAAAGGAGGTAACTTATGGATTCCCTTTCGGTACCAAAGGAGAATAAATCGGTTAAAGGACAGAATATAGAAAAAGAAATTCAAAGATTAATGGATACTTATGGTAACGATGTATTAAGGACATCTTATATGTATCTGAAAAACTTACAGAATGCTGAGGATGCTTTCCAAGAAGTGTTTATTAGGGTTTTTAATAAACTTGAAAGTTTTAAAGGGGAAAGCAGTGAAAAAACATGGATAATTAGAATAACCATTAATGTATGCAAAGATATGTTACGTAGTTCATGGCTCAAGAGAGTGCTGCTTACTGATAAGTTGAAAGATAAGAATGTAAATATAGGAATTGAAAACAGAATTATTAAAATAGAAGAAAATAAAATTTTATTTGAAGAGGTAATGTCCCTATCACATCGATTTAAAGAGGTTATAATACTTTACTACTACCATAATTGCAATACAGCGGAAATAAGTAAAATTTTGAATGTTGCTGAAGGAACTGTAAGAAGTAGACTACACAGAGCAAGAGAAATACTTAAAACCAAGTTAGGAGGGAGGATTGATTGGAGTGAATAAAATCAGGGACTTTAAAAATATAGCGGATGATATCATGAAAGATGTAAAAGTTGATGAAGATCTTAAGAAAAAGACCTTGCAAAAATGTCTAAAGAAAAATTATAGGCCAATCAACAAAGTACTGATAGTAGCTGCATGTTTTCTCTTAATTATTGGAATAGCAAATATATCTCATATCCTGCCATTAAAGAATCAAGAGAATCTAGATATAACTCCTGAAAATAATCTTATGATGAGTGTTGATGATACTGAGTCAATTCCAGAGAATTCTGGTAACAATATACTAAATGCTGAGGAAGAGAAAAGCTGGGTTATAGATACACTTGATAATGCAAAAGGAGATTTTGAAAGTACTTTTATTATACCTACTTATATTCCAGAAGACTATGAGCTTGAAAAAATTAATGCATATGGTTTTGAGGAAGGAAAGGCATATAAAATTATTCTTAATTACTTTTCAGGAGATAAATCTTTTATGATTATTCAAGAAAAAGGACAAGTAGAAAATAAATTTGCTAATTATGAAGAATTTGATATTAATGGAACTATAGGGTTTCTAAATAAGAATATATCAACAGAGGGAGAAAATGAAGACAGTATGAATATTGAGCTACATTGGTTTAAAGATGAGGTTCACTATTTAATTAGTGGATTAATAACACAAGAAGATGCTATTAAGATTGCAAGATCTATGAAATAAAAAATAAATTGGAGGTATGATTTTTATGAAAAAAATTAATATTTTAAGGGCTCTTATTTTTGGAATAGGTATAACTGTATTATCATCCAATGTAGTGTTTGCAGAAACAAATCAAGATAATAAAAATGCTTATCAAACCATAGAAATTGCTGTTGTTGACGAGAACTTAGCTAAAAAGCAAGAAGAAATTGATTATATTGTATTTAATAAGAATAGTAAGGAAATTGAGGAAAAAGGCTTCACTGTAGTAAGTACGGGGATGGTTAATAAATTTGTAGAGGTTAGAATAGAACCTTATAATGAAGAAAATGCTGAATATCTATATAGTATTCTTGGAAGAGATATGGTTAATGTTGTTGATGGTAAAGAAGCAGCACTACTTGAAACAGATGAAGTTTCTCCAGATGTTGATTTATCAAGTCCATCATTTTCTGCTACAGCAATTGATGAGAATATATTAAATAAACAAAGGGAGATTGACCAATATGTAATTGAAGGACAAGAAGCTATTTCAGATGACATTATTTACTACGATACTACTGCTGAACTTTATAATACAACAACTGCTGTTAAGGAAGAGAAATCTAGCGGCTTGACATTACCTTTATTAATAGTTTCTGTTTGTGCACTTGGTGGCGTTGCTATTCTATCAACAAGAAAAAAAGCTAATTATAAAAGATAGTTTTAGAAATATAGGTAGCAGTAAGTATTTATACTTGCTACTACCTATAATTTTACTTAAATCAAAATGGAAAGTATGAATAAGTTTATAAAGGGCGGAAAATATTATGAGGATTAGAAATGTATGATTAGTAATGAAGGATTAACTTAATATGATTAAGGTTAAGTTAATAGAAGTGAATATATTAGGTACTATTATATATTAAAAAAAGCATCTCATAAGAGGTGCTTTTTTAGATTATAATTTTTGTACGTTCACAGCCATAGGTCCTTTTTCATTTTCTGTAATGTTGAAGGTTACATTTTCGCCTTCATGTAAAGATTTTTCAGAACCTTTCTCTTTAATTTGTGAGTAATGTACAAATACATCATTCCCTTCATTGCATGATATGAAACCATACCCCTTTTCACAATTGAACCATTTAACTACTCCTGTTATTTCTGCCATGATTTATCCTCCTTACTATATATATCATTAAATAGTATCTGCTAAAATTAATATTTTAAAACCTTTGTAAATAAAAAACGATTTGATATAAAAAATTATTAATGAATATATGGAAAATCATTATTATTTAATATGAATTATATACAGTCGAATTTTTTAGGTATATAATAACATAATAAAATAGTTTTTAGGAGGATAGGCATGGTTTTATTTGAAGTAAACTATTTCTCAAATACCTTAGGAATTAATACTAAGTTAAATGTACTTTTGCCTCAACAAAAGTCAAATGAAATAGATGCTAAGGAAAGTATTAATAAGAAAGGACAACCAGTATTATATTTATTACATGGTATGGGAAATGATGAAAGTGTTTGGATGCGTAGAACATCTATAGAAAGATATGCATCACAATACGGATTTGCTGTAGTAATACCTACAACTCAATTAGGTTGCTATACAGATACTACATATGGAGCTAAATATTGGACTTACATATCAGAAGAACTACCTAAGTTTTGCAAAGAATATTTCAACAACTTTTCAGATAGAAAAGAAGATACTTTTGTTGCTGGTGTTTCTATGGGGGGGCATGGTGCTCTTAAATTAGCATTAACTCATCCTGAAAAGTTTAAGGCAGCAGCATCATTATCAGGTCCTTTAAATATAGCTAGTGAATCAATGACAGAAGGCTTTAAGAATAAAAGAAAGTCTTTTTGGGAAGGAGTATTTGGACCATTAGAAAATATTAAAGGGTCAAAAAATGACTTAATATATCTTTTAGATTCCTTGTCAAAAGATAATGAAATTAATAATTTACCCAAAATATATTCTTGGTGTGGTACAGAGGACTTTCTATATAAAAATAATCAGGAAATGGAAGAAAAAATGAAGGCTTTAGGAGTAGATTCTGAATTTAATTACTCAGAAGGAGAGCATAATTGGTCTTGTTGGGATAGAGAAATACAAAATGTATTAAGATGGTTTGATGAAATAAGAAATAAATAAAAAATACGAATACATGTTAATAAATTTAAATAAAAATAGATAAGCCTATTTTTATTTAAATTTCATTGACAAAAAATAATAATGTTCATATAATATGGATATAATGCTAAAAAGTAATCCGATAGGGATTATGTGTAATCTTAATAAAGGTAGATTTAGTAAGGCTTTGAAAGAAAAAGTTCTTTGTTTCTCAAGTATTAATTGCACCTTAATTAGAGTGTAATAATAAAATAGAAGGAGTTTCTTATTATATTAAATAGATTAAGGATTTATATTATTTTATAACAATTAAAGAGGAATAGGGTTTATTTAACTTCGGATCTTAATAAGAGACGATTTTTTATTATAGTGGAATTTATAAAAAGACTATACTATAAATATCTTTTGCTAAAAATAATTATTTTATGGAGGGTAAATATGAAATTTAAGAAAATATCAAAATTATTAACAGTAACAATAGCTACAGCAATGTTATTAGCAGCTTGTGGTAATAAAGTAGATAATAATAGCAATACAGGAGGAACTTCCTCACAATCTGATTCATTTATATACGGTATTGCTGGGGATCCAGGAAACTCAGTAAATGTTATAACAACTAGTGATCGTTATGGATTAATGACTATAAAAGCATTATATTCACCTTTATATATGTATAATGCAGATGGAATTAATTATTTTCTTGCAGAAAGCATGACTCCATCAGAAGATAATTTAACTTATACAGCTAAGCTTAGAAAAGATGTTAAATGGAGTGATGGAGAAGCATTTACAGCTGATGATGTTGTGTTCACTTATGAACAAATGTTAAAAGAAGAAAATGCAGGATGGGCATATAGCCAATTAATTTTTAATGGAAAACCAGTAAAAGTTGAAAAAGTAGATGATTATACAGTTAACTTCATACTTCCAGAAGTTAGTGCTCCAGCTATGGAACTATTAGCTAATATATTCATTATGCCAAAGCATATTTATGAAGGAGAAACTAATTTTGAAAATAGTGAAAAGAATGCTACACCAGTAGGAACTGGTCCATATAAATTAGCAGAATATAAAGCAGGACAATATGTTAAGTTTGAAAAAAATGAACATTACTTCCTTGGTGAAGCCAATATACAAAATGTAATATTTAGAATAATACCAGATGCTAATACAGCTAAACTTGCTTTACAAAAGGGTGAAATAAATGCTTTATCTGTTCAATCTAGTGATTTAACTGATTTAACAAAAGGAGATAATTTAACTCCATATAAGTATGATGAAGGTAGAGTTGCTTATGTAGTTATTAATTCAAACTCAAAAAAATTACAAGATAAAAAAGTTAGACAAGCTATTTTTTATGGAATGAATAGAACAGATTTAATAAATGCTGCTTTTGGTTCAAAGGAATATGCAGAGGAAGCTTATACATTCTTACCAAACGGGAACCCATTCCATACAAATGATGTTGAACAATATAATTTTGATCAAGAAAAAGCTAAAAAGTTATTAGAAGAATCAGGGGTTACCAATTTAACAGTTAAGCTTGGATATACTTCAAATGATGTTCCATCTCAAAAAGAAGCTACAATAATTCAACAAAATCTTAAAGCAATAGGTGTTAATGTAGAATTAGCAGGACAAGAAGGAACAGCTTTAAGTCAACAAATGCTTAATGAAGATTCAGATTATGATATGTTTATTGGTGGATACATCATGGGAATAGATCCAGATACATTTAACTCATTATTTACTTCAGAAAGTAAATACAATTATAGTCACTATAAAGACAAGGAAATTGATGACTTATTTAATGCTGGTAGAGTTGAAACTGATGAAGCAAAAAGAGTTGAAATATATAATAAAGTTCAACAAAAATTACAAGATAACGCATACTTCTATCCAATGTTAGAAAACAAGAGAATAGTAGTTATGAGTTCTAATGTAACAGGAGTTGATGAAGCTAAATTAGTACCAGTTTATACTTTTGAAGATATGTCAAAATTAAGCTTTAAGTAGAATTTTAATTTTAATGAAGGTGCTGCATATTGCAGCACCATATAATTTTTGTCGGGGAAGTGATAATGATGGCTAAATACATTTTAAAGAGAATACTTCAAGCTATTCCTTTAATACTACTAATTTCAATAATTTGTTTTACATTAATTCAATTAGCACCATACAATGCCATTGATACAATGATTACTCCAAAAATGTCCCAGGAAACTGTAGAGCTTATAAAAGCAAAATATGGTTTTGATAAACCTGTATATATGCAATATTTATTATGGCTTAAAGGAATTTTTAGTGGACAATTTGGATATTCAATAATTACTCATGAAAGCATATCTAATGATTTAATAGCAAGAATTCCAGCAACTGCTATATTAGTATTCCCGTCTTATTTAATCGCATTTATAATTTCAATAGTTTTAGGCTTATTAGCAGGATCTAATAAAAATAAATTGGTAGATAAAATTATAGATGGATTTTGTTCTATTGGAATAGCTATTCCTAGCTTTTGGTTTGCAATGATTATGATATTTATCTTTGGATATAAGTTTTCAATATTACCTATATTAGGAATGAACACTATTGGAAGAGAAGGATCAATAGGAGATTTCTTATTACACTTTGTAATGCCTTGTATAGTTTTAGTAGTAGCCTTTTTACCTGATTTAATAAGATATGTGAGATCTTCTACAATAGGACAAGTTTCTGAAGACTATGTTATGGTTCAAGAAGCTTTTGGAGCAAGTAAATCAGAAATATTATTTAAACACGTTTGTAAAAATGTGCTTTTACCTATAATTACAAAACTAGGAATGGCTCTCCCTATGCTTATTACAGGAGCCATGATAACAGAAACTGTTTTTGGATGGCCAGGAGTTGGACCTTATTTCGTAAATGCTGTAAGATCTTTAGATTATCCAATTATTATGGCAATTCTATTGCTATCATCAACTTTAGTTATACTAGGAAACTTATTGTCAGATATACTTTATTCATTAATAGATCCTAGAATAAAGGAAATGAGGTAGCGTAATGGAAAATAGAAAATTAAAAAATAGAAGATTAAAAAATAGAAGATTAAAAAACTTTGAAGATGAAATTAAGCATAATAAGAGTGCTTTATTTGCTATGTTATTTTTAATATTTATAGTATTTATATCAATATTTGCCTTTATAATTCCAATAGATCCTGACTTAACTAATACATCTAATATTCTTCAATCACCTAGTTTAGCTCATATATTTGGAACTGATGAATTAGGAAGAGATTACTTTGTTAGAACTGTATATGGAGGAAGAGTTTCATTAACAGTAGGAATTTTAGCTATGATTATATCTACTAGTATTGGAGTAGCTGTAGGAACCATAAGTGGATATTATGGAGGAAAGATAGATAATATTTTAATGAGAATTGTTGATATAATATCATCTATTCCATGGATGATATTAGTAACAGTAATAAGTATATTTTTAAAACCAGGATTACAAGCAATTATAATAGTTATAGGTTTATTTTCATGGATGGAAACTTCAAGATTAGTACGTGCAGAAACTCTCTCAATTAAAGAAAGAGAATATGTGCTTTATGCAAAATCTATTGGAGAAGCTTCAGGGAAAATAATATTTAGACATATTATACCTAGCGTTTTTCCAACAATAATTATTGCTTCAACATCTAGTATTGCAGGTGCAATAATGACTGAATCTTCCCTAAGCTTTTTAGGCCTTGGAATTCAGCCGCCAATGTCATCTTGGGGAAACCTTCTTCAAAATGCACAAACTAATCTTCAAAGTGCCTTATATATGGCATTAATACCAGGGATATTAATAATTTTAACTATATATTCATTCAATAAATTAGGAAATGTATTAAGAGTCCTTGTAGAACCTAAAATTTCAGGAGGTGAGAACTAATGGATAGAGATAATAGCCTTCTTAGTGTAGAGAATTTAAAAACCAATTTTAATATTAAAGATAAGAAAATTGAAGCTGTAAGAGGTGTAAGCTTTAATGTTAATAAAGGTGATATATTAGGGATAGTTGGAGAATCAGGAAGTGGTAAAAGTGTTCTTATGAAATCTGTAATGAATATATTACCTGAAAATGCGAAAATAGAAGAGGGAAAAGTTTATTTTAATAATATAGATATTTCAAGCATGAGCAAAAAAGAATTGCAAAGTATTAAGGGAAAAGAAATAGCTATGATTTTTCAAGATCCTATGACTGCTTTAAATCCATTAAAAAAAGTAGGAGATCATTTAATAGAAGTATTAGTGAGACATAAAGGCATAAATAAGAAAGCAGCAAAGATAATAGCATTAGACATTTTAAAGCAAGTAGGAATACCTATGCCAGAAAAGAGAATAGATCAATATCCTCATGAATTTAGTGGAGGGATGCGTCAGAGAGTTTTAATAGCCATGGCATTAGCATGTAATCCTAAGCTTTTAATTGCAGACGAGCCTACTACAGCCCTTGATGTAACTATACAAGCTCAGATTTTACAGTTATTAAAGAACTTAAAAGAAATTAATGATATGTCAGTTATATTAATAACTCATGATCTTGGAGTAGTAGCAAGCCTTTGCAATAGAGTAATTGTAATGTATGGTGGATTAATAATGGAAGAGGGGCTTGTGGAGGAAATTTTCTATGAAGCTAAACATCCATATACTAAGGCTTTACTTAATTCAATACCTAAAATAGAAGATGATGAAAAAGCAAGACTTAAGCCTATAAAAGGTTCTGCACCATCTCTATTAAATCCACCAAAGGGTTGTCCTTTTGCAAATAGATGCGAATTTGCCTTTGAAAGATGTTTTCAAGAAATGCCTAATTATAAAAACTTTAGTGAAACACATAGATCAATGTGCTTTTTAGAAAAATAAATCTAAGATTGGGAGGTGTTAGAATGTCTAATGATATATTAATAGAAGTAAAGAATTTAAAAAAGTATTTTCCAGTAAAAAATGAGTTTTTAAGTGGGGAAAAAAAATACGTTAAAGCAGTAGATGGAGTTTCTTTTAATATTAAAAAAGGAGAAACCTTCGGACTTGTAGGTGAATCAGGTTGTGGTAAATCAACTCTTGGAAGATCTATTACAAGGCTTTATGATACAACAGAAGGAGATATAATTTTTGAAGGAACAAATATAGCTAAGCTTTCTAAAAAAGAAATGAAAAACTTTTATAGTAAAATTCAAACTATATTTCAAGATCCATATTCATCTTTAAATCCGAATATGACAGTTGGAGAATTAGTAAATGAACCTTTAGCATTGCATACTAAATTAAATAAGGATGAAAGAAATAAAAAAATAAAAGAATTACTAGACATGGTTGGATTATCAGAGGCAGATATGGATAAGTTTCCTTATGAATTTAGTGGAGGACAAAGGCAGAGAATAGGAATTGCAAGAGCCATATCTACTGAACCAGATTTTATTCTTTGTGACGAGCCTATTTCTGCATTGGATGTATCTATTCAAGCTCAAGTGGTGAATATGTTAGAAGATTTGCAGAAAAAATTAAAACTAACATATCTTTTTGTTGCTCATGATTTATCTATGGTAAAGCATATTTCTGATAGAATAGGAGTAATGTATCTTGGAAAAATGGTAGAAATATCAGATAGTAATGAATTATATAAAAAGCCACTTCACCCATATACAAAAGGGCTTTTATCAGCTATACCAATAGCAGATCCTAAGAAGGCAAATAATTCAGAAATAACATTAATAAAGGGAGATGTGCCTAGCCCTATAAATATTCCATCAGGATGTAGATTTCATACTAGATGCCCTTATGCAACAGACATATGTAAGACTGTGGAACCTGAAATGAGAGAGATAGAAAAGAATCACTTTGTAAGCTGTCATTTATATTAAATTCACAATATTAAGTATTGTATAAAAAATGTGAAAATATATCTATTGACATAGGTGGAAAATAGTAGTAAAATGTATATAAAATTAAATAAATACCTCACTTAGCAGTGGGGTAGAGGCGCAGAATTTAACAGTCTTTAGTGGAGCTTGAGAGTGCTATGAAGCTATTGAGAAGGAAATTTTGCCGAAGCTTGTAATATATCTCGATATTACTTGCTGGGTCTGTAATTAATAGTTGCAGGACTGTCTTAATAAGCTTTCCCGGTTTATTAAGTTGTGCTATCTCAAATGGGAAGATGAGGGTTAAGTGTCTATGAATTGATCTTGAGCTTTATGGCTCAATTATTTTTTAGAGTATCTTATCCGAAATATTTAAGATAGCACCAACCGAGAGGTTGGTTTTTTTATTATCATAAAGGAGAGGATAAATATGAAGAAAAAATTATCATTATTAATTTTAGCTGTAGCAACAGCAGCACTAACATTAACAGGTTGCGGATCAAGTAATGCAAATAATTCTGGAGAAGATGTATTTAGAGTTGGAATGGAAGCAGGATATGCTCCATTTAACTGGACTCAAATGGATGATTCAAATGGAGCTGTAAAAATAGATGGAAGTTCTGAATATGCAGGAGGCTATGATGTAGAAATAGCTAAGAAAATAGCAGATAGCTTAGGTAAAAAATTAGTAATAGTTAAAACTGAGTGGGATGGACTTGTTCCAGCATTAACATCTGGAAAGATAGATGCAATAATAGCAGGTATGTCACCAACAGCAGAACGTAAAGAAACAATAGACTTTACAGATGTTTATTATAAATCAGATTTAGTAATGCTAGTTAAAAAAGGCAGTTCTTATGAAAATGCAGAAACATTAAAAGATTTTTCAGGTGCTAAAGTAACTGCTCAATTAAATACTTTCCACTATACAGTTATAGATCAAATTCCAAGTGTTAATAAAGTTACAGCAATGGACAACTTCCCTGCAATGAGAGTTGCACTTGAATCTGGAGTAATAGATGGATATGTAACAGAAAGACCTGAAGCATTAAGTGCACAAATGGCAAATGAAAACTTTAAAATGGTTGAATTTAAAGAAGGATTTGTGACTTCAGAAGAAGATACAGCAATAGCAGTTGGCCTTCAAAAGAATAGTGATTTAAAAGATAAGATAAATGAAACCTTAAAAGGAATTTCTGAGGAAGATAGATTGAAGATAATGGATGACGCAATTAAAAATCAACCAGCAGCTCAATAACAATAAAGGGGGTCAAACTGATTTATTATAATCAGTTGCCCCTATTTCACATATAAGGAGATTAGAAGATGACTCTAGAATGGTTAATAAAAATAATTACAAATAACTGGCCTATGTTTATACGTGGGGCAGGAATGACATTACTTATTTCTATAGTAGGTACTTTAATTGGTTCATTAATTGGACTTATTGTAGGAGTAATAAGAACAATACCAATACCTGAAAGAGGTATAAAAAAGGTATTATTAAAGATAATTAATATAATTTTATCAATTTATATAGAATTCTTTAGAGGAACTCCAATGATTGTTCAAGCTATGGTAATTTACTATGGTTCAGCAGCAGCCTTTGGAATAGATATTAATAAAATTGCAGCAGGTTTATTTATAGTTTCAATTAATACTGGAGCATATATGTCTGAAATAGTTAGAGGAGGTATTGTTTCTATAGATAAAGGTCAATTTGAAGCAGCTCAAGCTATTGGAATGAATCATTTTCAAACTATGACTAACATAGTATTACCACAGGTAATTAGAAATATATTACCAGCAACAGGTAATGAATTTGTAATTAACATAAAGGATACTTCAGTATTAAATGTTATTTCGGTTTCAGAGTTATTCTTCCAAACTAAGTCTATAGCTGGAAATAACTTTAGATATTTTGAATCCTTCTTTGTAGCATGTATATTATATTTCATAATGACATTTACAGTTACAAGAATACTAAGATATTTAGAAAAGAAAATTGATGGACCAGAAAACTATATAATATTAGGAAATCAAATGCAGGTTTCTAAAATAGAAGATAAAGCTAAGAAGAATAATATAATGGCTTAAGGAGGAATTAATATGGAAAAGATTATAGAAGTTAAGCATTTAAGTAAATCCTTTGGAGGCCATGAAGTTTTAAAGGATATTGATTTTTCAGTAAATAAAGGAGAAGTTATTTGTATAATAGGTTCATCAGGTTCTGGGAAATCTACATTATTAAGATGTATAAATCTTTTAGAAAAGCCAACAGGTGGAGAAATAATATATAAAAATGAAAATATATTAGATGATAATCATGATATATATAAATATAGAACTAAATTAGGAATGGTTTTCCAACAATTTAATTTATTTAATAATCACAATGTTTTAAGTAATTGTGTTGTTGGACAAGTAAAAGTTTTAGGAAGGTCTAAAGAAGAAGCAGAGAAAGTAGCAATGAAATACTTAGATATAGTAGGTATGGGTAATTATATAAATGCTAAGCCAAAACAATTATCTGGAGGACAAAAGCAAAGAGTTGCTATTGCAAGAGCTTTATCTATGGAACCAGATGTTATTTTATTTGATGAACCAACATCTGCTCTTGATCCAGAAATGGTTGGAGAAGTTTTAAAGGTAATGAAGGAATTAGCAGAAAGTGGACTTACTATGCTAGTAGTAACTCATGAAATGGGATTTGCTAATGAAGTGTCAGATAGAGTTGTATTTATGAATAATGGAGTCATAGAAGAAGAAGGAACTCCAGAAGAAATATTTAATAATCCTAAAAAGGAACGTACTAGAGAATTCTTAAAAAGAACATTTAAATAATATTAAAAATTAATAAGAGTTATTTCAGAATGACTTATGAAATCAATGCTGAAAGGACTCTTATTTTTTATTACTATTTTTCTAAATAGTAGTGGGAATTATTCGAAAATAATATAGTAATTATAAAACATGTTCAAATATAAGGGGGAAAAATGAAAAAGAAAATAAAAAATAAGAGAAAAACATTGAAGGTTTTTGTTGCCAAATTCTTGGTTTTAACATCAACAATACCGTTAATAGTAATTGCTGTTGCCAATTTTTATTCATTAAATAAAAATATCATAAATTTAAGAAATTCTATTATTAACAAAAATATTAATTCTATTAATGAAGCATTAGAAACTAATGACAACAATAGCATAGGAGATGTTAATTTTTTATCTAAGGATGCCAATGCTAAAGGGATAAAAGATAATAAGAATAATGAAGCAGAATGGCTTGAAAAGTTATTTGAAAGTTATATTAATACTAAAATGGGTATTTCAAATGTGTATATGGGAAGCGAAGATGGTAAATTTATCATGGCTCCATATGAAGATACGGGTGGGAATTATGATGCAAGAGAAAGAGATTGGTATAAAAATTCTATAAACAATCCGGATAAAGTAGTGGTCTCAGATCCTTATGAGGATTACACAACTAAAAGAACTATGGTTACATACTCTAAAGCTGTATTTAATGATACTGGTGAATTACAGGGGGTAATTGGAATAGATAAAAATCTAGAATATTTATCTATTCTGATAAAAAAAATAGAAGATTATAATAATGCTTATTCTGTAATTTTTAATAATGATGGGACTATTATAGCTAATGAAGAAGTAGATTTAATAGGCAAAAATGAAGTTGATATTCCATGGATTAAAGAGGTTATTAAAATTGAAGACAATAATAGTGAATACATAAAAATAGATAATGAGTTCTATTTAGTTTCTAAATCTATAAATATACAAACAGGATATATAACTTGTGTATTTATACCTTTAAGTGAGACTATCAAGGAATATTTTTCAGAGTTAATAATTCCTTTAATTGTTTTTATAGTAACACTAGCAATTGTAATAATTGCTTCAAGGAATTTTATTAATAAGTTAGCTAAACCAATAAAAGGTGTAGTTGTATTATTAAATAAGATTAAAGGTGGAGATTTTACAGAAATATCGGAAGTGAAAAATGAATATAATGAAGAAGTAGCAGTTATGATTAATGCTGTAAATGATCTTTCACATGAAATGGGAATACTAATTTCAGGTATTCAAGATGAAGCAAATAGAGTTAATGATGGAAGTAGCACATTATTTGAAATAACAAAAGAGTCAAGTAATGTAGGAGAAGAAATAGCCACATCAGTTCAAGAGATAGCAGAAGGAGCAACTAATCAAGCAATACAATTAGATGATGGTGTTAAAAAAATTGGAGAGTTAGAGCAGGAAATAAATAAATCAATAATAAGCTCAAATAAGATGCTAAAAACTTCATCTGATGTAAAGCTATCTTCAAGAGAAGGTAGAATATCAATGGAGATATTAAGTGAAAAGTACTCTGAAAATAAAGAAGCTAATGACAATATAGTTAATAAGGTAAATATACTATCACATAAATCACATCAAATAGGAATAATTGTAGAAGCTATTAAATCTATTACTGAACAAACTAATCTTTTAGCATTAAATGCAGGGATAGAAGCAGCTAGAGTTGGTGAGGCTGGTAAAGGTTTTGCAGTAGTAGCAGAAGAAGTAAGAAAATTAGCAGAAGAATCAGCTAAATCAGCTACAGAAATAAATAATGTTATTGTAGAAATAAAAGGTAGTATTAATGAACTTTATATAGATATATTAAAATCAAGTGAATTAAGTAAAGAAACTGGAGTTAGCCTTATTGAAACTAGAGATAAATTTGAAGTTATAGATAATGTAATAAATGAATTAGAAATGAATGTTAAAGAAGTAACTAACTCTTTAGAGAAAATATCTTTATGCAAGGAGGATGTAGTTGTAAAAATATCTGAAGTTTCTACTGTTGGTGAAGAAACTGCTGCAATTACAGAAGAAGTAAGTGCTGCATCAGAAGAACAAGCATCAGCATTGCAAGAAATTGCTAATGAAGCCCAGGGATTAAAGGATAATTCTATGAGATTAAAGGAATTAATTAAAAAATTTAAGGTTTAGAAAAATGTAAAAATGAAGTGCACTACAGCTACTAGATGTAAAAAGCTAATAGTTATAGTGCATTTTTTATTATTAAATTATAGTACTTATATAATTAAAGTATTTATTAAAAATCATTTTCATAGAAATATAAATATGCGAAAGTTCTTTTAATAAGTTATTAAAATAACAAATATAGACAATTATATAAAATGGTATTACAATTATTCTGTGGAAAAGTGAAATAGAATTACAAGATATAATTATATATAATGGGGGGAAGGATACTATGAATACTATGGTCTGTATAAAACAAGTTCCAGGAACATCAAAAGTAGAAGTAGATGAAAAGACTGGAGTTTTAAAAAGGGATGGAATAGATAGCAAAATGAATCCTTATGATCTATATGCTTTAGAAGCTGCACTTAGAATTAAAGAGATAGTTGGAGGAACAGTTGATGCAATAAGTATGGGACCACAGCAAGCAATGGAAGTAATTAGAGAATCATTCTCTATGGGGGTAGATAATGGAATATTAATTTCTGATAGAAAATTTGCAGGAGCAGATGTTTTAGCAACTTCATATACAATATCTCAAGGTATCAAAAAAGCTGGAGACTACGATTTAATTATTTGTGGTAAGCAAACTACAGATGGGGATACTGCTCAAGTAGGGCCAGAAATAGCTGAATACTTGGGAATTCCTCATGTAACAAATGTGAAAAGAATATTTGAGGTTAAAGAGGATTCTATAATTATTGAAATGGATATGCAAGAAGTAAATGGAATATTAGAAGTAAAATTACCTTGTTTAATAACTGTTGAAAAGGATATTTATGAACCTAGACTACCATCCTATATAAGAAAAAAGAAAACAAAAAATAGAGAAATAAAAATCTTATCATTAAATGATTTAGAGGATAAAGATGAAAATAAGTATGGATTAAATGGTTCGCCAACTCAAGTTGAAAGAATATTTCCACCTGAAGTTAACTTAAAACATGAAAGTTTTACTGGTAGTTCAGAAAAGGTTTCCAAAGATGTTTTTAATAAATTAAAAGAATTTAAGTTCTTATAGGGGGAGTATATATGGCAAAGTTATTAATTAATCAAGAAAAAGTAATAAATATAGATGAACTTATTAGCATCTGCCCATTTAGAGCATTAGAAAATAAGAATGGGAAATTAGATATAAATTCTAATTGTAAAATGTGTAAGATATGTGTCAATAAAGGACCTAAAGGTGCCGTTGAGTATATAGAAGAAGAAAGGGTTTTAATAGACAAAAGTAAATGGAAGGGAATCACTATATATGTTGATCATATAGATGGCAATATACATCCAGTTACCTTTGAGCTTATAGGAAAGGCTAGAGAACTTGCAGATAAAGTTAAACAAGAAGTTTATTGTATTTTTATTGGATCTAATATAAAAGAAAAGGCAAAGGAATTGCTTCATTATGGGGTAGATAAGGTATATGTTTATGATGATGAAAGTTTAAATAATTTCAATATAGAACCATACACTGCAATCTTTGAAGATTATATAAGTGATATTAAACCTTCAGTTATTTTAGTGGGTGCAACTACTATTGGAAGGTCTCTAGCTCCAAGAGTAGCAGCAAGATTTAGAACGGGATTAACTGCTGATTGTACTATATTAGATATAAAAGAAAATACTGATTTAGTACAAATAAGACCTGCCTTTGGTGGAAATATAATGGCTCAAATAGTAACTCCTAATTCAAGACCACAATTAGCTACTGTTAGATATAAGGTTATGTCAGCACCTGATAGAAATCCAGTATCTAAAGGAATAGTTATTATTTGTGATGTAGATAAGAAAAAATTATCCTCAAATATAAAAATAAAGAACGTAGTTAAAAAGCAAAAAGAGCATAGTATCTCTGACGCTGAGGTTTTAGTAGTAGCAGGAAGAGGCGTAAAAACTGAAAAGGATATGGACATGGTAAGAGAGCTAGCAGAATTATTAGGAGGAGAAGTTGCTGTCACAAGGCCTTTAGTTGAAGCAGGATGGGAATTACCAAATAAACAAGTTGGATTAAGTGGGAGAACTGTCAGAGCTAAATTAGTAATAGCTTGTGGAGTATCAGGAGCAGTTCAATTTACTGCTGGAATGAATAATTCAGAATATATTTTTGCAATAAATAAGGATGAAAATGCATCCATATTTAAAGTGGCTCATTATGGAATTGTAGGAGATATATATGAAATTATTCCTAAATTAATAGAAATGATTAAGGAAGATGGGGGGAAGGCATATGCAATATAATAAGGTTCAAGAAGTTAATATTATTCATATAAAATCAATAATTAAAGATGAAAATAGAATTTTCTATGGTGATAATATAAATGAAGATTATAGTCATGATGAATTAGCTTTTATTAAAGTAAAACCAGAGTTAGTTGTTAAGGTTAAGAGTACTGAAGAAGTCTCATTAATTATGAAATATGCCTATGAAAATAATATACCAGTTACAGCTAGAGGGTCAGGTACTGGTTTAGTGGGAGCTTGTGTTCCACTAAGTGGAGGTATAATAATAGACCTAAGTGATATGAATAAAATAATAGAGTTAGATGAAGAAAATTTAACTTTAACTGTTGAACCAGGTGTATTACTTATGGAAATAAGTAAGTTTGTACAAGAAAATGATCTTTTCTATCCTCCAGATCCAGGAGAGAAAACAGCTACAATAGGAGGTAATATTAGCACTAATGCAGGAGGTATGAGAGCTGTAAAATATGGAGTTACAAGGGACTATGTTAGAGGCTTAGAAGTAGTTACAGCAAGTGGAGAAGTATTAAATCTAGGTGGTAAGGTAGTTAAGAATAGTTCTGGATACAGCTTAAAGGATTTAATAATAGGATCAGAAGGAACTTTGGGGATTATTACTAAGGCAATATTGAAGTTACTTCCATTACCTAAAAAATCTATAAGTTTATTGATACCCTTTATTGATTTAGAGACAGCAATAGAAACTGTTCCAAAGATAATTAAATCTAAATCTGTTCCAACAGCTATTGAATTTATGGAAGGAGAAGTTATTAAATCAGCAGAAGAATATTTAGGAAAGAAGTTTCCAGATCATAGCTCAGATGCCTATCTATTATTAACTTTTGATGGTAACTCAAAAGAAGAAGTAGAAAGAGCATATGAAAATGTAGCAGAAATATGTTTGCAGCAAGGAGCATTAGATGTATTGATTTCTGATACTGAAGAAAGGCAAGAGTCTATATGGTCCGCTAGAAGTGCATTCTTGGAGGCTATAAAAAATTCTACTACAGAAATGGATGAGGTAGATGTAGTTGTTCCTAGAAATAAAGTAGCCAATTTCGTAAAATTTACTCATAATTTACAAGAAGAATATAAAATTAGAATACAAAGTTTTGGACATGCTGGCGATGGGAATCTTCATATATATATACTAAGAGATAATTTAGATGAGGATATCTGGAACAAACTGTTAAATGATGTTATGAAAAAAATGTATGATAAAGCTAATGAATTATCAGGACAAGTATCTGGTGAGCATGGAATAGGATATGCTAAAAGGGAATATCTAAAGGAATCTTTAAGAGGAGAAAATATAGAAATAATGCAAAATATAAAGAAAGTATTTGATGATAAAAATATATTAAATCCAGGAAAGATTTGTTGGTAGAAAATTAGAAGATATATTTAAAGGGATATGAAAATAATTATGCTTATTTAAAGCTAGGGCATTATTGTTTTCATATTTTTTTATTTATATGAATTTAATAAAAATTATTAAATATAAATATATAAAGATAGTATTTTTGAGTGGAGATAAGGCTATGCCTAAGGGTTTTTATACTTTTAATAATTATTTTAAAATAAATTCTAATATAGTTACAGCATCTATGGAAGATTATATAGAAATGATTTATAGACTATCAAATAAAACTGGTTTTACTAGGGTGGTTGATTTATCTAAGGCATTAAATGTGAAACCAGCCTCTATAACAAATATGATAAGAAAGTTAGATGAATTAAGCCTAGTTACTTATGAAAAATACGGATATATAAAGCTTACAGAAGAAGGGCATAGTTATGGAGCATACTTATTATATAGGCATAATACTATAGAAAAGTTTTTAACTATAATAGGTGTTACAAACAATATTTTAGAAGAAACAGAGAAAATTGAGCATGTTTTAAGTAAAGAAACTTTTGAGCGAATTGAATATTTTATAGAAATTATTGATAATCATCCAATAATAAAAGATAAATTAGGGAAGAATAGATAATATTATTATTTAGTTAATGGAGTGATTATATGAAATCAGTTTGGTCTGAAAGCTATAAAACAAATAAAAAAGAACATAAATTAGATATAGAAGAGGCTGATGTAGTTATTATAGGGGGAGGTATAGCAGGAGTATTAACAGCCTATATGCTAAAAGAAAATAAAATAAATGCTGTGGTATTAGAGAGAGGGAAAGTTTTAACTGGTAATACAATGAATACTACAGCCAAAATTACAATACAACATAATATTATATATGATAAATTAATTAAGGAATTTGGAAAAGAAAATGCAAAAAGATATGCTTTAGCTAATCAACTAGCTTTAGAAAATTATGAAGAAATAATCAGCAAAAATAATATTGATTGTAATTTTGAAATAGCTGATGCTTATATTTACACCTTAGATTCACCAGAAAAAATAGAAAAAGAGTATAAGGCGGCAGTAAGTTTAGGAATAGATGCTGAATTAGTAGATAATACTGAACTACCATTTGAAGTTGCTAAAGCTGTTAAGTTCAGAAATCAAGCACATTTTAATCCGATAAAGTTTTTAAATCATATTATAAAGGACTTAACTATATATGAAGATACAACTGCTATAGAAATAAAAGATAATATAGTAGTTACAAATAGGGGTGAAATAAAGGCTAAAAGCATAGTAGTAGCTACACATTTCCCTATTATTAATGTTCCTGGATATTATTTTTTTAGAATGCATCAAGAAAGAGAGTATGTTATTGCCTTAAAAAATGCTCAACTTTTAAAAGGAATGTATATAGATGAAAAAGATGGAGGATATTCATTTAGAAGATATGAAGATTATTTAATTTTAGGTGGAGCATCTGGGAGAACTGGAAGTAATGAAGAAGGTGGTTCTTATAAGAAATTAAGGGATTTAGCTAAAAAGCTCTATCCAGATTCAATTGAAGAATATCATTGGTCTGCACAAGATTGTATGACTTCAGATGGAATCCCTTTTATAGGTGTATATTCAAAGGAACTTCCTAATGTTTATGTAGCTACTGGATTTAATAAATGGGGAATGACATCATCTATGGTTTCAGCAATAATAATTAGTGGATTAATAAATGGTAAAGCATATGATTTCAATGAAATCTTCTCTCCAAGTAGATTTGATATGACGGCATCAATTAAAAATTTACTTAAAGATGGATTTGAAACAACATATAACTTTATTGCAGAAAAAATAAGAATTCCAATGGAAACTGCAGAAAATATTAAAAATGGAGATGCTGGAATAGTATTATATGAAGGGAAAAAGGTTGGAGTATATAAAAATCAAGAAGGTAAGATTTATGCTGTATCTACTAAATGTCCACATTTAGGATGTGAATTAAAGTGGAATGCTGATGACTTATCCTGGGATTGCCCTTGTCATGGATCAAGATTTAACTATAAGGGAGAATTCTTAGAATCTCCAACTATTAAAGATTTGAAGTATGAAGAATAAAGAAAATTATACTAAGAAGAAAGGCTATTTTGAAGGCTGGTATTTCAAGCATCAAAGTAAAGAGCTTAGTATTTCATTTATCCCAGGTATAAATATAAACAGGAATGGAGATAAATATGCCTTTATTCAGATTATTACTGAAAATAAGTCCTATAATGTAAACTATGATTATAAGGATTTTTCTATAAGTAAAGATAAGCTTACAATAAAAATAAAAGATAATATTTTTTCATTAAGTGGAGTAATAGTTAATATAAAGAACAAAGATATTAATATAAAAGGAAGACTTATTTATAAAAACATTACTCCTATAAAGAAAGATATAATGGGACCTTTTGCACATCTTCCATTTATGGAATGTTTTCATGGAGTTTTAAGTTTAAATCATACTTTAGAAGGAAGTTTATTTATTAATTATAAAGAATTTAAATTTAATGGAGGTAAAGGATATATAGAAAAGGACTCAGGAACATCTTTTCCTGATAAATATCTATGGGTACAATCTAATTATTTTAAGAATAATGATATAAGTATAATGGTTTCTATAGCTAATATACCCTTTTTAGGTTTTAAATTTATGGGATGTATAGCCATAGTTTATTATGAAGGCATGAAATATATATTAGCCACCTATAATGGAGTAAAGATAATATCTTACAATGAAAAGGGATTAATAATTAAGAAGGGTGAATATAGATTAGAAATAGAAATAGAAGAACTACATCCGCAAAAGCTTTTGGCTCCAAATGGCGGAGAAATGATAAGAACAATAACAGAAAATATCTCCTGTAATGCAAGGTTTAAATTTTATAAAGGTAAAAATTTAATTTTTAAGTTAGATTCAGATAAAACAAGTTTTGAATATGTAAGTAATTAAAAAATGTGAAGTATAATATTATACTTCACATTTAATTATTTCAAATCAAATAATTACATTGATTTGTGGAATGTTCTATTTATAACATCTAATTGTTGTTCTCTTGTTAACTTAATGAAGTTTACAGCATATCCTGAAACTCTGATAGTTAATTGAGGATATAATTCTGGATGTTCCATAGCATCTAATAAAGTTTCTCTATCAAATACATTTACATTTAAGTGTTGAGCACCTTGAGAGAAGTATCCATCCATCATTGTTCCTAAGTTATGGATTCTATTTTCAGGTGTCTTTCCTAATGCATCAGGTATTATTGAGAAAGTATTTGATATACCATCTTGTGAATGCTCATATGGTAATTTAGCAACTGAGTTTAATGATGCTAATGAACCACTGTTATCTCTTCCGTGCATTGGATTAGCTCCTGGAGCAAATGGTTCTCCAGCTTTTCTTCCATCTGGAGTAGTACCAGTCTTCTTACCATAAACAACATTTGAAGTTATTGTTAATACTGATTGAGTGTGGTATGCATTTCTGTATGTCTTGTTCTTTCTGATTTTATTCATCATATTTTCAACTAACCATACAGCAATATCATCAACTCTATCGTCATCATTTCCATATTTAGGGTAATCGCCTTCAACTTCAAAGTCGATAGCTACGCCTTCTTCATTTCTTATTGGCTTAACCTTAGCATATTTAATTGCTGATAAAGAGTCAGCACAAACAGATAATCCTGCTATACCGCAAGCCATTGTTCTGAATACATCTCTATCATGTAAAGCCATTTGTAATTTTTCATATGAATACTTATCATGCATGTAATGAATAACATTTAAAGTGTTAACATAAAGATTAGCTAACCAATCTGTCATAGTTTCAAATCTTTCCATTACTTCATCATAGTTTAGATATTCACTAGTTAGTGGAGCAAGCTTAGGTCCAACTTGCATTCCATATTTTTCATCTTTACCGCCATTAATAGCGTAAAGTAAAGTCTTAGCTAAGTTAACTCTAGCACCGAAGAATTGCATTTGTTTACCAACTCTCATAGCAGATACGCAACAAGCAATTGCATAATCATCTCCCCAGTATGGAGCCATTAAATCATCATTTTCATATTGAACTGAGCTTGTATCAATAGAAACCTTTGAACAGAAATCTTTAAATCCTTGAGGTAATCTAGTTGACCAAAGAACAGTTAGGTTTGGTTCTGGTGATGGTCCTAAAGTATATAGTGTATTAAGAATTCTGAAAGAGTTCTTAGTAACTAATGTTCTTCCATCTAATCCCATACCACCAATTGATTCAGTAAC
This sequence comes from Clostridium sp. HCS.1, assembly GCF_047900555.1. Classification (NCBI taxonomy): domain Bacteria; kingdom Bacillati; phylum Bacillota; class Clostridia; order Eubacteriales; family Clostridiaceae; genus Clostridium; species Clostridium sp. HCS.1. The sequence goes on along the minus strand of NZ_CP170704.1, from coordinate 3,457,051 downwards.
CCAAGTTGGGTCTCCTGAGAATAAATCATTATATTCTGGAGTTCTTAAGAATTTAACAAGTCTTAATTTCATAACGAAATGGTCAACTAATTCTTGAGCTTCCTCTTCAGTTATTAATCCAGCTTTTAAATCTCTTTCAATATATATATCTAAGAAAGTAGAAGTTCTTCCAAGAGACATAGCAGCACCATTTTGGTCCTTTATAGCTCCTAAGAATCCAAAGTATAACCATTGGATAGCTTCTTTAGCATTCTTAGCTGGTCCAGATATATCAAAACCATAAGTTTCAGCTAATCCTTTTAATTCTTTTAAAGCAACTATTTGATCAGATATTTCTTCTCTTAATCTAATTACTTCTTCATCTATACATTTAACTTCTAAGCTCTTCTTTTGAGCAATTTTATCTTCTATTAATCTATCTACACCGTATAAAGCAACTCTTCTATAGTCACCTATAATTCTTCCTCTACCATAAGCATCTGGAAGTCCAGTTATAACTCCTGATTTTCTTGCAAGTCTCATTTCATCAGTATAAGCATCAAAAACACCTTGATTATGAGTTTTTCTATACTTAGTAAATATTTCAGAAATTCTTGGACTTACTTCATAACCGTAAGCTTTTGCAGCATTTTCAGCCATTCTTATACCACCAAAAGGCATTACAGCTCTCTTTAATGGAGCATCAGTTTGAACTCCAACTATTTTTTCAAAAGCTTCATCTATATATCCAGCTTTGTATTCATTTATTCCAGAGATAGTTTCAGTATCAATATCTAAAACCCCACCATTTTCTCTTTCCTTTTTGAATAATTCACTTACTTCTTCCCATAATTTTTTAGTTGAATCAGTTGCACCTACTAAAAAATTATCGTCGCCAGTGTATGGAGTATAGTTTAATTGAATAAAGTTTCTAACATCAATAGACTTAGTCCATTGGCCTTGCTTAAAATTGATCCATTCTTGCTTCATACATTGCACCCCTTTTTAACTATTTACAAACATTCTTACAATTGGGAATAATTCTCAATGAATAATGTTTATCTTCTACATTTTATCATTAAGTACTAATAATTGCAAGAATGTCTTAAAAGTTAAGTAAAATCTTTAATTTTATTATATTGATAAGAAATAATCTTACTGTATAATTATAATATATAATTAGAAGTTTTGGGAGGACTTTTTTATGGCTGGCGAAAGAAAAATTTGCAGATGTAGAAATGTTAGCTATTTAGATATAAGGCAAGCTATGAAATCAGGTGCTAGAGATATAGAAGATATTATGGAAGCTACAGGTGCTGCAACTTGTTGTGGGGGCTGTACTAGTGAGATATTATCCATATTAAATTCAGCTTGTAGCTGTAATTCTGTTTCTATTAATGAGGTGTTGGATGCAGTTAAGTCAGGAGCTGATTCAACAGATAAAGTTGGAGAAGTTACAAAAGCAGGTACTACTTGTGGTAGATGTATGCCATTAATAGAAAGTATTGTAGAATTAAAAAAATAAAAAGTTATATATTTAAATAGAAAAATAGATTTAAACTACTGTAGTTTAAATCTATTTTTCTATTTAAATGATTTTTTATGAATGAAAATGATTGATTTTTAGATTTGAAGTGAAATAAAATGAATTATTTTGAATGAAATCTCTTGAAATCGTTTTAGAAAAGGAGTATTATTTTAACAAGGAGTGATTTTATGTTAACAGAAGAAAGACAAAAGTTAATATTAGAGGAGCTTAATAAAAATTCAGTAGTATATGTTAGTGATTTAGTGAAGAAATTAGATGCTTCAGAATCAACAATTAGAAGAGATTTAAATTCATTAAATGCAGAAGGAAAACTGAAAAAAGTTCACGGGGGAGCTACTTTAGTTGAAAAGGAATTTAATACTAAAGATGATGATATTTCAATAAGAGAAAATTTGAATATAGAAGATAAGGCTGTAATTGCAAAATATGCAGCTAGCTTAGTAACTAAAAATGACTTTGTTTATATAGATTCAGGAACAACTACAAATTTAATTATAGATTACTTAGAAGAAACAAATGCAGTATATGTAACAAATGGAATAAATCAAGCTAAAAGATTAATTAGCAAAGGATTTACAACTTATATAATTGCAGGAGAGATAAAGGCAACTACAGAAGCAGTAGTAGGAATAGAAGCAATAAATAGTTTGAAAAAATACAATTTCACCAAAGGTTTTTTTGGAACTAATGGTATCTCTGAATATAGAGGGTTTACAACTCCGGACATAAAAGAGGCTTTAGTTAAAGAAGAAGCTATTAAAAGGACTAGAAATCCTTATATTCTTTCAGATAAAACAAAATTTAATGAAATAAGTTGTATCACATTTGCAGAGATAGATGAAGCAGTAATAATTACTAATGAATTAGAAGATACTAGATATTATGATAAAACTGAAGTAGTGGAGGTCTTAAAATTATGATATATACTATAACATTTAACCCAGCTCTTGACTATATAGTTAGAGTTGACGATTTTAAGATAGGAGAAGTTAACAGAACATCCTATGAAGAGATATATGCAGGAGGAAAAGGAATTAATGTTTCTATAGTTTTAAATAATTTAAATGTAGAAAATATAGCTCTTGGATTTATAGCAGGATTTACAGGAGAAGAAATCCAAAATAGATTAAAACAAATGGGTTGTAAAACAGATTTTATAAAACTAAATAGTGGTATGTCTAGAATAAATGTTAAGCTGAAATCAAAGGAAGAGTCAGAAATAAATGGTCAAGGACCAGATATTAATAATGATGATTTAGATAAATTATATAAAAAATTAGATCTATTGAAAGAAGGTGATATGTTAATTTTAGCAGGAAGCATTCCAAGTACCCTTCCAGAAAATATATATGAAATTATAATGGAAAGGTTATTAGATAAAGGAATAAAAATTATAGTAGACGCAACAAAGGATTTATTATTAAATGTTTTAAAATATAAACCATTTTTAATTAAACCTAATCACCATGAGTTAGGGGAATTATTTAATGTTAAGATTAAAAATGACGATGAAATTATACTTTATGCTAAAAAGCTTAAGGAAATGGGAGCAAGGAATGTATTAGTTTCTATGGCTGGAGATGGAGCCATATTTATAACAGAAGATAATAGGGTTATAAAATCAGATGTTCCAAAAGGAAAGCTAGTAAATTCTGTAGGTGCAGGAGATTCCATGGTAGGAGGCTTTATTGCTGGATATATTAATGAAGGTAATCTAGAAGAAGCTTTTAAAATGGGGGTAGCAACAGGAAGTGCTAGCGCATTTTCAGAAGGATTAGCAACTAAAGATAAAGTGAATGAATTATTAAAAGAAATATTATAATTTGGAGGATGAATTATGAAAATTACAGATCTATTGAACAGAAAATCTATAGCAATAAATCCTAAAGTAAATTCTAAAAATGAAGCAATAGATAAGTTAGTAGATTTAATGGATGCTTCAGGAAATTTAGTGGATAAAAATGAATATAAGAAAGCAGTGTTAGCTAGAGAAGAACTTAGCACTACTGGAATAGGTGATGGAATAGCTATACCTCACGCTAAAACAAAAGCAGTTAAGAATGCTGGTTTAGCAGCTATGATAGTAAATGATGGAGTAGATTATGACTCCCTTGATGGGAATCCAGCAAAGATATTCTTCTTAATAGCTGCTCCAGATGGAGAAAATAATGTGCATTTAGAAGTTTTAGCAAGACTTTCAACTATGTTAATGGATGAAAAGTTTAGAAATGCTTTAGAAGGTTCTAAAACGCCAGAAGAATTTATAAAATTAATTGATGAATTTGAAAATGAAAAAGTTAATAAAGTAAAAGAAGGAAGCAAAGATGGATATAGAATATTAGCAGTAACAGCATGTCCTACTGGAATTGCTCATACTTATATGGCTGCTGAAAGTTTAGAAGAAAAAGCGAAAGAAATGGGAGTTTCAATAAAAGTAGAAACAGATGGTTCAGGTGGAGCTAAAAATGTTCTAACTGATAAAGAAATAGAAGCAGCAGAATGTATAATAGTTGCAGCAGATAAAAAGGTTGAAATGGCAAGATTTAATGGAAAGAAAGTTATTCAAACTAAGGTTGCCAATGGAATTCATAAATCAGAAGAATTAATTAATAGAGCTATATCAGGAGATGCACCTATTTATAATCATAATGGTTCTAAAGACATGGAAGATAGTACTTCAGGAGAAAATGAAGGTATAGGACGTCAAATATATAAACACCTTATGAATGGAGTTTCACATATGCTACCATTTGTAATTGGTGGGGGTATATTAATTGCTCTAGCATTTTTATTTGATGATTATAGTATAGATCCTGCAAACTTTGGTATGAATACACCATTTGCAGCTTTCTTAAAGACTGTAGGTGGAACAGCTTTTGATTTCATGTTACCAATATTAGCTGGATATATTGCTATGAGTATAGGTGATAGACCAGCACTTGCAGTAGGTTTTGTAGGTGGTATGCTTGCTAATAAGGGTGGATCAGGATTCCTAGGTGCATTACTTGCAGGTTTTATTGCTGGATATTTAATAGTAGGCTTAAAGAAGTTATTTGAAAAACTTCCAAATAGCTTAGAAGGTTTAAAACCAGTATTACTATATCCATTTTTTGGTATATTAATTATAGGTGCAATAATAATATTTGTAATTAATCCACCTGTTGCAGCTTTAAATAATGGAATTACTAACCTTTTAAATAACATGGGAGAAAGTAGTAGAATATTACTTGGAGCACTTTTAGGAGGAATGATGGCATTTGATATGGGTGGTCCGTTAAATAAGGCAGCTTATGTATTTGGAACTGCATCATTAGCAAATGGCCAATTCGAATTTATGGCAGCAGTTATGGTTGGTGGTATGGTTCCTCCATTAGCAATAGCATTATGTACTACATTCTTTAAAAAGAAATTTACTAAAAAGGAAAGACAATCAGCTGTTACTAATTATGTAATGGGATTATCATTTATAACTGAAGGGGCAATACCTTTTGCAGCATCAGATCCCTTAAGAGTAATACCTTCTTGTGTAATAGGATCAGCAATAGCGGGAGCATTATCAATGTATTTTGGATGCCAACTTAGAGCACCTCATGGTGGAATATTTGTATTGCCAGTTATAAGCAATCCTCTTGGATACTTTATAGCTTTAGTAGCTGGATCAGTAATAGGAATGATAGTTTTAGCTGTATTAAAGAAAAATAAATATGATTAAGTAAAAAATAGCCATAAGAATACCTTATGGCTATTTTTTTTATAAAAAGAAAGAAAAGTCTAAAAATTAAATAAAAGCGGAGAAATTATCAGATAATTCTTATTATTTAATGGTTAAGCCTTTGATAAAAAAAAATATATGTAATATAATGTATTTATAGGAAAATTTAAAAATTTATAGGAGTGTGGTAAATTATGAAGAGTTTAAAAGGAACTAAAACTGCTGAAAATTTAATGAAATCTTTCGCTGGGGAATGTCAAGCAAGAACAAGATATACTTACTATGCCAGCGTAGCTAAAAAAGAAGGCTATGTTCAAATTTCAAACATATTTATGGAAACTGCGGAGCAAGAAAAGGAACATGCAAAGAGATTCTATAAATTCTTAAAGGATGAATTTGCTGGAGAAGAAATAGTAATAAATGCTGGATATCCAGTAGCATTATATGATGATACTGCTAGCAACTTAAAAGCAGCTGCAGCAGGAGAAAATGAAGAATGGACTCAACTTTATCCAGAGTTTGCAAGAATTGCTAGAGAAGAGGGATTCCCAGGAGTTGCTGTTGCATATGAAAGAATAATGGAAGTTGAAAATATGCATGAAGATAGATATCTTAAATTACTTAAGAATGTAGAAGAAGGAAAAGTATTCAAAAAAGACGAAGTAGTTCTATGGAAATGTTCAAACTGTGGATATATATTTGAAGGAGCAGAAGCACCACAAGCGTGTCCAGCATGTTTACATCCACAATCATACTTTGAACTATATACTGAAAGATATTAATAATATAGATAAGGACTTAAGGGGTAACTCCCTTAAGTTTTTTTTTATTTAATTCCTTGATGCATTTATGAAAAAACAATAGTATTTAGAGTAATAAAAACAATATCTAACTGTTAGTACTTTAATGTATAATTAATATGTAAGTAAAACTGAAAGGGGAATATTATGTTTAATTCCTTAAATAAAAAAGTTAAATTTATTTATATATTTTTAGGTATAATAATAGTTATTATTTGGTCCTTAACAGCAGTAAGTGTATATATGACAAAAAATTCTACAGATGGACCAATAAGTAATAGTTATAAGAGCATAGATTCAATAAAAAGTATGATAAATGCAGTAAATAACCAAGAAAAAGCTATACTTATTTATCTTCAAGGAGATAAAGAAAAGGCAGTTAACATATTTCATTCAAATGATGATGAATTTTATAAGTGGTTATATATTGTAAAGGGAAATATTACAGATAATGAAGAAGCTAAGCTATTAGAACAAGTTAATTATGAATACATAGAATTTAGTAAACTATTTTCTTTAATACAAGATTATAGCAATGGAGAAAACTATAGCGAATTAGTAAAATTCTATAATGACAAAATAGCACCACAAGTAGGAATTGTAATTGATGATTTAAAAGGCTTAGAGAAATTAAATGAGGATATTATTTTAATAGAAAAAGATACTTTTCAAAGTAAAACAAAAGAAATTATATATTCTATTTCTTTATTCTTCTTAATTGCTGCTATTATTTTTGGAATAACTTGCTTTGTTTTAATAAATAGATACTTTTATGCAATAAATTTATTAGTATATTCATTAAACGATGCAATAATATTATTAGATAAAGATTATAGATTTAAATTTATTAATAAGAATGGAATAAAGTTATTTGAAATAAATGAAAAAGATTATAAAAGAAAGTATTTTTTAGATCTAATCAATTTGCCTGAGATATATAATCTAATCCAAGAGTATGAAATCAGTAAAGAAAATAATAAAGTTATAGAAGTTATTTACAGAAATAAACGACTATTTCTTAAAATAGATATTTCTTCAAATAGAGAAGGAAATAGAAAAAATAGTGATATATTATTAGTTATTAAGGATACTACAGAGGTAATAGAATCAGAAGTTGCTAATAAAAATTTAATTTATACTATATCACATGAGTTAAAAACTCCATTAACTTCAATAATGATGGGTATAGGACTTGTTAATAATGAAAATATTGGACAATTGAATTCGAAACAAAAGGATATAGTTGATACTATGGAAGAGGATATTCAGAATCTAAATGAATTAGTATCAGATTTATTAAAGGTATATGAAATACAATCAAATAAAAATAGTTTAAATAAAAAAAGCTATGATGTAAGCAAAATTATAATGGAGTCTTTTTCTAATTTTGAATTTCAAGCAAAAGAGAAAAAGATAGCTTTAGAAATAAATTTAAATACTAAGCTGCCTTATGTAATGATAGATAGTGAAAAAATAAAGTGGGTTTTAAATAATTTAATTTCTAATGCTATAAGGTACACTGAAAATGGTGTAGTGAAAATAAGTGCTAGTTATGATAAAGAAAAGGTATTTATATCTGTTACAGACACTGGTAGAGGAATTCCAGAAGAATATTTGAATAAAATATTTGAAAGATTTGTTAGGGTTGAAGGCTTTAATATACCTCAAGAAAGTACAGGATTAGGACTTGCTATTGCTAAGGAAATAGTAGAAATGCATGGTGGAGAAATTTGGTGTGAAAGCAAGATAGGAGTAGGTAGTAAATTTACTTTTACTATCCCATTAGTTAAAAATTAGAATTTAGGAGTTGAGGTTATGAAAAGAGTTCTAGTAATAGATGACACGAAGAATATTAGAAATTTATTAAGTACTTGTTTAGAAATAAGAGGATATAACGTAATTACAGCAGATAATGGAGTAGAAGCTTTAAGAATTGTAAAAAATAAAGATATAGATATTAATTTAATATTTTTAGATATTAGAATGCCTGGTATAAGTGGCACAGAAATTTTAAAGAGTATAAAAGAAGAAAGGGAAAACTGCCCAGTTATAATAATGACTGCTTTTGCTACAGTTAAAAATGCAATTGAATGTACAAAGCTAGGTGCATTAGTATATCTACAAAAGCCCTTTTCAACTGATAGGATAAATAGTGTTCTAGCTGAGATTGAAGGTAAAATAGAAGATAATATTAAAAATAATCAAGATGATAATTTATTAAATCAAGTAAAATTATTATTAAATGACGAAGAAAATGCTATAGAAGCACATAAGTTACTTAAAAAGGCTATAGGAATTGATCCATATAATAAAGAAATCTATTTATTAATTAGTAAAGTAAATAAGATTTTAGGAAAAGAAGAAGAAGCGGAAAGATTTGAAAAAATTTATAAGCTTTTTTAAATATATAGCTTTAATTATAGAAATGTTTTAAATTTGTAAAAACTAAGATATAATAAAGTAGTTAGAATTTTTATATAATTAGGAGGGGATTAAATATGTTTTTAAATAAATTAAATAAAGAAGAATCAATATGTTTTTTAAATTTAGTTTCAATTTTTACTAAAGTTGATAATAAATTTGCAAGAGAAGAAAAGGTTCTAGTTGATGAATATAAAGAAGAATTAGGAATAGGTACTGAAGAAATTATAGCTATAGAATATGATGATATAATAAAAAAATTAAGTAATTCATCAGAGAAGTCTAAATTGATTATATATTTTGAATTAGTAGGATTAGCACTAGTTGATGGTGATTATGAGGATCAAGAAGTTGACTTTTTAGAAAAAATAGCAAGTGAATTTAAGGTATCAAGATCAAAGAGATTTGAAATAGCAAATTATTTTTATAATTTTAAAGATGTGGATAAGTTTACTACAGTAAATGAAGATAATAATATTGAACTTTTAAGAGAACAAGCAGAAGCAATTATAAATTAATAATAAATAATATTTTATATAAGTAAGGGAAGTTGATAGCTCCCTTATTTTTTTGAAGTTTTACAAATAGTTTACTTTTATACCAAAGGAGATTTATTGAAAAAGAAATATATATTATGTAAAATATATTTGGATTAAGGAATTAGACAAATAAGGGAGATAAAAATAAATTATGATAATAATATTATTATTAATATCAGTATTTGCATCATTTAAATTAGCTGAAGAAAAGGGACAAAACAAATTTATATGGGCATTAGCAACTGCTTTTATTGGACCATTTGTTTTAGGAATTCAGTATTTAGTTTCATGGTACAAATTTAGAAATTCAATATTATAATTAATAGCTGTATTAGAGAGTACTTTTTAAAAGACTTTTTAATACAGCTTTTTAGTTAATTTATTCTTTACACAGAAATATAAAATGTGTATAACTATAAAGAGTATATGTTGAAATTGTGGAAAGTTATCCACAAAATGTGGACAACTATTAAAAACTGTTGAAAACTTTTAAAAAAGTATTGACACAATATATATGTATTGAATATATGTTTGTAACAATATGATGATTTTTGTTGAGTATTAAATGTATATGTTATATAAGGTAAAATGAGAAAAAAAGTATATGTATGGATAAAAATATAGTTATGCACAGTTTGGACAAAATGTGGATAAAAACTGTGGATAATGTTACAATTATAATGAAAATATAGAAAAAATCAGAGTTTTTTCTAATTAAGCTGTGGAAAACTTTATTCATTTAAGTGAATAAGTTTGAAAATTTATGAGAAAAATGTAGAAATAAGCAATAATTTAAGGGAGTAGAAATATGAAGTTTGATAAAAATATCCTTCAGGGGAAATTTATAAGTAGACCTAATAGATTTAATGCAAAAGTACTATTAAATGATGAAGAAATTGTAGTTCATGTTCCTAATACAGGAAGATGTAGGGAGATATTGAAGGAAGGTACTAAGGTATTTCTAAGAGAAGAGTTAAATCCAACTAGAAAGACTAAATACGATTTAATTGCAGCAATGAAAGATAACATATTAATTAATATTGATTCACAAATTCCAAATAAAGTAGTTTATGAAGCTTTACAAAATAAAAAAATTGAAAATTTAAATAATTATAGTAAAATAGACAGAGAAAAGACTTTTGGGAAAAGTAGATTCGATTTTAAGTTATCCACAGAAAATGATGAAATATATTACCTAGAAGTAAAGGGAGTTACTTTAGAGCAAGAAGGCTATTGTAGATTCCCAGATGCACCTACAGAAAGAGGTGCTAGACATATAATGGAGCTTATTGAAGCAAAAAGACAGGGATATGGGGCAGGTATATTATTTTTAATACAATTAAATAATGTTCATACATTTTCTCCAAATGATGAAACTGATATTGAGTTTGCTACTGCTTTAAGGTTAGCTAAAGAAAATGGTGTGGATATAATGGCTTATAATTGTATAGTGGATGAAAATATGATTGAAATTAACCAAGAAGTAAAAATAATATTGTAAGTAATTTAGTTTTTGCTAATTAAGAGGTGGGATATGAAGTATAAGTTTTGCCCTATGTGTGGCAGAGGGTTAGAAGAGAAATTTAGTTGGGATGAAGGTGGAGTTCCTTACTGTTCTCATGATGATATAATGTTTTTTGATACTCCTAAGCCATGCATAATGGTAGCAATAATAAAGGATGATGAAATACTATTATTAAAGCAAAGCTATATATATGAAAATTCAAAGGTATTATTATCAGGATATGTTGGTAATAATGAAACAGCAGAAGAAGCAGTAAGTAGAGAAGTTAAGGAAGAAGCTGGTATAGAGATAGATAATATAAGATATTTGGGTTCAGATTATGTAGTGGATAAAGAGATTTTAATGATAACATTTGTTGCAGATTTTGTTTCAGGAGAAATTAAGAAATCTGCAGAGGTAGAAGGAATTGGGTGGACAAAACTTTCTAAGGCTTTAGGAGAAATGAAAGAAGACCTTATAGGAACAAAAGTAGTTAAAAAGGTATTAGAATTAAGAAGTAGCTGTGGCACAATATAAAATTAGTAATGAAAAAAGAGGCTGTTTTAACAGCCTCTTTTTTATATTTCATTTCTCAATATTTTAAAAGTTAGTATATTATTTGAATAAGTTACATCTGCATTATCTATCATCATTCCTATTAGAGTAAGCTCACCATTTTTCTCCCCCTCGCTATCTAGATTCCAATAATATTCTTCAATTTCATGTTGTCTATCAGTATTTAGTATATTAATTAAGCTGTCTAATTCATCTTGTTCTATACTAATTATCTCTCCCCAAATATCAATATTTGTTGTAGAGTCATTTTTAGTAAATTTAACATTAATATCTTTTGCACCTAACTTATGTAAGTAAGTCATTAGTTCATTAATAATTTTTAAGTTTCTTTCAAATTGGTATTTCATTTTATAAAGTCTCCTCCTTAAAAACATTTATTACTGGAATTAAAATCATTGCTACGAATCCTGCTGCTAAGCCATTGTTATATAAATTAAGCCCTCCATGAAGGTACCCTATATTAGTTACCATATTTACATGTAAAAATCCAGCTAATATACCTATTTTATATCCAAACTTTCCTGCTACTGGAGCTAAAGCAGTAGAGAAAAGAATAGATAGTATTAATGATGGTGAATTAATTGGATTAATATTAATTAAGGCTCCCAAAATTGCTCCTATAATAATCGGAATAACGTTTACAGGATGCTTACCAAAGGCTCCGAAGCCAACAATAGTAAATATTCCAGCAATAGTAGGGCCATTTAAATTGGATTTTAGAGCTAACACAAGTATTGTTGATAAAAGACATAATATTCCCATATTAAAGTAACATGTATTTCCAAAGGATATATAAAAATCACTAACTAATCTACCTGGCTGCTTAATTAATGATAAAAAGTCTTTACTTATTGAAGAATTTTTATAAATCCCAAGAATAATTAAATAGATAGATAAAATTAGTAATAGAATTGCAAAAATAAAATTTGATTCTGTATTCCACAACATTCTAGATTCAAATTCTATTCCCAGTGCTCTTAAAATAGCCATTAGCAATGTAGCATAAATACCTGCCGAAAAACCAACATTATATAAGTTATATCCATTGTGGACTTTAATACAATGAGAAGAAATAGGTGCTAAAATGAATCCTGTTAAAATACCAATTATATATCCTAATATAATCCCAATAGGTTTTGAAAAGTAGTTTGTAAAACTTAGTTGACTTACAGTAGGTGCCAATGTAGTAGAAAGCATTGCAACTAAACTATAATTAAGAAAGGGTTCTTTTTGATATCTAGAGTAAAGATAAACACCAATGATAATTGGCCAAATGTTAAATATATTTTTTCCAAAGAAGGAAAAACCACATATTAACCATAAGGACATAATAGTAGATCCATTTGGCTTAACACCAATAAATACTAAAATAAATAATGCAAACAGGCTAGTTAAAGCAGAGTTAATAAGAGAAGCGCCAATTCCTCCAATTTCTACATAATCAGAAATTAATATATCTGGGCTAAGAATTATTTTTTTTAGTCCAGTCAGTATTTCAATTGGAGAATCTAGAATAAATGCAACCACAATAAAAAATAGATATATAGTTATTAAAACAATATATGGTGGGTATAATTTAACCTTCTTTATATAAATCACCTCTTAGAATTTTTTATTAGTTAGCAATAATAAAGATATTAGATATTGATTCTTATTTAATAATTTTATAAAATAATCTAGTTAAATATATATTAATATGATAAAAAGATAGTATAATATAATTATACGAAAAAAAATAATAAAGAGAAAGATAAAATAGGAGGAGTTTTATATGGATGGGAAGAAAATAAAACAGGTACCAGAGATAAAAGGCGCATTAAGAAGCCATGTAATAGAGGTTCCTTCTTGTATTAGAGACTGTAGTGGGATAAAAATATTTGGCAAAAGAATAAAATCTTTATTATTTACAACGGATGTAGCAATTATAAAAAATACAAATGCTGATGCTATAATTGCAGTATATCCATTCACCCCTCAGCCTATTATAACTCAAGCTTTAGTTATGGCAGCTGATGTTCCTGTTTTTTGTGGAGTTGGAGGAGGAATTACTCAAGGTAAAAGAGTAGTTAATTTAGCTTTAGATGCAGAATTTAAGGGAGCTATGGGTGTTGTTGTAAATGCACCAACTTCTAATGAAATAATAAGTAATGTAAAAGAAATAATAGATATACCTGTAATAGTGACAATAGTGTCTGAATGTGAAAACATAGCAGAAAGAATAGAGGCAGGAGCTACTATATTAAATGTATCTGGAGGCAAAAATACTCCTAATATAGTTAGGAAAATAAGAGAAGAGTTCCCTAATTTTCCTATAATAGCAACTGGTGGACCTACTAATGAAAGCATTATGAGAACTATAGAAGCAGGAGCAAATGCAATAACATATACACCACCACCATCAGGGGAAGTAATGGGGAATTTAATGGACAAATATAGAGGTGAAAATTAAAAAAAGTCTAATTCAATTGCATAAATATAGAATAACTATCAAAAAAAGTGTATAATAATAAATAGAATGAAAAAAGCCACTATGATTAACCATGGTGGCTTTATCATAATATTTTAAAATATATTGGAGGAAATATATGAAACTTTTTGGGGCAAGCAAAATTGAAGAAAATGATCTAGTCATTGGAGGCATAAAGGCCAGTGATTTAGCTAAAGATTATGGAACACCACTTTACGTAATGGATGAAGAACTTTTATTAGATAAATGTAGGGGCTATATAAAGGGATTTAAAGTTAAAGAGAATAACAATAGAGTAGCTTTCGCAGGAAAAGCATTTTTAACAATTGAAATGTGTAAATTAATTAATGAAGAAGGTTTATATTTAGATGTAGTTTCTGGGGGCGAATTGTATACTGCATATAAAGCTGGCTTTCCAATGGAAAAAATATATTTTCATGGAAACAATAAAACCTTAGAAGAAATAAATCTTGGAATTAAATTAGGTGTAGGAAGATTTATTGTAGATAATATTGATGAGATAGCTACAATTAATGAAGTAGCAGAAAGCTATAATAAAAAGCAAGATATATATCTTAGATTAACACCAGGAATAGAAGCGCATACCCATGATTATATAAAAACAGGACAAATAGATTCAAAGTTTGGTTTTGCACCTGTAGGAAATATTATTATGGATGCTGTAAAGAAGTCATTAGAGTTAGATAATATTAATTTAGTAGGCCTTCATTGTCATATAGGCTCACAAATATTTGAGACAGAACCATTTAAAGATGCAGCGGAAGTTATGTTAAAATATATATATGATATAAAACAAGAAACAGGTCATTATATTGAAGAACTAGATTTAGGTGGAGGCTTTGGAATTTATTATTCTGAGGGAGATGCTCCAAAAAAAATAGAAGATTACTGTAAGGTTATATTAGATACTGTTGAAAAAGTCTGTTGTGACTTAGAAATTAAGAAACCTATATTAACAATAGAACCAGGTAGATCAATTGTTGCAAATGCTGGTACTACGTTATATACTGTAGGAACTATTAAAGACATACCAGGAGTTAGAAAGTATTTATCAGTAGATGGAGGAATGACGGATAATATTAGACCTGCATTATATGGTGCAAAATATGAGGCTTTAATTGCCAATAAGGCATTAGCACCAACAGATGATAAGATTACAATAGCAGGCAAGTGCTGTGAGTCTGGAGATATATTAATTAACGATATAGAAATTCAAAAAGCAGAAATTGGAGACACATTAGCTATTTTATCTACTGGTGCCTATGGTTTTTCAATGGCAAGTGGATATAATAAAATAGCTAGACCAGCAGTGGTTTTCGTAAGAAATGGTGAAGCAAGAGTAGTTGTAAAGAGACAAAGTTACGAAGATTTAATTAAAGAAGAATTATAATAGTATAAAGAGGGGCTGCTTTGACAGCCTCTATTTTAATAGATTGTATGCTATTTAAAATTGTAATAATATGATATACTAAAATATAATATAAATTATAGAGAGAGGTGATTAAGAGTAAAACTATGGAGAAAAAGGAATATATAATTGACAGAATAGAAGAGGAATACTTTGTATTAGAAGGTTTAGAGGGAAATATATTTAATGTAGAAAAGAAATATATAGATGATGCTGCAAAAGAAGGAGATATACTTTATAAAAAAGACAATTTTTATTATATAGATAATGAAGCTACAAAATTAAGAAAAGAAGAAATAGATAAATTAATGAAAGGATTATGGGAAGAATGACAGAAAATAATATTGGAAAGAATGAGAAAGAAAAAAGTTCAATAAAAAATTTCATTTATGAGTGGGGAGTCCCAATAATTTCAGCATTTATTATAGCTTTTCTTATAAATAAGTTTTTGTTATTTAAAGTTTTAATTCCAACTGGCTCTATGATCCCAACTTTAAATGTAGGAGATAGATTATTTGTAACAAGAGTTTATAATTTAGATAAATTAGAAAGAGGAGACATAGTAGTTTTTTATTCAGAAGAACTTCAAGAGGATTTAATTAAAAGATTAATTGGGTTACCTGGAGATAAAGTAGAAATAAAAAATGGAATTGTTTCTGTAAATGGTGAAGTATTAGAAGAAGATTATATAGGTTCGAAGGATAACTGGAATGGAGTATATGAGGTCCCAGAAGGAAAGTATTTCTTTTTAGGGGATAATAGAGAAGATTCTAAGGATTCTAGATATTGGATTAATCCTTATATCGACGGTAAAGATATTACCGGAAAAGCACAAGTCAAGGTATATCCACTAGATCAAATAGGAAAAGTAAAATAGTTTTTTGAAAGGAGATAATATGGATAATAAGAATACTGAAGAAAATAATAACAATAATAATAAAAAGCAGCATACCATAATATATGCAGTTTTAGCATTTTTATTTTTATATGGATTTACTGCAACTAAAAATTTAATGACTACAGATCAAATTAGTTATAATAGGTTTCTAAACATGCTAGAGAATAAGCAAGTAGAAAGCGTTGTTATTTCATCAAGTGACATAAAAATATTGCCTAAAGAAAATGAAGACGAAACTTCAAAAAGAAAAATATTATATACTGGTAATGTAAATGATCCAAATTTAATAAATTTATTAAATGAATCAGGAGTAGAGTATAGTGCAGAAACTATAAAAGATAATTTTTTTGCAGATTTTATCTTTAGCTGGGTGATTATGCCTATAATACTTTTTAGTATTTTTAGATTTTTAGCTGGAAGAATAGGCAAGAAAATGGGCGCTGGTCCTATGATGGGATTAGGTAAAAGTAATGCTAAGGTCTATAAAGAAAATGATATAAAAGTTACTTTTGATGACGTAGCAGGTCAAGATGAAGCAAAGGAATCACTAAAAGAAATAATAGATTACTTAAACAATGCAGCTAAGTATACAGATATTGGAGCAAAACTACCAAAGGGTGCACTTTTAGTTGGACCTCCAGGAACAGGAAAAACATTACTAGCAAAAGCAGTAGCTGGAGAGGCAAATGTACCATTTTTATCAATATCTGGTTCAAATTTTGTTGAAATGTTTGCAGGGATGGGAGCAGCTAAGGTTAGGGATTTATTCCAAGAAGCAGAAAAAAATGCTCCATGTATAATATTTATAGATGAAATAGATTCAATTGGTAAGAGTAGAGACTCTCAAATTCAAACTAATGATGAAAGAGAACAAACTTTAAATCAATTATTAACGCAAATGGATGGATTTGACTCCACTAAGGCTATAGTTGTTTTAGCTGCTACAAATAGACCAGAAATATTAGATAAGGCATTGTTAAGACCAGGAAGATTTGATAGAAGAGTTATAGTTGATAGACCTGATCTTAAAGGAAGAATAGATATTCTAAAAGTTCATTCTAAGGGTGTTAAACTTGGTGATGATGTAAACTTAGAGGAAATAGCTAAAAGTACTCCAGGAGCTGTAGGAGCAGATTTAGCGAACATAGTAAATGAAGGTGCCTTAGCAGCAGTTAAACATGACAGAGAATATGTAATTCAAGAAGATTTAAGAGAAGCTGTTGAAGTTATTATAGCGGGTAAGGAGAAAAAGGATAGAATTTTATCTCCAATGGAAAAGAGAGTAGTAGCTTTCCATGAAGTAGGTCACGCTTTAGTAGCAGCTCTTTTAGAAAATACAGACCCAGTACATAAGATTACTATAGTTCCAAGAACCATGGGGGCTTTAGGATATACAATGCAATTACCAGAAGAAGAAAAATATCTTGTTTCTAAAGAAGAATTGACTAATCAAATAATGGTTATGCTAGGTGGTAGGTCTGCAGAAGAAGAGGTATTTAATTTAGTTTCAACTGGAGCATCTAATGATATAGAAAGAGCTACTAAAACAGCAAGAAGTATGGTAACTATATATGGAATGACTGATAAATTTGATATGATGGCTTTAGAATCTCCTCAAAACAGATATTTAGACGGAAGAGCTGTGAGAGAATGTAGTGAAGAAACATCAACTTTAATTGATCAAGAAGTATTAGATATCATAAGAACTTGTCATAAAAATACTAGAAAGATATTAAATGAAAACAGAGATTTACTAGATAAAATTTCTGAATATCTACTAGAAAAGGAAACAATATTTGGCGATGAGTTTATGAATTTTGTTTATGAAAAATATCCAGAATTAAAGAAAAAGAAAGAAAAAAAGGATAGAGATAAGGAATCTAATAAATCTGAGACTGATATATTAGTAGATGATAATACAGATATTCTTTAGAAAAAGAATATTTAAAATCAAGTTGATTTAAAACAAACAGAAGTTTAAAATAATAAAAGTTGGTTAGTTTAATGGAAGAGTGTACAAATTTTTTGTTACACTCTTTCTTAGTAAAAAGTCAAAGGGGGAAATACTCTTGGATAAATTTGAATTCTTAAGAGAAGAAGAAAACCTAAAAAAAACATTAAACATTCTTAATGATGAAACATTAAATTATATAGAAAAGAGAAAAGCTATTTCTGAATATATACTTGACTATAGAAAGAAGTATATTGAAGAATATAGGGATGATGAAGATAAATTAATAGAATATTTCGATCATGAAAGGTATATAAAAGAAGAAAGTTATAAGGCTATAGATAGAAAGTTATCTGAATTTGTTAAGTTAAAGGAATCACCTTATTTCGGAAAGATTAATTTCGTTGATGATGGCTTTAATGAAGAATTATATATTGGAAGATATGGATTAACACCAGAAGGTACTTATGATCCAGTAATTGTAGACTGGAGAGCACCTGTTGCATCTTTATTTTATAAAGGTATGCTAGGAGAAACTACTTATTCAAGCCCCCAAGGAGAAATACCTGTAGATATATTAGGCAGAAGACAGCTTATGGTTAAGAAAGCTAAATTAGAGGGGTATTTTGATTCTGATATTAATATACAGGACGAAATATTACAAATGGTGCTATCTTCTAATTCAGGAGAAAAACTTAAAGATATAGTAAATACAATTCAAAAGGAACAAGATGAAATAATAAGAGCAGATAGAAATAAAGTTGTTGTAGTTAATGGGGTAGCTGGGTCAGGTAAAACTACAATAGCTCTTCATAGAGTAGCATACCTTTTATATAACTATAGACAACAATTAACTGACAAAGTATTAATTCTTGGGCCAAATGATATATTTATGGATTATATATCAGAAGTTTTACCTAATTTAGGAGAAACTGCAGTTAAGAATGAAACCTTCTTATCATTTGCATATAAGGAAATAGGTTTAAAGGAAGATGTTAAAGACATAACTTCTTATTTAGAAGAGGTTTTAAAAGGAAACGAAGAAGTAATTAATGAAATAAAATATAAGTCATCTAAGGAGTTCATTGATTTACTAGATAAAAAGATAATGGAAATAGAAGAAAGTTATTTCCAAATACAGCCAGTTATCTTTTTAAATGAAGAAATAGTATCAATAGAAGAAATAAATGAATTATTTGAAAAACATTATAAATACATGCCTATATTTAGAAGAAGTCAAAAGGTTAAAAGAATTTTATTTGCTAAGATTAAAGACATAAGAGATGAAAAGGTTAGAGAAATTAATATAAATGCTAAAGATGAAAAGGCAAAATTATCAGCAGATGAACTAGCTATTGAAGAAAATAATATAGAATTTAGAAGAAGAATTGCAATAAGAGATGTGGTTAGAGAAGTTATGAAATCTAAAGCTGATATAGAAGCTTGGATTGATAACGAAGAAGTGGTTAATATTTATAAGAAATTTATGAATACTGAAAAGTTATCATATTTAGATTTAGCTGGGATTCTATATCTAATGATAAAATTAGATGGAAAAAAATCAGATTACGAAGTTAAACATATTGTTATTGATGAAGCTCAAGATTATAATATGCTTCAGTTTATAGTTCTTAAGGAATTAACAGGTTGTAGAAGTTATACAATAGTAGGTGATTCAAATCAAAGACTAGTTAAGGCTGAAGAAGTACCTGCAATGTTAAGATTAAAAGATATTTTTGGTGGATTCTTTAATTTATATCAATTAAATAAAAGCTATAGATCTACTTATCAAATTATGGAATATGCTAATAAGTTTTTAGATGAAGATGTTGTAGTACCTTTTGTTAGAAAGGGAGAATTTGATGTTTTAGAAACTATAGTTCCAAAGGGAGATACTGAAGATTTAATAGAAGTTATATTAAATCTTTTAGAAGACTATCAAGAAGAAAAATATGAAAATATAGCTATAATAACTAAGGATAAGGAAGAAGTAAATATTATTTCACCAGAGCTTAAAAAGCGTACTAATATTTTAGCCTTCAATAAATCTGATATAGTTTATAGAGGAGGAAAGGTTCTTGTTCCTTCTTATTATGCTAAAGGATTAGAATTTGATGCTGTAATATTAGTTGATTTTGATGAAAACACTGATAATTTAATTAAATATATAATGAGTACAAGGGCATTGCATAGATTATCAGTAATAAAAATAAGATAAAAAATTATAATATAAATAACTTTTTATAAATTTTTTCTTTAATTTTAAGGAGATAAATCTTATATAAGAGCAACTTATAGTTTGTGAGATTGCAAGAAATATAAGATTTATCTCTTTTTTATTGTAAAAACTCACAATATATATCTAGATTTATTAGTCATTATTTAGGAAAGCAGCACTAAAAGTTGAATAAATTTGAAATTATAATAAAAGATAATATAATTAAAACATAAGCTTTGTGTAAACGGTATAGGAGGGATGTAGATGGATTGCTTTTATGAGCAGTTTCAGACAAAGGACTATCATGGAATAGAGAAAATAATGAACATTTTATCAAAAGCATCTCTAGCTATATCAATAGTGCTAATAGCAATGTTGAATATAGTAGGAGCAATATTTTTTGCATTAGTATATTTCGGTATTTTTATATTATCAAGAAGGATAATAGTAGAGTATGAATATGAGCTTACAGGAAATGATCTTTCAATTTATAAGATTATGAATAAGAGCAAAAGAAAGGAAATAGGAAGCTTTAATATAAGAGAAATATCTAGTGTAAAAACTTTAGACAAGCTAAGTAGTAATACTAAAATTATAAAAGCTTATTTAGAGGAATCAGGAATTAAGTCCATGGTCTATATAGTTAATACTTCTAAAGGAGTTACAGGCTTTCAATTGGCAATGGATGAGAAATTAATAGAGTTTATTAAAAGAGTTAACCCATTAGTATTTTATTAATATATTTGGAGGAGAGAAATATGGCAGGTTTAAAATTAAAAGGGATTCAAAAAGTATATGAGAATGGATTTGAAGCAGTTAAGGACTTCAATTTAGATATTGAAGACAGAGAATTTATTGTTTTCGTTGGTCCATCAGGATGTGGTAAATCAACAACTTTAAGAATGATTGCAGGATTAGAAGAAATATCAAGTGGGGAATTATATATTGATGATAAATTAGTAAATGATGTTGCTCCTAAAGATAGAGATATAGCTATGGTTTTCCAAAACTATGCTTTATATCCACATATGACTGTTTATGAAAATATGGCATTTGGATTAAAACTTAGAAAAATGCCAAAAGCTGAAATAGATAAAAAGGTTAGAGAAGCAGCTAAGATATTAGACATAGAACATTTATTAGATAGAAAGCCAAAGGCATTATCAGGTGGACAAAGACAAAGAGTTGCTATGGGAAGAGCTATAGTTAGAAGTCCAAAGGTATTCTTAATGGACGAACCTTTATCAAATCTTGATGCTAAATTAAGAGTTCAAATGAGAATAGAAATATCAAAATTATATAATGAATTAAACACAACATTTATATATGTTACACATGACCAAACAGAAGCAATGACTTTAGGAACTAGAATAGTAGTTATGCAAGATGGAGTTATTCAACAAGTTGCATCACCTACTGAAATATATAATCATCCAGCTAATCTTTTCGTTGCAGGATTTATTGGAAGTCCTCAAATGAATATGACATATGGACAAACTTCTGTTGAAAATGGAAGACAATATGTTAAAGTATTCGATAAATTAATGGAAATTCCAGCAGATAAGGTTAAAGCTATAAAAGAAAAGAATGCAGAAAATATAGACGTAATAGTTGGAGTAAGACCAGAAAACATATATCACACTAAGGAAGAATTGGCAAAACCAGGAGTTGTTACTTTTAATGGAGTAGTTGACTTAATGGAAAACTTAGGTGCTGAAATCTATATTCACATTAAAAAAGATGGAGCAAACTTTATCATTAAATCAAGAACAGTTGCAGATTACAAAATTGGTGATCCAATTGAATTCGGATTTGATGCTAATAAGATTCATATATTCGATAAAGAAGAACAAAACACAATATTCTAGTTAAAATGTAAAATGTAGAATTAAGGAAGAAACTCCTTGAGGAGTTTCTAAAATAACTGAATATTTAAAAAATGGAGCTGAAGAATAGCTCCATTTTTTTATGATATTTTTAGCATAATTATTTATTAATTGAACTATAGTTATTCTCTACTTGTTTCCAATTAACTACATGCCACCAATTATCTATATAATCTCCACGTCTATTTTGGTATTTTAAATAGTAAGCATGTTCCCATACATCTATTCCTAATATTGGAGTTAACCCTTGAGAAATTGGTGAGTCTTGATTAGCAGTAGAGATTATAGATAGCTTTCCATCCTTATCCAAAACAAGCCAAGCCCATCCAGAACCAAATCTTCCCAAAGCAGCATCTTTGAACTTGCTTTTAAAATTATCAAGAGAACCAAATTCTTTATTAATAGCTTTTAATAATTCTCCTTTTGGGGTTTGATCTTTTTCAGGAGACATTACTGACCAAAAGAACTCATGATTATAAACTCCACCTGCATTATTTTTAACAGTTTCTCTCACATCTTCTGGAATTGAGTTTAAATCCTTTAAAATTCCCTCTAATCCTTTTTTATATAATTCAGGATATTTAGCAATTGCCTTATTTAAATTATCTAAATATGCTTTTTCATGTTTATCATGATGAAGCATCATGGTTTCCTTATCTATATATGGTTCTAATGCATCATAAGCATAAGGCAAAGGCTTAAGTTCAAATTGAGAATCGCCTAAGATATTACTTTTGGCTGTAAGTGTAGGCATTAAAGTAATAAAGGAAATAATTGATAGGGTTGCTAGTATTAATATTGTATATTTTTTCTTCAAATTAAACACCTCCTTTTTTAGTATTTACAATGAAAAGAAATTTTATAAACAATTTATTTAAATGATATAATAAATATAAAATTAAGCTAAAGGTGGAGGAGTTATGAAAAAAGAACAAATAGAAGAATTTACAAAGGAAAATTTGATAAGTATAGTGTATTTTAGTGGCTCAATTTGTGGAGCTTGTGATGCTATAAAAGAAAAAGTATTACATGTTATAAAAGATTATAATGAAGTGAAGTTCTTAGAAGTAAATGCTATAGAAAATAAAGAAATTGCAGCAGAATATAATATTTTTTCATTACCTATTTTATTGTTATTTGTCAATGAAAAAGAAACATTAAGATTAGGAAGATATTTTGATATATTAGAGTTTAAGAATTCATTAGATAGATATTATAATATGATTTTTTAAGAATTCCTTAATAATTTTGATACTAACTTTGTAACTTATTGTTACTATCATTATTAGCATAGGAAGTTACTTTAATTACGTTTAGATTTTAATTATAGGGGGACATATGAATAAGTACAATATTTTAGTAGTGGATGATGATAAAGAGATTACAGAAGCCATTGAAATTTATCTTTTAAATGAAGGATATAACGTTTTTACTGCTTACGATGGAATTCAAGCATTAAGGATTGCGAGAGAAGAAGATATTCATTTAATAATTATGGATATAATGATGCCAAGCCTTGATGGAACTAGAGCTACTATTGAACTAAGGAAGGAAAAAGAAATTCCAATAATAATGCTTTCTGCAAAAGCAGAGGACTCAGATGTAATTCTAGGTCTTAATTTAGGAGCTGATGATTATTTAACTAAGCCCTTTAATCCTTTAGAGCTTATAGCAAGAGTAAACTCTCAAATAAGGAGATACACAAGATTTTCTTCATTAAATGATAATATTAATAAAGATGTAATTACAGTAGGAGGATTAGAATTAAATAAAGAAAGCAAGTCTGTTACTGTGAATGGTAAGGAAGTTAATTTAACTCCATTGGAATTTAAAATATTAAGTCTTCTTATGAACAACCTAGGTAGAGTTTTTTCTATAGAAGAGATTTACGAAAGAGTTTGGAATGAAGCCCCTTATAATGTAGATACTGTAACTGTCCATATAAGGAGGATAAGGGAGAAAATAGAGGTAGACCCTAGAAATCCTCAATATGTAAAGGTGGTGTGGGGAGTTGGATACAAAGTCGACAAGAAATAAATTTTTTAAAGATATAGGAACATTTATATTTTTAATTCTGATAATATTTTTTTCTATTTCTTTAATTGGTACAGTAAGAGAACATAGAAATTTCAAATCAAATTTCGGAGATACTCTTTTTGATAATAATTTAATAGTAAGTGAAGTTTTAGAACTAGATAATGTATTAAAAGAATATACAGTTTTATATTTGGATTTAGATGGGAATAAAAAAGAGAATGTATATAATAAAAGAATAGAAGAAAGTAATTCAGATAAAGAGAACTCTATAAGAGAAGTTGAAAATAATATAAGAGAAGAAGCAAAAGAAAGTAATTTATCAGAAGAAGAAATAAAAAAACAAATAGAAGAAGTAAGAGCAAGTATTATGTCAGAAGATGGTGTAGATAATTATTATAGTCAGGTAATGAATTCTGCAAATAATATTATTTATAAAAATATAAATATAGAGTTTTTCTTTAAAGATAGCTCAGGAGCAAAGGTTACAAATATAAAAGACAATAATATTGAAGATGAAATAGATAATAATGCTTTTTTGAATAATGAAGATTATTATTATATGTATTTGCCAAGTTCTAAATTGAAAGTAAATAATACTTTTTATTCTAATGAGTTAATAGATATATATAACTCAATAAGACACAGTAATGATGATGTAAGTAGATTTTATAGAATACCTAAGGAATTAAAACAAGGAGATTTACTTTATAATATATCATTAGAAAGAGAAGAAGCTTCAAGTATTTTGTATAAAAAAATAGCAGTTACAGCTGTATTTGGAGCTTTAACTTTAATATTTGCTTTTGTAGCCTTTAGGAATAGAAAAAATAAAACTACAAGTTATATAGAAGATTTGTATAATAAGGTCCCTATAGATTTAAGAACTTTAGTTTTCGTATATAGTTTAGTTTTGATTAATTCTTTAATTTTTAATGTAATACCTTACTATGGAAATAACTATTACTGTAATAGCATACTTTTAAAATCATATATCCTTATTGTATTAGACTATTATTTTATAAAAGATTTAATTTTGATTTTAGAAAAGAAGAGGACTATGGGTAAGATATTAATATTGAAGATATATAATTATATGTTAGATATTATTAAAAGTAATGAATTTATAAAAACTAATAAGTTCAAGTTTATATTTGTTATATGTTTATCTATATTAGCTTTATTTTGTTTATGGGTAGAATCATTTGCTTATTGGTCCTATGGACTTATGATATTCTCAAAAGCTTATTTATGTATATATTTAATAGCAGCATCAATTTTATCTGTAATAATATTTAGAGAGATTACTATATTAGAATCTAACGCATTAAGAATATCTAAAGGGAATTATAAAGATGAATCAAAAAAAGGAAAGATTATAGTTTTAAAAAACATAGAAAATAATCTTAATACTATTGAAGATGGACTTAAAGAAGCTTTAGATAAAGCAATAACTAGTGAAAAAATGAAAAGTGAATTAATAACTAATGTTTCTCATGATTTAAAAACACCGCTTACATCTATTATTAATTATGTTGATCTTCTTAAAGAAGAAAATATAACTGAGGATAAAAGAGCTAGGTATATAGAAGTACTAGATATGAAATCTAAAAGATTAAAAATATTAATTGAAGATTTATTTGAAGCCTCTAAGGCAGTATCAGGGACTATGAATTTTCAAAAAGAAGATTTAAATATAGTTTCTTTATTAAGACAAGTCATAGGAGAACTAGAAGAAAAGATTTCTGAAGCTAACTTAAATATAGTAACTAAGTGGCCAGAGGAAAGAATAATATTATATTTAGATGGAAGAAAAATCTATAGAGTATATGAAAATCTATTAAATAATATAATTAAGTATTCTATGGAGGGGTCTAGAGTATATATTGAAGTTATCAGCAATGACGATGAGATTATAATAACTATGAAGAATATATCAGCATATCAAATTGATTTTTCTTCAGAAGAAATTGTAGAAAGATTTAAAAGAGGTGATAAATCTAGGAGCACAGAAGGATCAGGCCTAGGTTTATCTATAGCGAAGAGTATAGTAGAACTGCAAGGTGGGGATTTTAAGATAGAAATAGATGGTGATCTATTTAAAGTAATAACTAAATTTAAGAAAAATAATTAAATAACTATTTTACATTCTACAATTTTAATAAGAGGCTGTAATGACAGCCTCTTATTTCTATTTAAATATAATTTAATCTTCTTCATTTAACAAATCATCAATACCTACTAAGGTTTCATCAGAATTTTCATTAAGAGTACTATTATTTTTATAAGTAAGTTGATTTAAAACTTGATAAATTTTTTCAAATATATAATTCTCAATTCTTTTTGTTTTGTAGTATTTATTAAAAATAATAAAACTCCATATTCCTATAATAGAAAATATTATCATAAATAAAGTACCTATACCATAAAAGACTAGTTGAAAAATCTGCACTGCTAAATCCATATTAATATTCCTCCCAAATTCAGATAAAGATATTATAACATATGGAAAAGTATAATTTGTATATTTATATAAATAATAATATTTTTGATTAGTTAAGCATTTATATGGATATAATTCTAAAAGATACCAATGAAAAGGAGAAGTATATATGAAGAAATTAATAATAACACTTATATCATCAGTGTTAGTTGTTAGCTTTTTAATAGGTTTTATAGATGTTTCCACTCCGCAAACTAAAAATGATAATAATGAAGTTATATATTCAGTTTCACAAATTCCAACAGATTTTAAAGCGGTGGGAAGTTTAAATAAAAGAGCTCAGGATATAGTTACAGCAACTAGCAGAGGATTAGTAGAATTAAATGAAAATAATGAAATTAAACCTTCTTTAGCAGAAAGTGTTGAAGTAAGGGATGATGGACTAGAATATGATTTTAAGATAAGAAGTGATGTATTTTGGAGTGATGGAAGCAGAATAACTTCAGAAGATATTGCTATGTTTTTTAGAGAAATATTAACAGAAGAAAATGAAGAAAATATAGTAGCGTTATTAAATGTATATGGAGCTAAAAGCTTTAGAGAGGGAGAAGGGTCCTTTACTAAAGATGTGGGGATAAGCTTTAATGAAGATAATATAACTTTTAGGTTAAACTCAAAGGATAATAAATTTATTGAAGAGCTTACTACTCCTCAATATAGAGTTAGAAAAGATGTTTTGCTTTGGGAGAATATAAAAAATAATTATAAGGATTTGATTTATTCAGGTTATTATAGCATTGAAGAAATTAGTATGTCTGAATTAAGTCTTAAAAAAAATAATAATATCAATTTAAACATTGCAAATAAAATAAAAATTATTCCTTATGAAGAAGAAGAGGTAGCAATGGCTTCTTTTGAAATAGGGAAAAGAGATATAGTTATTAATCCACCTAAGAGCCAATTAAGTAGATTGAAGTCAGAAGGAAGATTAATTAATTTAAAATCAAATAGAGCTATGTATTTGGCTTTTAATCCTAAGGACGATACCTTGCAGATAGGGGATAGAAAAGGAGTATATAATTTAATTAATAAGGCTTTTCAAGAGTATCAGATAAATAATAGTATGTATATTGAATTAGCTGATGGAAGCTATTTTAGAGATGATAAAGAAGATTTAGAGAAGCTCCAAGCAAGGAAGGTAATGAGCAGAGAAACTGCAGAAGAAGGTATTAGTATTAAGTCTGTACATATGATAGCAGAAGAAAGTAATGAAAATAAGGAAATATGTGATTTTTTAGTTTCATGGGTTGAAAACAACTCTGATACTAATTTAATTTATGATTTAGTCACTAAGGAAGAATTAAATTCTATTGATAAAGGAAATTATTATGATTTTGCATTAATTCAGGGGGATTTAATATTCTCTAAGGATACATCGATTTACAATAACTTATTAAACTTTTTGGATAGTAGTAATAAAGAAAAGTTTTTGATTGCTAAAACAGAAGGGGAGAGAGAGAATATCTTCATAAATATTGAAGAAGAATTGTTTAGTAATTATACTATTTTACCATTGATTTTTTATAATGATAATATTGCTATAAACAAGAAAATTAAAAATTTAGTACTAGATGGTAACGGCAACATTAATTTTAGTGAAATAGAAAAATAATAAGACTGAGAATTTCTCAGTCCTATTATTTTATATCTTAATTATCTACAGTTTTTTCTTTAACATCCTTATCTTTTTCTCTAATATCATTATTTTCATCATCTATTTTTTCATCATCTACTTCAAAATCATTATCATCCACAGAATCTTCATCAATGACTCTATAATTTGATGAATTAGATAATAAATTTGTTTCTAACATAAAATCATTAATAAATAAGAATATTATTAAATTATATATATAAAGATTTTTATAACTATCAAAAGATGAATTAGATGAACTAAAGGAATCCTTCTTTTTTGAATAAGTAATATTTTTCTTAAATATTGGTGCTACCCCCAAATTTGATGGCGATTGGGTAGTAGACATCTTAAAAAAGCTTTCATCTAGCATATCAGAGGAGTTAAAAGTTAATCCTCTATATCTTTCGGCATCATCTAAAGTAGGTGCATCTGGCCAGGAAGTTACTATTCCTGAAGTAATAAATAATTTTCTATATAATTGAGAGAGCATATTTTTATATTCCATTTCTCTATTATCTTCCTTAGAATACATAAATAATGCTAAAAAGTAAAAAGTTATATCAAAACAACTATATTTTAAATCCTTTTTACTTGATAATTTTAAGAAAATATCCTTCTCATCATCATATAGTGATAATAAATTATTTATTATATCTTTGGCTTTTTCATTAAAGGTAATCATTTGAGTATGTTTAAATGATAGCATTAAGTTTATTGCAAATAATGAAGTAAAATCTAATGAATCAACATAATAGTCCTTTTCATCAAATTTGTTAATTAAGAAATCTGTTAGATCGATAATTAATATTTTAGCATCATTATTTTTTGAATTACTATAGAACATATTGATAGCAGTTAGTATTTTACATATTTCTTCAAAGGAGCATTCATATATTTTTTCTTTAAATTCAATAAGTGTATTTAGTATTTCCATTGAAAAGTTATTATAATCTAATGAAAGTTTATCTTCAGGGTATAATATTGAATATAGATTATAAGCAAACATCATGAAAGCTTGGTCAGAGAACTTAAATTTATTATTTTTTTCTACAAGATTATAGCCTTTATGATTATTTTCAGATAAATTCTTTTTCTCAGTAAAAACACCTTCATTATTTCTGAGATTAATTGAATAAAATTCAAGTTGTCTTTTGGAAAGTTTTTTATACACCTTAGAATAGGCATATAATTTTTCATCTACATCTTTAAATCTTGAATAATAAGTAGATAAATTAAGTATACTTGTAGTCAATAGTGCATTAGTTGTTGGGCAAATTTCCTTTTTAAAGGATTCTTCATCAAACCCATTATAATTCTTGCTATGAATATAGTTTGGAGATGCTTTTCTATATATACATAGTAGTGGAGAAAAATTGGTGGATGTGGTAATATCAATAGAGGATGATAATTTTTTATAATTTTTAGTAGAATCAACTAATCCACATTTTGACTCTAGTACTAAAGTTCGTATGGCCTCTTTTGATAAATAAAAAAGTTGGCCGTTAATTTCTTTATAAGATAATTTATTCATTCTAAAATATGGTCCTATATATCGCAAATTCTTCACCTCTTCATTAATCCTCATATTAATAATATGAGTTTAAAGTTAAAATAGTGCATAAATTTTTATAGTATTAAGAAATGGAGGTAATAACATGAGAATAGATGGAAGAAAAAATGATCAAGTGAGATCAACTAAAATTACTAGAGGATATACAAAGTATGCAGAAGGCTCTGTATTAATAGAAGTTGGCGATACAAAGGTAATTTGTACAGCCTCTATAGAAGATAAAGTACCACCTTTTTTAAAAGGTCAAGGTGAAGGGTGGATAACAGCTGAATATAATATGTTACCAAGATCTACTGGAACAAGAAAGGTTAGAGATATAGCTAGACTAAAGATAGATGGTAGAACTATGGAGATTCAAAGGTTAATAGGAAGAGCCTTAAGATCTGTTATGGATTTAAAAGCACTTGGTGAAAAAACTATTTGGATAGATTGTGATGTAATACAAGCAGATGGAGGTACAAGAACAACTTCTATTACTGGTGCCTTTGTGGCTTTAGTAGATGCAGTCAATAAACTTCATAAAGAAAAACCTTTTGAAGTTTATCCAATAAGAAAATTTGTAAGTGCAACAAGTGTAGGAATTCTTAATGAAGAAAAAATACTGGACTTATGTTATGAGGAAGACTCTAATGCAAAAGTAGATATGAATGTAATAGCTACAGATGAAGGAGAGTTTATAGAAATTCAAGGTACAGGTGAAGAATCTCCATTTAGTAGAAGTGAATTAAATGAATTACTAGATTTAGCTCAAAAAGGAATTAAGCAAATGGTTCAAATCCAAAAAGATGCATTAAAGATGGATGCACTATGGATAGGGACTGGAGGAAAATAGTTTATGAAAAAGTTAATTATTGCTAGTAATAATTCAGGTAAAATAAAAGAGATAAAAAGAATTTTAAGGGATATTGATATTGATGTTTTATCATTAAAGGATATAGGATTAAACATAGATGTAGAAGAAGATGGGCTTACTTTTGAAGAAAATGCAAAAAAGAAAAGTACAGAAATATATAAGGAATTAATTAAAAAAGGTGAAAGTAATTTTATCATTATGTCAGATGATTCTGGTTTAGAAGTTGAATATTTAAATGGTGAGCCAGGAGTTTTTTCAGCAAGATATGCTGGTGAGCATGGAAATGATAAAAAAAATAATGAAAAACTTCTTTTAAATTTAGAAGGAGTTGATTATAAAAATAGAAAAGCAAGATTTGTTTGTCAATTAGCAATTATAAATGATAAGAATGAATATAGGGGTATAAAAGGAACCGTTGAAGGTTATATATTAGAGAATGAAAAAGGGAATGGTGGCTTTGGATATGATCCATTGTTCTTTTATGAACCATTAAATAAAAGTTTTGCTGAACTTACTATTGAAGAGAAGAATAAGATATCACACAGAGGAAATGCACTTCAAAAGGCTAGAAAAATAATTGAGGAATTATTGTAGGAGGGAAAAATGAAAATTGCTGTTATAAGTGATTCACATTATGAAGCTTCTAATATAAATGCAGTAAAAAAATATCTTAAAGATGTAGATGTTTTAATACATTGTGGAGATGGAGCTCCAGACACTAGAATTTTAGAGAAGGACTTTAACGGAGAAATATATGCCGTTAAAGGAAATTGTGATATGAGTAATGAATATCCCAATGAAAGAATAATAGATGTTATGGGAGTAAAGATATTCATAACTCATGGTAATATGTACAATGTAAAATATGAATATAATACTATATTTTATAAGGGAAAATCAGTTGGAGCTGACATAGTTCTTTTTGGTCATTCACATAAGGCCCTAATAAGTAATTATGATGGAATTATTATAATGAATCCTGGAAGTATAACTTTTCCTTATGGAAGCACCAAAAGAACAATGGGATTTATAGAAATAGATAAGGGGAAAAAGCCTGAGTTATATATTCAGGAAATATAGTTATTAGGCTAAGCAATCCGTTTTATTATTGTATTATTGTTATGTTTTATGTAAAAAACATATATTTTTATTAATTTTATTTAAAAAAAGCTATTGACGGATTGCTATTCCTATTGTAGAATAAACATTGTCGCTGAGAGATATTAGATATCGGGGTGTGGCGCAGATGGGAGCGCGCGTGGTTTGGGACCATGAGGTCGCAGGTTCAATCCCTGTCACCCCGACCATTTAAAACCTAATATGCGGGTGTAGCTCAATGGTAGAGCCCTTGCCTTCCAAGCAAGTTACGTGAGTTCGATTCTCATCACCCGCTCCACTAAAAAGGTTTAAAAAAAAGATATTGACAAGTAGACAGTAATGATATAAAATAACTTATGTTCTTTACGAGAATATGCGTGTTTAGCTCAGCTGGATAGAGCAACGCCCTTCTAAGGCGTGGGCCAGGAGTTCGAATCTCTTAACACGCACCATAATCTCGGGGTGTGGCGCAGATGGGAGCGCGCGTGGTTTGGGACCATGAGGTCGCAGGTTCAATCCCTGTCACCCCGACCATTTAAAACCTAATATGCGGGTGTAGCTCAATGGTAGAGCCCTTGCCTTCCAAGCAAGTTACGTGAGTTCGATTCTCATCACCCGCTCCATTTAAATTAATATGCGTGTTTAGCTCAGCTGGATAGAGCAACGCCCTTCTAAGGCGTGGGCCAGGAGTTCGAATCTCTTAACACGCACCATTAATGGTGAACGTAGTTCAGTTGGTAGAGCGCCAGTTTGTGGCACTGGTTGTCGTGGGTTCGAGTCCCATCGTTCACCCCATTAAATACTGGGATATCGCCAAGCGGTAAGGCACCGCACTTTGACTGCGGTATTCGTAGGTTCGAATCCTGCTATCCCAGCCATGTGGTTTACTAGCTCATTCGGTAGAGCACTTGACTTTTAATCAAGGTGTACCGGGTTCGATTCCCGGGTAAGCCACCAAATATATATGCAGATGTGGCGGAATTGGCAGACGCACTAGACTTAGGATCTAGCGCCATTGGCGTGGGGGTTCGACTCCCTTCATCTGCACCATATATATTTTAAAATTACAAAAGATAAGCGGAAGTGGCTCAATGGTAGAGCGTCACCTTGCCAAGGTGAATGTTGCGGGTTCGAGTCCCGTCTTTCGCTCCATAATATGCGGGTGTAGCTCAATGGTAGAGCCCTTGCCTTCCAAGCAAGTTACGTGAGTTCGATTCTCATCACCCGCTCCATAAACATAATATGTTAATGGTTAATACGCGTGTTTAGCTCAGCTGGATAGAGCAACGCCCTTCTAAGGCGTGGGCCAGGAGTTCGAATCTCTTAACACGCACCAGTTATGCGTTATTAGCTCAGTTGGTAGAGCACCTGACTCTTAATCAGGGTGTCCCGGGTTCGATCCCCTGATAACGCACCATTAATGGTGAACGTAGTTCAGTTGGTAGAGCGCCAGTTTGTGGCACTGGTTGTCGTGGGTTCGAGTCCCATCGTTCACCCCATTAAATACTGGGATATCGCCAAGCGGTAAGGCACCGCACTTTGACTGCGGTATTCGTAGGTTCGAATCCTGCTATCCCAGCCATGTGGTTTACTAGCTCATTCGGTAGAGCACTTGACTTTTAATCAAGGTGTACCGGGTTCGATTCCCGGGTAAGCCACCAAATATATATGCAGATGTGGCGGAATTGGCAGACGCACTAGACTTAGGATCTAGCGCCATTGGCGTGGGGGTTCGACTCCCTTCATCTGCACCATATATATTTTAAAATTACAAAAAATAAGCGGAAGTGGCTCAATGGTAGAGCGTCACCTTGCCAAGGTGAATGTTGCGGGTTCGAGTCCCGTCTTTCGCTCCATAATACGCGGGTGTAGCTCAATGGTAGAGCCCTTGCCTTCCAAGCAAGTTACGTGAGTTCGATTCTCATCACCCGCTCCAAAAAAAGCTTACGAGTTATCGTAAGCTTTTTTATTTTTTATAAAATAACAAAAAAGTATTTATGTATTTTGTATTTTAAACAAAACATAGAGAAAAGATATAAAAATAAAAAATTTTATAATATAATAGCTTTAAGGAGGTGATTATATGGTCAAGCTGTTTGAAAAATATTCAGTAGAAGATTTTGATGAATTGTATAAATATGATGGGAAATTAGGAGCAATTTATAGTAAAGAAAAAACTATTTTTAAGCTTTGGGCACCTTTAGCAGATTCGGTGAAAATAATATTTTTTGGTAATGATGGATATAGGTATAATATAGCTCCTGATAAAGTTGAGAGCATGGAATATAAAGAGAATGGTATATGGGAAATAGAAATTCTTGGAGACTTAAATGGAGAGTTTTATAATTATATTATAAAAAGAGAAGAAACAGAATATGAAGTAGTAGATCCATATGCAAAAGCAGTAGGGGTTAATGGTAATAGAGGAATGGTAATAGACTTGAGGGAGACTAATCCTTTAGGATGGGAAAATCACAAAATTCCCCAATTAGATAGTCCTTTAGATGCAATTATATATGAAGCAAACGTTAGAGACTTTACAATAGATGATAACTCTGGTGTTCATAATGATATAAAAGGAAAGTTCAAAGGATTTCATAAGGATACCTCATATTTGGAAAGTGAAATAAAAACAGGAGTAAATCATCTAAAAGAATTAGGAGTAAACGTTATACAACTACTACCGATATTCGATTATAAAAATTTAAATGAAATGTATTTTAATGAGAATGAATATAATTGGGGATATGACCCTTTAAACTACAATGTTCCAGAGGGATCTTATTCAACAAATCCATATAATAGTGAAGTTAGGATAAGGGAATTAAAAGAATTAATAATGAATCTTCATGAATTAGGATTCAAAGTTGTTATGGACGTAGTATATAATCATACTGCTGATACTGAAAATTCTAATTTTAATAAAAT